>NZ_CBCPLW010000020.1:0-81038 GCF_965119515.1 Aeromonas sp. Marseille-Q7275
GTCATTACGCGATATGAAGAACATCGCGACAGGCGATTTATCGATAAGTTCAAAAATAATCAATAAAATGGCAAAATACAAAATTAACAACATCTTTACATTAATGTTCGCGCTCATTGCGGAATAAAACGCCAAAAAGAATGCCATCGCCCTGCATAGTCTTCTAACGCTCCATCTCTTCCCCATCCTGGCCGCTCCATTTGACGTCAATCATCAAACCTTGATAAGCCTTACGCACCGCTCCAACGAGGGCGGTAAGGGAAGCAAACAAAAAAACAATCAGGAAGGATACTAACGATGCTTAGGAAAAGCAGACTCTCTGCTGCCGTAGCGTTTGCCTTGGCGAGCGCGGCAGTTGTGGGCACCCCTGCCCTGGCCGAAGAGGGCCAGAATGTCGAAAAACTGCAGAAGATCAAGGTCACCGGCTCGCGGATCTCCCGGGTCGATGTGGAAGGCTCCACCCCGGTTGTCTCAGTGACCAAGGCAAAGATCGAGCAATCCGGTCAGCAGACCGTCGCCGATTACCTCAAACAGGCCTCTTACAACTCCTTCGGTGGCGTCTCCCCGGCCTCCGGCAGCTCCTTCCAGTCCCAATCCACCGTCGGCCTGCGCGGCCTGGGCTCAGAGCGCACCCTGGTGTTGCTGAACGGCAAGCGGGTAGCGGGTTCCCCCACCATGGGCGGCACCTCCATCAACCTCAACACCATCCCCATGGCCGCCGTTGAGCGGGTCGAAGTCAACCTGGACGGCGGCTCCGCCATCTATGGTTCAGACGCCATCGGCGGTGTCATCAACGTGGTGCTCAAAGAGGGCTACGACGGCCTGACCTTCCAGGGACGCCTCGGCTCCCCGACCGAAGAGGGCGGTGACGAGAGCAGTGGCTCCGTCGTGGCGGGGGTCAATGGCGAGAAGGGTTCGCTGATGGCGGTCTACGAGCACGACAAGAAGGACGTCATCTACAGCCGTGATCGCGATTATCTGGCCAAGCAGGGCAACGATGCCCCCAGCCCCTACGGCCGCAATGTGGAGGGGATCACCGGCCTCGACGCCAACGGGGACCCCATCTGGAAATACGGCCCCCTGGCCGGTGCCACCAATGCCGACGGCAGTTGCAAGGAGCCCTTCGTCGGCTTCGAGGGCGGCTGCAACTTCAACTACGGTCAGGTCGCGGCCACCACGGCCTCCCGCAGCCGTGACACCCTCTACGTGAACGGTCGCTACCACATCAACGACACCGTCGACTTCGTGCCGCAGATCATCGGCTCCCGGGTCGAGAGCTTCGGCCGCTTCGCCCCTGCCGCCGGCGCCTTCGCCATAGATCCGTCCAACCCGAACAACGCCCAGTTCTTCGCCGACAACGGCCTGGACGCCGCCGCCACCCAGGGTCTGGGTGAAGCCGCCTACGCCTACTACCGCTTCACCAACGTCGGTCCCCGTGACAACTATGTCACCGACATGACCGGCAGCCTGAACCTCGGCTTCGAGGGCACTGTCACCACAGAATCCGTGGGCGACATGCAGTGGAACGCCGGTTACATGTACTCCAAGACCGACAACAAGGAGAACGGCACAGGTTACGTGCTGCAATCCGCCGCCCAGCAGGCCATCGCCGACGGCAAGTTCGTCGGGGGCGAGTTCGATCCCAAGAGCACTGCCGCCATGGCAGCCGACACCAGCCGCCGCTCCACCATGGACTTCTACCAGTGGTACGCCGGTGTCCAGTGGGACATGGGTGAGCTGCCGGCCGGTCCGGTCAGCTGGTATGCGGGCGCCGAGTACAACGACTGGGTCTATACCGACAAGTACGATGCCCAGTCCGAGGCCGGCAACATCATCGGCTCCTCCGGCAACTCCTCCGGCGGGGTGCGCGACGTCACCGCCGCCTACATCGAGTCCCTGGTGCCCATCACGGATCAGATCGAGCTGAACCTGGCCGGTCGCTTCGATGACTACAGCGACTTCGGCAGCGCCTTCTCCCCCAAGGCGAGCCTGCGTTACCAGCCGCTGGACAACCTGATGCTGCGCACCTCCTGGTCCCGCTCGTTCCGCGCCCCCAGCCTGAGCGATCTCTACGCGGCTGACTCCTTCTCGGCCGACTGGGCCAAGGACTATGTCTACTGCGAGGCCAACGGCATCTCGGCGGCGGACTGCCCGAACCGCCAGTACGACACCACCCGCACCTCCAACGAGGAGCTGAAGGAAGAGACGGCGGACACCTGGAACTTCGGGGTGGCCTACAGCCCGCTGGATGACCTGAACCTCTCCCTGGACTACTACACCATCAAGATCGAGGACGTGATCCAGCTGAACTCCCTGCAGTCCGTCATCTATGACGAGCTGAACAACGGTGGCTCCAGCAACATCACCCGCAACAGCCAGGGCAAGATCAGCGGTGCCATCGCCCCCATGGTCAACCTGGGGACCCTGAACACCAGCGGTCTGGATCTCAAGCTGGATTACCGCTACGACCTGACCTCCGCCACCATCCGCTATGACCTCGGCGGCACCTACATCCTGGAGTACAAGGAAGGCCTGTACGCCGGTGGCCCCGTCATCGACAAGATCGGCCAGAACGGTCTGCCGCAGATGCGCTTCAGCTCCGGCGTGGGTGTCAACGTGCCCCAGTGGTGGAACATGGATACCTACCTGAGCGCGAACTACATCGACTCCCAGAGCCAGGACTACATCGCCGACACCGGTGAGGAAGTGGGCCACATCGCGTCCCAGACCACCTGGAACCTGAACGTCGGCGTGGATGCGCCCTGGAACGGCAAGATCCAGGTCGGGGTGAAGAACATGTTCAACGCGGGCCCGTCCCTCGAGAGCGATGGCTTCACCTATGACGAGGAGCTCTACAGCATCGACGGTCGCATCTACTACCTCGACTACGCCCAGAAGTTCTGATCCACCAGGAAAGTGACGAGCCGGCCCCCTCGGGCCGGCTCTGCCCAAGGTTCCAAGGAAGTCACGGAGATAGGGTAATCCTATGAAAACAAGGACTATTACAATGAAGAAAGCGCTCCTCGGCAGCCTGGTTTCGGCTGCCCTGCTGACCAGCTTCAATCTGAGTGCCGCCTCTGCCGGTCAGGCAGTGGACGCTCAAGCCGCCACCGACAATGCCTCCAAAGTATCCCAGCAGAAGATCGACAGCTACGCCGAGTCTGCCGAGTCTGCCCTGGCCCAGTACAAGGCCGCCCTGCGCCAGGTCGACAGCCTGCGCACCTACAACGAGCAAGTGGGCAAGATGGTCGACTCCCAGAGTGCCGAACTGGCCTCGATGCAGCGCCAGATAGCCCAGATCGATCAGACCAGCACCGAGGTGGTGCCCCTGATGCTCAAGATGATCGACTCCCTCGATCAGTTCGTCGCCCTGGACCTGCCGTTCCAGAAGGTCGAGCGGGAGGACCGCGTGGCGGCCCTGACCGACCTCATGAACCGGGCCGACGTCACCATCTCCGAGAAGTACCGCAAGATCCTCGAGGCCTACCAGATCGAGGAGGGCTTCAGCCGCACCATAGAGTCCTACAAGGCCAGCCTGGACAAGGACGGCGGCGAGAAGACCTACGAGTTCCTGCGCGTCGGCCGCATCGCCCTGCTCTACCAGTCCCCGGATGGCAACGAGACCGGCATGTGGAACAAGAAAACCCGCCAGTGGGAAGAGCTGCCCCAGGAGTATCGCAGTGCGGTTGAACAGGGCCTTCGCATCGCCAAGAAGCAGGCGCCCCCCGCCCTCATCAAGCTGCCGGTTCAAACTGCGGAGAAAGCATCATGAAAGGAATCAGACTCGCCATTGCCTCCCTGATCGCGGGAGCCACCCTGATCACCCTGCCGGTGACCGCCGCCGAGAAACCGGTGGATCTCAATGCCCTGCTGAGCCAGGTCAAGGCCGCCAGCACCAGCGAATCCCAGCTCAACAAGGAGCGGGAGGCCCGCTTCCTGGCTGACAAGAACGAGCAAGGGGCCCTGCTGGTCAAGGCCAAGGCGGAGCTGGCCGCCGAGACCGCCAAGGGCGAGCAGCTCAAGGCCACCTTCGATGCCCACGACAAGCAGCTCACCGAGCTGACCGAGACCCTGCGCCAGCGCTCCGGCAACATGGGCGAGATGTTCGGCGTGCTGCGCCAGTTCGCCGGCGAGTTCAAGGGGATCTTCAACGCCTCCGCCCGCCGGGTCGAACACCCTGAGCAGACGGCCCTGCTGACCCGCCTGGCGGAGAGCAAGGAGCTCCCCTCCAGCGACGATCTGACCGCCTTCTGGACCACCACCCTCGGCCGCATGGTCGATGGCGGCAAGGTGAGCCAGATCCCGGCCACCGTGGTCTACGGCGAGGGCAACCAGGCCGAGAAGACGGTGACCCAGATAGGCGAGTTCAACACCGTCTCCGAGGGCAAGTACCTCACCTTTGTGCCGGAGACCGGCAAGTTCGAGCAACTCTCCCGTCAACCGGAGAAGAGCGTGCTGGAGCCGATCGCCGAGTTTGAACAGGGCAACGGTACCGTCGAGCCCATCTTCATCGACCCGTCCCGCGGGGTGATCCTCTCCCTGCTGGTGCAGTCACCGACTCTCAAGGAGCGGATCGATCAGGGGGGTGAAGTGGGTTACGTCATCATGGTGCTCGGCGTGCTCGGCACCCTGCTGGCCATCTTCTGCGGTATCCGCCTGTCGTTGATCGGCTCGTCCATGCGCAAGCAGCTGAAATCCGAGCAGATCATCAAGGGCAACCCCATCGGCGAGATGCTGGGGGCCTATCAGTCCCACCGTGGTGACAACATAGAGGATCTGGAATCCAAGCTCGACGAGATCATCCTGCGCAACGTGCCCAAGTTCGAGAAGGGCATCAGCATCATCAAGCTGATCGCCTCGGTCGCGCCGCTGCTGGGTCTGCTGGGTACCGTAGTGGGGATGATAGCCACCTTCCAGGCCATTACCCTGTTCGGTACCGGGGATCCCAAGCTGATGGCGGGCGGCATCTCCGAGGCCCTGGTCACCACCATGCAGGGTCTGGTGGTCGCCGTGCCCATGCTGTTCCTCTACACCATAGTGCAGACCCAGAGCCGTCGTCTCATCCAGGTCCTGGAAGAGCAGAGCGCCGGTTTCGTAGCCCGTTATCAGGAACGTCTGCACGCCGCCAAAGCCGCAGCCTAAGGAGTCACCCATGTGGTTCTGGTTGATTGAAGAAGTCGAGTCGGTCCGCCGGTTTCTGGGATTGGGGGGCGACGTACTGGTCGCCCTGTTCTTCCTGACCCTGATGATGTGGGCCCTGCTGCTGGAGCGCTGGTTCTACTTCATGGCGGTCTATCCCAAACAGGTGAAGCAGACCAAGGCGACCTGGCTGGCCCGCAGCGATCACCTCTCCTGGTCTGCCAGGCAGATCCGGCGCGAGCTGGTCTCCCGGGTCGCCATGGCGGTGGACAAGGGGATGCCGGTCATCAAGGTGCTGATCGCCCTCTGTCCGCTGATGGGGCTGCTCGGCACAGTGGTGGGCATGGTGCAGGTGTTCGACACCCTGGCCATCACGGGCACGGGTTCCCCCAGGGCCATGGCCTCGGGGATCTCCAAGGCGACGGTACCGACCATGGCAGGCATGATTGCCGCCCTTTCCGGCCTGTTTTTTGTCAACCAGCTCGATCACAAGGCCAAGTTGGCGGTGCAGAAGCTGGAAGACAACCTGAAACACGGCTGATGCAGGATGCACATCCCCGGCAGGCCCAGGCCCGCCGGGGCACAGAACAAGCAAGGAGTTTTTTGCCATGAGAAAACGTCACAGCGACAGCGGTGCCGATGAGGCGGCCATCGATCTGACCCCCATGCTGGACATAGTGTTCATCATGCTGATCTTCTTCATCGTCACCACCTCGTTCGTCAAGGAGTCCGGCGTGGAGATCAACCGCCCGAGCGCCAGCACGGCCGAGACGGTGAAGAAGGGGAACATCATGGTCGCGGTCCGCGAGAACGGCCAGGTCTGGGTCGACAAACGGGTCGTCGAGGTGGGCGCCGTGCGTGCCAACATCGAGCGGCTGCGGGCGGAGAACCCGGAGAGCGCCGTGGTGATCCAGGCCGATACCGAGTCCCGTTCCGGGCTGGTGGTCCAGGTCATGGATCAGATCCGCATGGCCGGTGTCCAGAACATCTCCATCGCGGCGAGCAAGAGCAGCTGATGCCGGAGCGAGCACCATGAGATACCTGATAGCGATAGCTGTCTCCTGTGTGGTGGTGTTCTTCCTGTTTCTGGGAATGAACAAGCTCATCACACCGGATCACCGGGAGCTGACGGAGAGAGAAGACGTCACCATGACTGACTTCATTCGCCTCAAGCCCCAGGAGACCCTGCAAGAGAAACAACAGGAACTGCCCAAACCGCCGCCCCCGAACCGCCCGCCGCCCCCACCCGAGATGGAGGTGGCGAGCACGAACAGGCCCAAGATGGACAGTGCCCCCATGGACATGCCCAAGCTCGACATCCCGGTCAACATCGGCGGCGGCAACGCCCTGGGTGCCTACAGCACCGGCGGCGGTGGTGGCGGCATGGGCGGCAACAACGGCGCCATGCCCATGGCGACGTTCGAGCCCATGATGCCCCGCAAGGCGGCGCTGGCCGGTCTCGCCTCCGGCAAGGTACTGGTGGAGTTCACCGTCACCGAGCGCGGCACCGTCAGCAACATCCGGATCGTCAAGGAAGAGCCCCGCAGCTACGACCTCGGCAAGGAGGCGCGCAAGACCATTGCCAAGTGGACCTTCAAGCCGGCCATGGTGGACGGCAAGCCCCAGGCAAGCCGCATGCAGCAAGAGATCGAGTTCGCGGTCAACTAAGGAAGGTGGCGATGAAAAAGTTACATACCCTGATCCTCGCCCCGGTGGCCATGGCGGTACTGCTCAGTACCGCCGGCTGGGCCGCCGAGCAGCCCGCCCTGTCTGACCGCGCCTACCGCGCGGTCAACAAGGCCCAGGCGTTGATCACCGAGAAGAAATACGGCGAGGCCAATGCCAAGCTGCAGGAGGCGCTGTCCGGTGCAGGCGAGCGGGTCTACGACAAGGGGGTCATTTTGCAGACCCTGGGCTTCGTGGCCGCCCAGCAGGAAAAATACAGTCAGGCGACCAGATACTTCGCCGATGCCATCGCCACCGGCGGCCTGCCGCAGCCGGTGGCCCAGCAGGTGCGCTACAACCTGGCCCAGCTCTATATGGCGGAGGGGAACTTCAAGGGCTCCATCAGCACCATGAAGGAGTGGTTTGCGAACCTTAGCAAGGACGAGAAGCCGACCCCGCACGCCTACATCACCCTGGCCAACGCCCATGTGCAGCTCAAGCAGTACCGGGAGGCCATACCGGCGGTGGATCAGGCGATCAAGCTCTCCGCGGGCAAGGCGCCGGAGTCCTGGTATCTGCTGAAGATGGCGGCCCACTACGAGCTGAAACAGTACAAGCCGGCCACCGAGGTGCTGACCGCCCTGGTGGACAAGTACCCGGAGAAGAAGAAGTACTGGACCCAGCTCTCGGCCATGCACATGCAGGCGGGCAACGATGCCAAGGCCCTGGCGGCGCTGGAAGGCGCCTACAACCTCGGCATGCTGACCGAGGCGGCCGAGTTGCAGCGGCTCGCCAACTACCTGGCCTTCGCCGGCATTCCCCACCGCGCCGCCCGCGTGATGGAGAAGGCGATGAAGGAGGGGACCATCGAGAGCAGCGCGGCCAACTACAAGACGCTCGCCAACTACTGGCATCAGGCCAAGGAGCTGGATCCTGCCATCGACACCCTGGCCAAGTCCTATCAGCTGGCCCCCAGTGCCGAGCTGCAGCTGAAGATGGCGCGCATGATGATCCAGAGCAAACGCTACAAGGATCTGGTCGCCCTGGCCGCCAAGCCCGCCGCCAATGCCAGCGGCGAGCAGCGGGCGGATCTGAAGTTCCTGACCGGGGTCGCCTACTTCGAGCAGCAGAAACCCAAGGAGGCGCTGAGCGCCTTCACCCAGGCCGCCCAGAATGGCAACGTCAGTGGTCGCGCCTCCCCCTGGATCAGCTTCCTGAAGGAGCAACAGGGCGGCGCCGTCACTCAATAAACCGGCACGCCATGGGCAGGCATCCGTCCATGGCGACTGCCCATCCACAAGGGGGTCAGCCCCGCAGCTTGCCTGGTGGCAATTGGCCGCTCTTCGGAGCGGTCTTTTTTATGGTCCCCTCCCCCGATTGTCACGAGCTCCCTTCCTTGTATAAGGCGCAAAAAAATCCGGAGCCTGGGCTCCGGATTGGGTCATTGGGTTGACGCGGGGTTAACCCCTCAACCGATTATCTGTCGCTGCATACCAGCTTCAGCAACCGGGACAACTCAGTAGTTGCACACCAGCTTCCAGCCGCCATCGCCCGCTCTGAGCTCGCTGCTGGTACTGCAACCGGGACAACTCAATAGTTGCACACCAGCTTCCAGCTGCCGTCACCCGCCTTGGGCTCGCTGCTGGTCCACCAGTTGGCCTGCCACACCGCCTTGCCGTTGGTCATGCGGTCGTTGCCATTGGCGTGATCCCCGCGCGGCCAGGTCGGATAGGCATTGTAGTCCGCCGGGTTGACGTTCTGGCTGGTGCAGCTGGTGCCACCGCTGCCGCCGTCACCGCCACTGCTGCCCAGTACCGCCTCGGCCAGGGCCGGGAAGTCGGACTTCAGGCCTATGGTCTGGCTGCCGGCAATCAGGCGCATGCCGCTCGGCACGCCGGCGGCCGGCAGGTAGTAGGTCATGGCCACTTCCACCTCGGTGCCCGGCGCCCAGGCCTTCCAGGCCGGCAGCGTCAGGGCCACCTTGTGGAAGTCCTTCTCATTGGCGATGCCGTCGGAGTTCTGGTTGCCGCCGCTCTCCACCACTTTCAGCCCCATGCCGCTCTGGTCGGTGATGGTGTCCGAGGTGGAGGTGGGCATCAGGAACTCGATGCGAGTGCCGCCCGGTATGGTCTGGGTCGACTTGTTAGTGAGCTTGAGGGTCGGGTTGATCGGGTAGTTGGAGTCCCCTTCCTTGAAGCCGGAGAGGCTCACGCCGATGTCGAGCTGGGCGGCCGGGGCCGGCAGATCGTTCTGCTTCAGGGCCGCCTTGTCGGCCTTGCTGAACTTCTCGTAGGCGAGGCTGGTGAGGGTACTGCCCATCACGTACTCGTTCTTCGCGGCGTCGAAGTCATAGTCTCCCGCCATCTCCCAGAACATGACGCCCCCCAGGCCGCGCTTGACTATGTAGTCGAGCTTGTGACCCATGGACTCTTCATCTTCGGTGGAGAGGAACACCTTCTTCTGCTCGTTCCACAGCCAGGGCGCATGGGCCTTGTCGTCGTAGTAACGCACATACTGGCCTTGCATCACGTGGGCCGGGTTGTTGGGATCCAGACCCCAGGCCTGGCCGTAGCTCGGCAGTGTGGTGATGCCGAGGCTGGCCGCGTGCTCCAGGTTCTTGGCATGCCACATGGGCACGGCGCCACCGCCTATCTCCTTGCCGTTCTTGTCCAGATCATGCCAGATGTTGTCGATACCGACCGCCCCGTTGCCGCAGGGGATGGTGCTGCCACCAGTGCCCGGCTGGCAATCGCTCTGGCTCGGCAGCGCCGCCTTGCCCCCCAGGCCGTGGGTGCCACCGGTGACCCCCTGCCAGCCACGGGTGTAGTAAGGCACCCCTATGTTGATCTTGCCCGCCGCCAGGGCGCCGCGGAAGTAGTGGGCCGCCCAGGCGGAGTTGAGATAGCCGATGCCGCCAAACTGGACCTGGGTGTAGACACCCCACTGGGACAGCTCGGGATCCGCCTTGTTGTCGAACAGGGCGGCGTTGTGGCCGACGAAGTGGTTCCAGGCACCGTGGAAGTCATAGGTCATCAGGTTGACGTAGTCGAGGTACTGGGTGACCTGGAAGTTTTCCATGCCGCGCAGCAGGTAGGCCGAGGCCGGCGAGGCTATGGTCAGCATGTACTTGCGACCGTCCTCGGTCCCGGCGCTGTCGAGCTTGTTGCGCAGGGTCTTCATCAGCACTTCATAGTTCGCAAACAGCTTGCCGCGACACTGGTTGGAGAGCGGGAAGTCGTTGGGGTTGCCCGCATCCTTCATGGAGGTGGGGTACTCGTAGTCGATGTCCACCCCATCGAAGCCGTACTGGCGGATGAAGCCCACCGCCGAGTCGGCGAAGGCGTTGATGCCGGCGGTGTTGACCGAGCAGTCGCCCTTGGTGGTGGCGGCGTAGAAGCCGCGGGTATCGGCCCAGCCCCCCACGGAGATGAGGGTCTTCACGTCCGGGTACTGCTTCTTGTACTTCGACAGCAGGTTGAAGTGGCCCTGATAGGCGAACTCGGGATCCATCTCGGCGCCCGGCACTCCGTTCCAGGTCAGCTTGGTGGCGGCGTCATCCACCTTGATGGTGTGGCTCTGCTCGTCCACCGCCGCGAAGGCGTAGTTGATGTGGGTGATCTTGTCCCAGGGGATGTCGCCCACCAGGTAGGCGGGCAGACCGTTCTTGCCGGTGCGCCAGGAGGTGAAGTAACCGATGACGCGGCGGCCATGGTCATCCCCCATGCACTCGCTGCCGTCGGCGCGGTAGATCTGGCGCACGTCGCAGGAGAGGTTGCCGCCGGTGGGGGGCAGCGCCGCCTCTTCCACCTGGACGTCCACCAGGGCCGACTCGCCGGAGAGATTTGCCTTGTCGGTCGCCACCAGCTTGAGGCCGGTCAGCCCCTTGTTCTGGGGCGTCCAGCTCAGTTGCCAGGGGGCGCTGCTATCCTCGCCCACCTTCTGGCCATTCACGAAGAGCTCGACCTTGGCGACGTCGTCATTGGCGTCGGTGACATTGCCGGTCACGGTGAGGGCGCGGCCCAGGGTCACCCTGGCCCCGGCGGCGGGGCTGGCGATGCTCACCTTGGGCGCCTCTGGCGCCACCACGGCGGCGACCTGGAAGCTCGAATCCGCCTCGCTCAGCACCTTGCCGTCTTTATCCAGCGCCCGTGCCTTGAGGGCGTGATTGCCCACACCGGCGGCAGACCAGCTGGCACTCCAGGGGGAAGCCGTGGCCGTGGCGACCAGGGTGCCGTCGATCAGGTATTCCACCCGGGCGAGCGCCGTGACCGGGCCGCTCAGGGTCACCGCCAGGGCCAGGCTGGCCCCTTCGCTGACGCTGCTACCCACGGCGGGGGAGCCGATGGCGACCACCAGGGCCGGCGGCGGCACCTCGCCGCCATACAGCTTCCAGGCATCGGCCCAGACGGCGCCGACACCGGGTTCGTAGTGGTAAGGCGACGCGCCGCACCAGCCGGAGTAAGGGAATTCCTTGCATTCATAGAGGGCGCCTGCGTTGCTGACGATGTCGCCAGCCTTGTAGGCGGTGCCGGCCTGATAGGCGGGATAGGCGGCCTGCGCCCAGGCAGGGACGGCCGCAAGGGCAACCAGCATGGCGAGCCTGCAGGGCCTCAAGATCTGTTGCATATTGTTATCATCCTTGTTTTGTCTTGGCTTTTAAGACCGGGAAAAGCGCAATCGCAACAGGGAACAAGGGAGCGACAACAGGCCATGGACGGGCCACAAACCCTCAAGTCACCCTGGGTAACCCCGCTGTCTGGCCCGCTTGGGGCAGATCGGAGGCTTTGCGTCCCGGCATCACTGCCGGTTTGCCCTTTGCCTGGGTTCCGTGAGGAACGGCTCGAGTATAGGAAGCAAGTGGCAACCGCTCAATCTTTATTCTCTAAGGAAAATATGTGAATGCCGGCCGACTCACACTTCCCCTCAATCGGCCAACTAACCATTAAGTCATTAATATCAATCTGTTAGCCACGTCAAAAAAACGGACTCAGCCTCTTTTGTCTCCCCATAATGTGCGTTGCCTCACTGGTCAGAGCTGCCAGAAATGTGACAATGCGCGCCCTTGGCCAAAGCGCCAAGGCTATGGAAACACTGGCAAAAATAAAAAAGGAATACCCATGAAAGGAAGACCTACCCTGCTGTCCCTGGCCGTGGGGCTCGCCCTCGCGTCCCCGTCTCTCCATGCCGCCGGCTTCAGCTGCCCGGCCGACAGCGCCCTCACCCCCATCCCCGCTATCCAGGGCAGCGGCGACAAGAGCCCCCTCGTCCCGGGCGATCTGTTTGAAAGCCCCGGGACTGTCAAGGTCAAGGCCCTGGTCTCCGCCCTCGGCGAGAGCCTGAACAGAGGCTTCTACCTGCAGGATCTGCAGGGGGACGGCAACCCCGAGACGTCGGACGGCATCTTCGTCTACCTCAACGACAAGCAGTTCGCCAGCAAGTACCCGGACATCCAGCCGGGGGCCCTGGTCTGTCTGGAGGCCAGGGTCGAGGAGTTCTACGGCCACACCCAGCTCAAGCCACTGGTTGACGGCAGCACGCCGCGCCTGGCGGTGCTGGCCCAGGGCGCAGCCCCGGCCGCCACGGCGCTGCGGGTACTGGAAGGGGAGACCCTGGCCCGGGCCCTGGAGCGTCACGAGGGGATGCGGGTGCGCCTCGATGAGGGCAGCGAGCTCAAGATAAGCCGCAACTTCAGCTACGACTACGCCGCCAGGCGCAACAACCTGGTGCTCGCCCACGGCGCCCCGCTGATGAAGCCGACCCAGCTCCATGTGGCAGGCAGCCCAGAAGCCGTGGCGCTGGCCGAGGCCAACGCCGGCAACCGCGTCTTCCTCGAGTCGGACTTCAAGGCCGCCAACGGCAAGCTCCCCTGGCTGCCGGCCTGGGAGCCGGAGCAGGGCTATCTGCGCATCGGCGATGCCCCGGTCAACCTGGAGGCCATGGTGGGCTACAGCTATGACGAGTACCGCCTGATCGTGCCCAAGGATCAGCGCATCACCGCGGGGGATCTGCTGCGCACCGACGAGAACGATCGCCAGGGTGCTCCGGCCCGCGCTCATGGCAGCGACCTGCGGATCGGCAGCTTCAACGTGCTCAACTACTTCACCAGCCACTCCAGCGTGGGGGGCGCCCTCAACGTGCTCTGCGCGGATCAGGCGGATGCGGACAGCGCCAAGGGCTGCAACCGCGGCGCCAAGAGCCTGGAGGAGTTCCAGTTGCAGCGCGCCAAGATAGTCAACGCCATCGCCGAGATGGACGCCGATCTGCTCGGCCTGATGGAGATGGAGAACAACGGCTTCGACGAGCACGCCGCCCTCCACGATCTGGTGGAGAGCCTCAACGCCCGCCAGAAAGAGGCGAACAAGCACTACGCCTTCGTCACCCTGCCCAAGGCCCTGCTCACCGAGGAGCGCTTCTTCGGCGGCGACGCCATCATGGTGGCCATGATCTATCGCCCCGCCCTGCTCGCTCCGAGCGGGGATGCCGAGGTTATCCGCCTGCCTGAGCAGCGCTACACCGCGGGTGGCGTCGCCAAAAGCGCCGGTCAGCGGGACTCCCTGGTGCAGCGCTTCACCGTGGCGGGCAGCGACGCCCCCCTGACCCTGGTGGTCAACCACCTGAAATCCAAGGGTTCGGGCTGCTATGAGAACGGGGATGGCAAGACGGAGCCTGCGGATCTGCAGGGCAAGTGCACCGAGTTTCGGGTGAGCGCCGCCAGGGTGCTGGGAGAGGCGGTGAGCAAGATGCCGGGCCAGGTGTTGCTGGTGGGAGACTTCAACTCCTACGCCAAGGAGGATCCCATCCGGGTGCTGACCGACTATGCGCCGGTCGCGGGGGAGCGCCAGATCCGCTCCGCCTCCCACACCTTCATCGGCGAGCAGCCCTACGAGCAGATGGGCCAGGCGGTGGGCAAGGGTTACGGCCTGGTGGATCTGAACGTCAAGTTCAACCAGGCGAAAGCCATCTCCTACAGCTACGAGGCCGAGCTCGGCACCCTGGACTACGCCCTCGCCAACCCGGCGCTGGCAGACAAGGTGATGGCGGTGGCCGACTGGCACATCAACTCCTTCGAGAGCAACCTGTTCGAATATGGCGGCGCCTTCACCGGCGATCTCATCAAGTCGGACAACCCCTTCAGCGCCTCGGACCACGACCCCGTCATCGTCGACCTCAAGCTCAAGGAAGCGAGCAAGGGGGGTGGCGGCGCCATGGGGGCCCTGCTGCTGGCCCTGCTGCTGGCCCTGTTGCCGCTCGCCTGGCGGCGTCGGCACTCGTCATGATCCGTATTGAATAACGCCAAAAGCCCGCGACAGCCGCGGGCTTTTTCATTTTGGCCATTTGATTTGTAAATGAAGAGGCAGTCATCATGAAAAAAATAAATGCCAGAACAAACAAAAAGGCCACCGCGATAACGGTGGCCTTAAGTATTTGGTGGAGCTACGCGGGATCGAACCGCGGACCTCTTGCATGCCATGCAAGCGCTCTCCCAGCTGAGCTATAACCCCAAGTTGTGGCGAATCAAGGTCAAGACCTTCACTCTGAATTTGGTGGAGCTACGCGGGATCGAACCGCGGACCTCTTGCATGCCATGCAAGCGCTCTCCCAGCTGAGCTATAGCCCCAAATTCTTTCTTCATTAGACAACGGGTTCTGGCGGCCAGTTGCCTTACTGCTAAATAGTGGTGGAGCTACGCGGGATCGAACCGCGGACCTCTTGCATGCCATGCAAGCGCTCTCCCAGCTGAGCTATAACCCCACAAAGGTCGGCCTGGGTGATACACACCGCACTGCCCTGGGTACTTCATGTCAATCAGGAACCTGGTGGAGCTACGCGGGATCGAACCGCGGACCTCTTGCATGCCATGCAAGCGCTCTCCCAGCTGAGCTATAACCCCTTGGATTCCAGATTGTTCGAGGAGAATTTGGTGGAGCTACGCGGGATCGAACCGCGGACCTCTTGCATGCCATGCAAGCGCTCTCCCAGCTGAGCTATAACCCCAACTCACCTCGGCGCTACCAAAGTTATCTCTGGCAACGGAGGCGCATGATAGGCATCACCCGCTTTGCTGTCAACCCAAAAATAACGCCCGCTGGAGCGTTTAGTCAAAATTCAGGCAGTTAGCTGTTTTTACCGCCAACTGCGTCGCTATGTCGCTGTTTTATGTCATGAATCTGAGCACCGCGCAAAAGCAAAGGGCCCCCTTGCGGGAGCCCTTTTTCAAGCAATGGCAGAGGCTTATTCGGCTGCCATGCGCGCTTCAATGTACGCCAGGGCGCGATCGATACGGGCAAGGACCCGCTCCTTGCCCACCAGCGCCATCACGGCGTCGATGGCGGGGGACTGACCCAGCCCGGTCACGGCGACGCGCAGCGGCATGCCGACCTTGCCCATGCCCTGACCCAGCTCGGCGGCGGTGGCTTCGATCAGCTCGTGCAGCGCCTCCGTGGTCCAGGTCTCCAGCGCCGCCAGCTTGGCCCTGGCCAGGGTCAGCGGCTCGGCCGCGACGCCGCGCAGGTGCTTCTTGGCGGCCGCTTCGTCGATGGCCTCGTACTCTTCGAACAGGTAGCGGCTCTGGGCGGCCACCTCCACCAGGGTGTTGCAGCGCTCGGCCAGCAGGGTCACCACGGCAGGCAACGCCGGGCCCTTGCTGGTGTCGATGTTCTGGGCGGCCATGTGCCATTCCAGGTGCTTGGCCACATAGGCCGGATCCAGGCTGCGCATGTAGTGGTTGTTGAGCCACAGCAGCTTGTCGGTGTTGAAGGCGGAGGCGGACTTGGAGATGGCATCCAGGCTGAACAGCTTGATCATCTCCTCCAGGCTGAAGATCTCCTGATCGCCGTGGGACCAGCCCAGACGCACCAGGTAGTTCAGCAGGGCTTCCGGCAGGTAGCCGTCGTCGCGGTACTGCATCACGGAGACAGCACCGTGGCGCTTGGAGAGCTTGGCGCCATCGTCACCCAGGATCATGGAGACGTGGGCAAACTCAGGCACGGGCGCGTTCAGGGCCTTGTAGATGTTGATCTGGCGCGGGGTGTTGTTGATGTGGTCTTCGCCACGCACCACGTGGGTGATCTCCATGTCCCAGTCATCGACCACCACGCAGAAGTTGTAGGTGGGGGCGCCGTCGGTGCGGCGGATGATGAGATCGTCGAGCTCGGTGTTGGCGAACTCGATGCGGCCACGGACGTGGTCATCGAACACCACTGAGCCTTCGGTGGGGTTGCGGAAGCGAATGACGTGGGGCGCATCGGCCGGGTGATCGTGGGCGGCATCCCGGCACTTGCCGTCATAGCGGGGCTTCTCGCCGCTCGCCATCTGGCCTTCGCGCAGCGCCTCCAGACGCTCCTTGGAGCAGAAGCACTTGTAGGCGCGGCCATCGGCCAGCATCTCGTCGATGATGCCGTTGTAGCGATCGAAGCGCTTGGTCTGGTAGTAGGGGCCCTCATCCCAGTTCAGCTCCAGCCATTCCATGCCCTCAATGATGGCGTCGATCGCCTCCTGAGTGGAACGTTCCAGGTCGGTATCCTCGATACGCAGCACGAACTCGCCGCCCTGGCTCTTTGCGAACAACCAGGAATAGAGTGCGGTACGGGCACCGCCGACATGCAGAAAGCCGGTCGGGCTGGGAGCAAAACGGGTTTTGACTTTCATCTTTAAGCCTTGTGTAGAGGGCCTTGGGCCAATGCGTTAGAAAAAACCGTCGCATTTTAGCACTCAGAATCACGGATGGGAAAACCATGCAATAGCCGGGGCCTAAACAGGTCTTGATTCCGCCGGGGTACCGTTCTTTGAGAGGGATCGCAGAACCGCCCCTCATTTTCAGCTTTGCTGATCAACATTGCTGGAGGAATCTCCCGCCATGCCGATAATTCATACAACTTTCTACTCACAAGGAACACGAGATGCAGTTTCGCTCCATCCAGAATCGCATCCTGGTACTGGCGGGGGTCGCCATGACCACGGCCCTGGTCATCCTGATCCTGCTCAACCAATACTCGAGCAAGCAGTCCCAGCAGCTGACCATCAGTTCCAGCCGCGCCGCCCTGCAGCAGGAGGCCTGGCAGAAGGTGAGTGCCAACGCCCGCGCCGAGGCCGCCACCATCACCCAGTTGCTGCAAAAGGGTCTCTCCTATACCCAGCAGATGGCCAGCGTCTTCGCCCAACAGCAAGGGGGCAAGCTGCCGCTGGATCGCCAGCAGGCCACGGATCTGCTCAAGGCGCAGCTCGGCCTGGAACCCCAGCTCTATGGCGCCTTCGCGGGCTTCGAGCCGAACGGCTTCGACGGCCAGGACAGCGCCTTCGCAGGCCAGAGTGCCCTTGGCAGCGATGACAAGGGGCGCTTCGTCCCCTACTTCTATCGCGACAAGGAGAACATTAGCTCGGATCTGCTGCTCTCCATCGAGAAGAGCGACCCGGACGAATTCGGCAATCCGGCCAACGACTACTACGCCTGCCCGAAACGGGAGGGGCGCTCCTGCCTCATCGATCCCTTCAAGGTGGACATCAACGGCCAGCAGGTGCTGGTGAGCACCATCACCACCCCCATACTGGTGGGCGGTCAGTTCAAGGGCATTGCCGCGCTGGATCTGGCGGTGGACTCCATCAGCCGCCAGGCCCAGTCCCTCAACAGCAACATCTATGACGGCAAGGGAGAGACCCTGATCGTCAGCGCCGCCGGCGTCATCACAGGCACCAGCGGGGACCCCAGCCTGCTCGGCAGCCGCGCCGACAAGCTGCTGGGCGACGGCTGGCAGCAATACCTCAAGCCCGAGCTGCAACGCCAGGAGCTCGACGAGGCGTTTCGCATCTCTGTGCCCATCGCGGTGCCGGGCATGGCCCGCAACTGGGCCATCATAGTCACCCTGCCCTATCAGGTGGTGCTGGCGGGGGCCGATCAGCTGGAGAGCCAGCTCACCGAGATGAACCGGGCCGCCATGACCCAGCAGCTCATCGGTGCCCTCATCGTTCTGGTGCTGGCCCTGGCCACCATGCTGGTGATCGCCCGCAGCATCACGGGCCCCATCCGCCAGATGGTCAGCCTGGTGGATGACATCGCCGATGGCGAGGGGGATCTCACCAAGCGCCTGAACACCCGCTCCCAGGACGAGCTGGGGTCACTGGCCCGCGGCATCAACCGCTTCATCGACAAGTTGCAGGTGCTGCTCGGGGACGTGCAGAAGACAGCGAGCGAGGTCCATCGCCACGCGGGGGATACCGACCGCATCGCCGGCCAGACCGACAGCAACCTGCAGCATCACCAGGCGGAAATGGAGCAGATGCTGACCGCGGTGCAGGAGATGTCCTATGTCAGCCAGGAGGTGGCCACCCACGCCAACAACACCGCCGACTCCGCCAAGCAGGCACAGGGGGCGGCGGATCAGGGCAAGGTGCGCTTCCAGCAGGTGATCCAGTCCATGCACAAGGTGGCGGCCGAGGCGGGCAAGGGGGCCGAGGTGGTCGAGGGGCTGGCCCACGACAGCGAGCAGATCACCAGCATACTCACCGTCATCCAGGGCATCGCCGATCAGACCAACCTGCTGGCGCTCAACGCCGCCATCGAAGCGGCCCGGGCCGGCGAGCAGGGGCGCGGCTTTGCGGTGGTGGCCGACGAGGTGCGCAAGCTGGCGGGCAACACCCAGCAGGCGGTGCAGAACACCCAGGAGCTGATCGAGAAGATCCGCCACAGCTCGGCCAATGCGGTCAACGCCATCCAGCAGAGCCAGCAGCTGACCCATCAGGCGGTGGGCGAGGCCGATCTGGCGGAGGCGGCCCTCGACAGCATCTTCCAGGCCATCGCCACCATCAACGACATGACCTATCAGATAGCCTCCGCCGCCGAGGAGCAGAGCTCGGTTTCCGAGACAGTCTCAGGCAACCTGTCAAAAACCAACGCACTGGCCAACGACATCGCCCAGGATGCGACCAATACGGCGAAAGCCAGCCAGGCCTTGCGCCAGGCGGCCGAGCGTTTGCAGCAGTTGCTGGGGCAATTTCGTCTCAGCTGATAATTTTCATGCTCAGGGCTCTCCCCCTCGGGGGCGAGTCCGTTTACCATAGGCGCTATATTTGCCTGATGGCAGGCAATGTAGTGAGAGGTAAATGCCGTGCCCACCCCGGACCGTCGCCCACGTGGCCATAACAGACGAGCCCAGCAGCGTCGCCAAGACGAATCACAAGGAACCCTGCTCCATCGTATCAATGCCGCTACCCTGCCCCTGCGTCAGCGCCTCGGTCAGGGCATGAGCGGCCTTGGTCAACGCAACAAGGAACCCAGAACCAGCTCATTCAAGCTGGTGAGCCCGCTGCCGCGCAAGCACACCATAGGCCTGCTGGTGCTGGTGCCTCTCTGGCTGTTGCTGCTGGCCTGGGAACCCGCCCCCGCCGCCCCCAGGGCGGCCCCTTCCGGTTCGCTCGCCGTGCCGCTGGCCGTGCCGACCCAGGCGCTGACCGTGGGCAACGGGGCCGCAGGCAGTGCGCCGGTCGCGGCCAAACCGGTCGAGGAGAAGGTGGATGGCACCTGGCTGCAGCACGAGGTGCAGGCCGGCGAGACCCTCTACTCCATCTGGCGCAAGTTTGAACTGCCCGGGGCCGAGCTGAGCCGCCTGATCGCCATAGAGGGGCCGGACAGGCCGCTGACCCGGCTGCAATCGGGCAAGTCGGTGTTCATCCTGGTGGACACAGGCCGCCGCATCCAGCGGGTCGAGATCCGCTCCTTCGGTCAGGCAAACTACCGCTACGACCGACAGGGTGAAGGGTTCGCCCTCAAGGAATAAAAAAACGGGAGGCCATGGCCTCCCGTTTTTTTGACCAGAAGCATGAAACAAGCCGCTGACTTCCCAATACTTTTAGCTCGCTCAAAAAATGAAAAGTGCCAAATTGACAAGGGATCGGGCTCCAGTACAATCGATTGTGCTTTAGACAGGGATTGTACTGCATGCCACTGGAACAAATTGACGTAGTCAGTCATGGGTAGGCCCCTGCATTCTAGGCAAATGCTGCCCAACAAGGCGTTAGTTTCATTTTGTTATAGATAGGACTTACCACATGTCTGACATTCGCACCGGCCAAGTAAAATGGTTCAACGAAACCAAGGGTTTTGGCTTCATCGAGCAATCCCAGGGACCGGACGTTTTCGTTCACTTCTCCTCCATCCAGAGCACTGGTTTCAAGACCCTGGCTGAAGGTCAAAAAGTCCAGTTCACCGTGACCCAGGGCAAGAAAGGCCCGCAGGCTGAGAACGTGACTCTGCTCTAAGCCGCACTCGTGAACTCGCAGGAGGAGCCAAGGCCCCTCCTATTTTTTTGCCCGCCGTTTCCCCTTCCCCGCCACGATCATAAGCCTGTCCGCAGCAACCACAACCCTCCCCAACACCTGTGCACAAAGCGGCGACAGAAGACATGGGTCTGATCTGGCTGAATGCCGGATACGACAAATCATCGCTACGCGATGTGATGGACAATTCAAATGGATGATGAGGACTTCGAAGAGAGATTGGAGCGGGAAACGAGACTCGAACTCGCGACCCCAGCCTTGGCAAGGCGCGGATCATGCTCTACCAACTGGATGTGGCAATGAGTGCGTTTAAATATTGGATTTGTGTACTTCGAGGAGAGAGATTGGAGCGGGAAACGAGACTCGAACTCGCGACCCCGACCTTGGCAAGGTCGTGCTCTACCAACTGAGCTATTCCCGCAACAGGGTGTCTTCTGCAAGTGATTTGGAGCGGGAAACGAGACTCGAACTCGCGACCCCGACCTTGGCAAGGTCGTGCTCTACCAACTGAGCTATTCCCGCATCGGAATAATCATCTGCAGTAGCTTACTAATACGTATTGGAGCGGGAAACGAGACTCGAACTCGCGACCCCGACCTTGGCAAGGTCGTGCTCTACCAACTGAGCTATTCCCGCTACATGTGTCTTGAGGCTGTGCTGATGATTGGAGCGGGAAACGAGACTCGAACTCGCGACCCCGACCTTGGCAAGGTCGTGCTCTACCAACTGAGCTATTCCCGCATCGGAATATCATCTGCAAACTTTTGGAGCGGGAAACGAGACTCGAACTCGCGACCCCGACCTTGGCAAGGTCGTGCTCTACCAACTGAGCTATTCCCGCAACTACCTTAAAACGGCCGTACAGCATTTGGTTGCTTGCGCTACTGTACGGGAGCCGAATTATAAGAGCAGTCATTCCAATTGCAAGGGCTTTTTTGTCACTGTGCAGCCGTTCGCTCAAAAGCTGGCCGAACTGCCGATTTTAGCAACCGGGCGACGGCAACCCCTTGCCGGAGACTCAGATTTTGAAGACGTGGCTGCGGTAGAACTGCAGTTCGGCGATGGACTCGCGGATGTCGTCCAGCGCCTGGTGGGAACCGCTCTTGGTGAACTTTTCCAGCAGCTCCGGCTGCCAGCGGCGCACCAGCTCCTTGATGGTGCTGACGTCGACGTTGCGGTAGTGGAAGAAGGCTTCCAGCTCGCCCATGTGCTTGACCATGAAGCGGCGATCCTGGCCTATGCTGTTGCCGCACAGGGGGCTGGTGCGCTCCGGCACCCACTGGCGGATGAACTCGAGGGTCTCGGCCACGGCACGGGCCTCGTCGTGCTCGCTCGCCTTGACCCGGGCCACCAGCCCGCTCTTGGTGTGGGTGTTGACGTTCCACTCGTCCATCTTGGCCAGCTCTTCATCGCTCTGGTGAATGGCGATGACGGGTCCTTGTGCCAGCACGTTCAGATCCTTGTCGGTGATGATGGTGGCAATCTCCAGAACCACGTTCTGTTCGGGGTCCAGCCCCGTCATCTCCATGTCGATCCATACCAGGTTCTGCGCGCTGACTGTCATGATTGCTCTCTCTATTGGGAGGAATGGCGGAATTTTGCCAATTTGCATGTATCATACTGGCTTTGGATCTGTTCATAAACTGGCGAATCGAGTGGCAAAGAAAGCAAAACTCAATCTGGGTCAACAGAGGCGCGTTCAGGCCAACCGCGAGCGGCGGCTGCAAAAAGATCACACCACTGTGGTGGATGACACCCTGTTTGGCCCGGCCATCGAAGGGGTGGTGATCAGCCGCTTCGGCCAGCATGCGGACGTGGAAGCCGTCGATGGCACCATACACCGCAGCAACCTGAGGCGCAGCAGCATCAACAGCCTGGTGTGCGGTGACAAGGTGGTGTGGCGTCCCGGCCTCAATGCCGCGACCGCCGGGGTCATCGAGGCGGTGCATCCCCGTCACTCGGTGCTGACCCGGCCGGACTTCTACGACGGGGTCAAACCCATCGCCGCCAACATCGACCAGATAGTCATCGTCTCGGCGGTGATGCCCGAGTTCTCCACCAACATAGTCGATCGCTACCTGGTGGCCGCCGAGGATGTGGAAATCGCCCCCCTCATCGTGCTGAACAAGGTCGACATGCTGGACGAGGCGGCCCGCACCCGGGTCGAAGGCCAGCTCGCCGCCTACCGCAAGCTCGGCTACCCGGTGATCCTGGTGAGCTGCGAGAGCGGCGAAGGGCTCGATGCGCTCAAGGCCGCCCTGACCGACAAGATCAGCATCTTCGTCGGCCAATCCGGGGTGGGCAAGTCGTCACTCACCAACGCCCTGATGCCGGGGCTCGGCGTGCTCACCGGCGAGATCTCCGAAAACTCGGGGCTGGGCACCCACACCACCACCACGGCGCGGCTCTATCACTTCCCGAGCGGCGGCGATCTCATCGACTCCCCCGGGATCCGCGAGTTCGCCCTATGGCACCTGGAAGCCGATCGCATCACCTGGTGTTTCGTGGAGTTTCGCGACTACCTCGGCAGTTGCAAGTTCCGTGACTGCACCCACAAGGACGATCCCGGCTGCGCCCTGCGGGCGGCGGTCAGCAGTGGCGCCATCAGCCCTGACCGCTTCCACAACTATCACCGCATCCTGGAAACCATGCAGGAAGCCCGCCACGGTCGGCAACAAGCCCGGCTGTGACCCAATCAACCTCCCTCTTTTTAGAAAGAGCAGATGAAGATCATGAGCATCACTGACAACCTGAAAATTGCCGGTCAATACTGCCTGCCCAAACACGCCCTCTCCCGCCTGGTCGGCAAGCTTGCCGCCGCCGAGGCTGGCAACCTCACCACCCGGGTGATCGAGGCCTTTATCAAGCAGTACGGCGTCGACATGAGCGAAGCGCTGCACGAAGATCCGGCCCACTACGCGAGCTTCAACGCCTTCTTCACCCGCGAGCTCAAGCCGGGGATCCGCCCCCTGGTCGAGGATGCCATGACCCTGGCCCTGCCGGTGGACGGCACCGTCAGCCAGCTCGGCCCCATTAACCAAGGCCGCATCATCCAGGCCAAGGGCCACGACTACAGCGCCCGCGAGCTGCTGGGCGGCTTCGAGGATCTGGTGGCGCCATTCAAGGATGGGGACTTTGCCACCATCTATCTGGCACCCAAGGATTACCATCGCATCCACATGCCGCTGGATGGCGTGCTGGAGAGCATGGTGTTCGTGCCGGGGGATCTCTTCTCCGTCAACCCGCTCACCGCCGAGAACGTGCCCAACCTGTTCGCCCGCAACGAGCGGGTGGTTGCCACCTTCCGCACTCCGCACGGCCCCATGGCGCTGGTGCTGGTTGGCGCCACTATCGTCGCCAGCATCGAGACCATCTGGGCCGGCAACATAGCGCCGACCAAGCAGAAGGAAGTAGTGCGCTGGGATTACACCGGCGACGAGGCCATCACCCTGCAAAAAGGCGCCGAGATGGGCCTGTTCAAGCTCGGCAGCACCGTCGTCTGCCTGTTTGGCCCGGGCATGCTGGCCGGTTTCGAACCCCACCTGGCCAACGGCGTCACCACCCGCATGGGTCAACCCTTTGCCAAGCTGGCGGAGCAGGCATGAGTGACCAGTCGAAGCCTGCTAGCTCGCAGAAAAACAACCCGCTGCACGGGCTGACCCTGGAGGCGATCGTCACCGCCCTGGTCGAGCACTACGGCTGGGAAGCCCTGGGGCAGCAGATCAACATCCGCTGCTTCACCGAGGATCCCAGCGTCAAGTCCAGCCTGAAGTTCCTGCGCAAGACTCCCTGGGCGCGAGAGAAGGTAGAGAGCCTCTATCTCTACGTTCAGCGCAAACAGGCCAAACAGAAGGAAGACCCCAGTGGCGTTTAAGATTACCTACACCTACAAGAAGCAGGCCAAAGAGATAGGCTACGCCAACGACAAGTTCAACAGCATCTATGACGCCATCGCCGCGGCCGAGGGGCTGGATCTCTCCAGCTTCCACGCCATGGAGGCCCAGCTGGCCCAGGTATGCCGCCGCGACAAGAAGAGCGTGAAGGACTACAGGGAGAACTACTTCAAGGAGCTGGGCTTCTCCAACGTCGTGATCGAACGGGACAATCTCGAAGACAAGCAGGTGTGAGCATGCGAACCCTGACTCTGATGGCCGCCTCCCTGCTGCTGGCGGCCTGCAGCACCCAGACTCCCCAGCTGGTCGGCAACGATCAGGATGCCCACGGCTGCCGTGCCAGCGCAGGTTACCAGTGGTCCCCCCTGCTCGGCCAGTGCGTACGCCTGTTCGAACAGGGGGTGCGCCTGCAATCCCTCGAGGCCACCGAGACCGGCAGCGCCTTCGTGCTGTTCAACGCCGATCGGAGCAAGGCCGAGCTGACCCTGCCAAGCGGCGAGCGGATCCCCCTTGACCGCCAGGGCGAGGAGGGAAACTGGTCCTGGCAGGGAGGGGCCTACCAGCTCTTCCCCTGGAAGGGCTATGTGCTCAAGTCCGGCGAGCAGGCGCTGTTTCACGGTGACAGCGCACTCCAGCCCTGATCCCCAGAGATAAGCATCCAACCCCCGGCCCAGCCGGGGGTTTTGTTTTTGGAAAGCGCGAACCATGGCCGGCAGGCCAGCCCGCAG
The DNA here is from genome assembly GCF_965119515.1 of Aeromonas sp. Marseille-Q7275. Lineage (NCBI taxonomy): Bacteria > Pseudomonadati > Pseudomonadota > Gammaproteobacteria > Aeromonadales > Aeromonadaceae > Aeromonas > Aeromonas sp. Marseille-Q7275. The sequence goes on from NZ_CBCPLW010000020.1 coordinate 24,695, forward strand.
ACAAAAAAGCCACGCCCGTGGGCGTGGCAAAGGTAGGCAGGGTCACTCAACTTGCTGTGACCAGCGGGGACTGGCCGGCAGACCGACAACCTGGCGGCAGGGCGGCGTCAGAGCCGCCCCCCTGGCTCAACGGTCGATGGCATCCAGCACCCGGGCGGAATAGACCATGGCGGCCCCGGCATTCATGGCAACGGCAACCCCCAGTGCATCGGCAATCTCCGCCCGGCTGGCCCCCTGCTTGAGGGCGGCATCGGCATGGACGGCGATGCAGCCATCGCAGCGGGTGGTGACGGCCACCGCCAGCGAGATGAGCTCGCGGGTCTTGCCATCCAGGGTGCCGTTCTTGCTGCCGGCGGACGACAGCTGCTGATAACCCTTGAGGGTATCCGGGCTCAGGGTGCCCAGCTCCATGACGCGGCCCATCAACTGTTTACGGTATTGATCCCAGTCTTGCATCTTGACTCTCCGGTGTGGCAGAACAGGCCCCTGCCTGCTCGATGAAGCCAGTATTGCATCGAGACTTGAGTCGTTTAATACTTTAAAGACGCAAATAACAGTCAAATAGAATCATGAACCAGATAGACCAGCTGATCAGCCAGGCCGGCATCCAGGGCACGTTCGATGTGCGCTGCCTCTATCGCGGCGGTTTCAGGCTGCCCCACGAACAGAGCCCGGCCGGGGTGATGCCGTTTCACCTGCTGATGAGGGGAGAGATCCGGGTCACCACGGCGCAGGGAGACGACGTGGCACTGCGCCCGGGCGATCTGCTGCTGCTGCCCGGTGGCGAGCCTCATGCCATCTGGCGGGAAGGCGACCCCCTGACCCTGGCCGAGCCGGGCGACGGGTTGCTGCCGCAGAGGGGCGATGGCGGCGATCAGGTGGAGTTTCTGTGCGGCGAGTACCGCTATCAGGGACCGCTACGGCCGCTGTTGCTGGATGCCCTGCCCAGCCCGCTCTGCATCCCGCTGCTCGCCAGCGAGTCCCGTCAGGCGCTGGAGCTGGTCTTGAGCTTGATCCAGCAGGAGCTAGCCCGCGAACAGCAGGGCTCGGGGGCGGTGCTGACGGCCCTCAGTCAGGTGCTGCTGGCCATGGGGCTGCGGGCCCATGCCAGCGATCCACACGGGGCGCTCGGGCTGGTCGGCGCCCTGCAAGACCCCAGGCTGGGCCGCTCGCTGCAGGCCATGCTGGCCGACCCGGCTCACCCCTGGAGCGTGGATGAACTGGCGGCGCTGGCCGCCATGTCCCGCGCCACCTATTTTCGCCACTTTCGCCAGCGGCTGGGCTGCAGCGTCTGGGAGTTCATGGTGCGGGTGCGGATGGTGCGGGCGGCCGAGCTGCTGCGCCACCCGGATCAACTCCCCCTCGGCGAGGTGGCGCAGCGGGTCGGCTATCAGTCGGAGGCCTCCTTTGCCAAGGCATTCAAGCAGTCGAGCGGGATGGCGCCTGGCCGCTTTCGCCAGCAGGGCTGGCCGGCCCTGCCCGGCTAGCGGGCCAAAAACAAAAACCCCGTTGCAGGCAACGGGGTTTTCATGCGCACAGCCAGGGCAGGATCAGTTGCCCAGGGTGGCGAACAGACTCTGCTCCAGGCTGCCACGGGAGACGCAGACCGGGGTGATGGAGGGAGCCAGCACGCGCTCGCCGGAGGACTCGACGAAGTAGAGCTGGGTGTTGCCCTTGACGTTGACGGTCGCCACGCTGTTGTTGCCGCTCTGGGTGATGATCAGGTTGATCTGCAGATTGGGGTTGCCCAGTGCGACCTTGGAACCCATGGTGCCGCAATCCAGCCACTCCAGCCCCTCGGCCGAGTTTTCAACGTTGGCGGTCATCAGACCTGAGCCACGCTGGCTGTTTTCGATGTTCAGACCGTGATCGCCAAACCACTTCTCGGCGCGGGCCCACACCAGATCCACCGGAATTGCCATCTCCTGGGTGTTGTTGGTCGCCTTGGCAACCGGCGGGGTATAGCGGTACTGCTCGCCACCATTGTTGTCACTGGCACAACCCACCATCAACAGGGCCAGGGCGCCCCCCATTATCTTCTTCATGCTGCTTCTCTCGTCCATAAGGCCATAGGCCAACCGGCGGCTATTATGGCGATCACGACACAGACTGTCAGCAGGGATCCTCATAAATGGCGGATTCTTAACCCAGGCTTTACAAAACTGACCTGTTATCATAGATTTGCTCGAAGTCTCCCCCGTGAGTGCTCACGTGAATTCTTCGCTCTCCCTGGCACTGCTGCAGCAGATCATCGACCAGTTACCCATGAATATCTTCTGCCGGGATACGGCCGGACGGTACCTGTTTGCCAACAAGGCTTTCGCCCGGGAGGCCGGGCTGCCGCAGCCGAGCGACCTCATCGGCAAGACGGACGCCGAGATGCCCTGGGGCGATCTGTTTCGCGAGGAGGACGGGCGCCTGCTGGCCGAAGGCAAGCCCCTGCTGCACCAGCAATTGCACTGCCACGGTGGCGCCGGCGCCAACTGGATGGAGATCCACAAGGTGCCGCTCTATGACGAGCAGGGCAACCCCCTCGCCCTCTTTGCCATGGTCAGCGCCATCGACCAGCGCAAGGAGCTGGAGCAGACCTTCCGCCAGCAGCAGCTGCTGCAACGCCGCCTGCTTGACGCCATTCCGGATCTCATTCGCCTCGAAGATCACCAGGGCGTGCTCATCGACTGCAATCAGGCCTTCCTCGACTTCATGGGACTGACGGCAAGCGATGCCCTGGGTCGGCGAGTGCCCCCCCGCCTGCCCGTCGAGCAGACCCTGGGACAGGGGGAGTATTGCGTGGTGGATGCCCAGGGCAAGGGGCGCCACCTGGAGGTCACCCGGGTCGAGGTGCCGGACGACGAGGGCAACTCCCTCGGCATTCTCACCCTGAGCCGTGACATCACAGGGCTGCGCACCACCCAGGCCCAGTTGCAACAGGAGCAGCACTACGACAGCCTCACCGGCCTGCTCAAGCTCTCCCACTTCCTGCAGACCAGCCGCCACCTCGGCGCCCGCAAGGCCAGCCTGCTGCTGGTGGATCTGCAACATTTTCGCGAGATCAACGATCGCTTCGGCATCCGGGTTGCCGACCGCCTGCTCAGCCAGGTGGCGCGCCGCCTGCAACGGCTGGCGCCGCCCCAGTCCCTGCTCTGCCGGGTCGCCGCCGATGACTTCGCCCTGCTGCTGCCCGAGCTTCCCCTCTCCCTGGATGAGTGGAGCCGCAACCTGCAACAGGAGTTGATGGCCCCCTACCAGGTCGAGGAGCACAGGATCCAGATCCCGGTCTTCCTCGGCATCGCCCACGGCAAGGCCAAGGAGGCCGAGCGCCTGCTGAGCCACGCGGAAGCCGCCCTGGCCCAGGGCAAGCGCCAGCAGCAGCACTGCACCCTGTTCGATCCCGAGCTGGACGCCAAGCTCAAGCGCCGTCAGCACATCGCCGCCCAGCTGCCGCTGGCCATCAAGTCGGCCGAGCTGACCGCCGTCTACCAGCCCATCATCTGCACCCACAGCAACCGGCTGCACGGGGCCGAACTGCTCTGCCGCTGGCCTCATCCGGAATTCGGCATGATCTCCCCCGACGAGTTCATTCCCCTGGCGGAAGAGCTGGGGCTCATCGGCCAGCTCGGCCAGCTGATGCTGGAGCTGGGTTGTGCCCAGCTGGCCCGCTGGCAGGTGGCGGCCCCGGATCTGGTGCTCTCCATCAACCTGTCACCGCTGCAGTTCCGCGACCCCGAACTCTGCCCACAGATCTTCGACTGCATCGAGCGCCACGGGCTGGCCCCCTGGCAGCTGGAGCTGGAGATCACCGAGGGGGTGCTGATGGAGAATGCCGACGAGATAGAGAGCAACCTGGCCTGCCTCATCGAGGCGGGCTTCCAGCTCGCCATCGACGACTTCGGCACGGGTTACTGCTCCCTCGCCTATCTGCCGAGGCTGCAGGTGGCCACCCTCAAGCTCGACAGAAGCTTCACCCAGGGGCTGGCCAGCAACCAGGCCACCACCGCCATAGTGCGCTCCGTCATCGGGCTCGGCCATGAACTCGGCATCAGGATCACCGCCGAAGGGGTGGAAACCGTGGAGCAGCAGGCCTGGCTGGCCCAGGCGGGCTGCGATCGCCTGCAGGGTTACCTGTTCAGCCGCCCCCTGCCCCCCGCCGAGTTTGCCCGCAACTACCAGTTGCCGGCCTGAGACACCGCCAACAACAAGGCCACCCGAGGGTGGCCTTGTTGTGTTTGCAGACGGTGCACACTGGCACATCGACTCTGGCGCGCTTACTCCTGGAAGTAGGTGCCCCAGCCGTCGTAGTCCACGCCATATTTTTCCAGGATAGGCAGCATCTTCTCGATGTCGGCCACTATGGTCTCGATATCCAGCTTGCACTCCACTGTGGCATCGAAGCAGAAGATGGTGGCGCCATCGTCCAGCTCCATCTCCTCGGCATCTGTCACCTCAAAGCCGGCCTTGAACAGGTCGACCGCCGCCTTCTCCAGCAGATCGAAGTCCTGGCAGGCAAAGTGGTGCTCAATCTCGTAGTCCAGACTCGGATTGCTGCCATCGGCCAGCAGCTCGTTGACGATGGCGGTGGTCTCGTCGCGCCACTCTTGCATGTTGATACTCATATAAACCCCAGGCGGTATTGGATGGATGTCAGCCCCTGCTGGCAGGCACGCTGCGGCCGCGTCGGCCCGGGTCGCCGCCAGGGGATGGTTGCGGCAAAGCATACCCGCAGAGCGCAACGGGCTCAATGCGGCGAACCAAGATAACTGCCTTGCCCGCTCCCCACCAAAGGGGGGTGTCCGTAAAAAGGTCAAAACGTGCAATAACCCGCCTTTGACAGGCACAGTCCCCTCCGGCTTGAGGCAAGCAAGACAGATTGCAGGCTCTTTGGGGATCGGTGTTTCCCACCCTGGAGGTGCCGATGACAGAGGGTCAGCCCGGGAGCATGACAGAACTCGCTTGAATGACACACCCTCAGAAGCAAGGCGCCCGCTCATCGGCTCGCCCCTATGATGGGCCTGTGTCATGGCCGTCACTGAGTCATGACGCCCGTCCAGGGGGAATCCGCCCCCCCCTTTTGCCCGGGTTGCCCATGAAAACGGCACGACAGGGCGGAAAAACGGATGAAACAGGGCCGATTGTTCGGTTATCGAGCGAACGATGCCACAATCTGCCCCCGGCGGTTGACACCTCGGCGCAGAAAGGGTTTAATGCGCGCCGTTGCCCAGATAGCTCAGTCGGTAGAGCAGGGGATTGAAAATCCCCGTGTCGGCGGTTCGATTCCGTCTCTGGGCACCAATAATTCCTCCTTAGTTCAGTCGGTAGAACGGCGGACTGTTAATCCGTATGTCGCTGGTTCAAGTCCAGCAGGAGGAGCCAAATTCGAAAGGCCCGCTCATCTGAGCGGGCCTTTCTGCATCTCCCCTTCCCGAAATGTCATTCCCTAATAGCGATTCTCGTCACCGTGCCAGACATGACCGGCAGAACATGCCCGGGCAACCTCGTGACAAGGATCATCGGCATGAGAGCGAAAGAAGTGCTGATCTTGTTGCAGCAGGAGCGAACTCATCGAGTGGCTGATACCGGCCAGAGCCTCGCCAGCGGTCAATCCTGCAACCCGGTGATCTGTGGCCAAATGAGCCAGTACCCTTTCACGACTATTCATGATCGTCTCCCTCTGTGGATCCCGTCGTAAATTGACCATAGCAGCAGGTATCAGACTACCGCAAACCCGCGCCGGCAAAGGGCCCCAGGCCGGTCCATCCCTGCCGGGAAAGGGGAACAAATGAAGAGGCCCACCCTGTCGGGTGGGCCTTTCATGGCTGCTAGCCGCCGTTACAGGCCGCCAGCAACAGGGTCGCCCCGCAGGTGGCGCTGAATACCAGCAACCCCGCCTGCAGCACGCCCTCAGGATCCGTCTCTTTTCTTCTCTTTCTGAACCTTATCCATCGCGGCTTCATCGAGCCCACCTCATCCTGTTGTGTCCAGCTCCCCTGCCCTCCTCGGCAGGCCGCTCATCTTGATCCCGGTTCGGCTCAAGGTCAATCGGTCCGCAACAATAAAGCGGCCGGGCGCTCGGGAGAGGGCCTCGTCATGGGTCCGCCCAATATCGGGAAAACCGGCGTGACCCGTCTGCGAGCCGGGGCTATGATGAGGCCGACGATTTCCGATCCCAGGGAGACCCCAGATGAGCAGCCCCTTGCACTATGTGCTGGATGGCATCCATTGCGAGCCACACTTCTTCACCGTGCCCCTCAACCACCAGAAACCGGATGACGAGGAGAGCATCACCCTGTTTGGCCGCACCCTCTGTCGCCAGGACAGGCTGGATGACGAGCTGCCCTGGCTGCTCTATCTGCAGGGGGGGCCGGGCTTTGGCGCCCCGCGCCCGACCGCGAGCGGCGGCTGGATCAAGCGGGCCCTGCAGGAGTTTCGGGTGCTGCTGCTCGATCAGCGCGGCACCGGCCACTCCAGCCCCATCAACGCCGAGGCGCTGGCCGGGCTCACCCCGGTGGAGCAGGCTGGCTACCTCGGCCATTTTCGCGCCGACAGCATAGTGCGGGATGCCGAATACATTCGCGAGACCCTGAGCCCGGACCGGCCCTGGAGCCTGCTTGGCCAGAGCTTCGGCGGCTTTTGCAGCCTCACCTACCTCTCCCTGTTCCCGGACAGCCTGCACGAGGTCTACCTCACCGGCGGCGTGGCCCCCATAGGTCGCAGCGCGGACGAGGTCTACCGCGCCACCTATCAACGGGTGGCGGACAAGAACCGCGCCTTCTTCGCCCGCTTCCCCCATGCCCAGGCCATCGCCAACCGGCTGGCCAACCACCTGCACCACCACGACGTGCGCCTGCCGAACGGCCAGCGCCTGACGGTGGAGCAGTTGCAGCAGCAGGGGCTGGATCTCGGCGCCAGCGGCGCCTTCGAGGAGCTCTACTACCTGCTGGAGGACGCCTTCATCGGCGAGCGGATCAACCCCGCCTTCCTCTACAAGGTGCAGGCCATGCAGCCGTTCAACACCAATCCGGTGTTCGCCATTTTGCACGAGTCCATCTATTGCGAGGGGAGCGCAAGCAACTGGGCGGCCGAGCGGGTCAGGGGGGAGTTTCCGGCCCTGGCCTGGGCGCCCGGCAAGGATTTCGCCTTCACCGGCGAGATGATCTTCCCCTGGATGTTCGAGCAGTTCCGCGAGCTGATGCCGCTCAAGGAGGCCGCCCACCTGCTGGCCAAAAAGGCCGATTGGGGCCCCCTCTACGACCCGGCGAAACTGGCCAAGAACCCCGTGCCGGTCGCCTGCGCCGTCTATGCCGAGGACATGTACGTGGAGTTCGACTACAGCCGCGATACCCTCAAGGGCCTTGGCAACAGCCGCGCCTGGATCACCAACGAGTACGAGCACAACGGCCTGAGAGTCGACGGCGAGCAGATCCTGGACAGGCTCATCCGCATGAATCGGGATCGCTGATCCCGCTCGGGCGACGAGCCCGCCATAAAAAGAATATCGAGGGCGGCCCATGAGCCGCCCCGCCCTGTCGGAAGCAACACAAAACAACAAGGACACCCTTTGGATCATCCGGAAACCTCGGCCGGCTGGCTGAGCCGCCTCTTCTATCACTGGACGGGCCCGCTGCAACGCAAGGGGCTGACCGAGCCCCAGGTCGGTCTCGACGATCTCTACCCCCTGCTGCCGGAAGACAGGCGCGACGCGCGGGCCGATGCCTTCCTCGCGCTCACCGCCGCAGCGCCAGTGCGCCCCTGGCCCATCATGGCCTTTATCTGGCGCCACTACCGTCGCCGCATCGGCCTGCTCACCCTGTTGCAGCTGATCGGCATGCTGGCCACCCTGGCCAGCCCCTGGCTGCTCAACCACAGCATGACCCAGCTCGGCACCGATGCCAGCACCGGCCACAAGCTGCTGCTCGCCTTCGCCCTGTTTGCCTCGGTGCTCGCCGCCGGCATGCTGGCGGAGCACTCCCTGCAGCTGGCGCTCAAGATGCACGTCCCCATTCGCCGCCTGCTGGCCGAATCCCTGCTCGCCAAGGTGATGAAACTCGGCGGCAAGAGCTTCGATGACAGGGCCGGTGGCCGGGTACAGAACCTCATCAACCGGGACGTGTGGGACATCACCTGGATACTGGCGGATCCCGCCATGCCGCTCACCATGGCACTGCAACTGGCGGGCACCATAGCCCTGCTGGTGTGGCAGGTGGGCAGCGCCGGTCTGGTGGGCTTTGCTGTGCTCACCCTGCTGCTGCTGCTCTCCACCCGGGTGGTGCGCCGCATGAACCAGCAGGAGCAGCAACTCAAGCGCCAGCAGGACGAGCGCAACGGCATACTGGCGGAGTACATCAAGAAGCTGCGGCTGGTGCGCCAGAACGGCCTCGGCGCCTTCTTCACCCGGGCGGCGAACGCCAAGCGCCAGCAGGAGCTGGGGGTGCTCGGCCGGGTGCTCAAGCTCGATGCCATCAACAGCTTCCTGATGATGAGCACCCCGCTGCTGGTGACGCTCGCCACCTTCACGACCTATCTGGCCTCGGGCCAGAGCCTGACCCTGCCCCAGGTGTTCACCACCATAGCCCTGTTCGCCGTGCTGCGGATCCCCATGATGCGGCTGCCTTACCTCATCCGCACCCTGATCAACTTCAATACCGGCTTCAACCGGCTGTGCGAGTTTCTGAGCAGCCCGGAGCAGCACCGGGATCTCGGCGATCCCAGCCTGCCGGTCGGCAGCCTACGGCTGGAAGAGGTCACCGCCCTGCACCAGCAAAAACCGGTGCTGCAGGGGGTCAGTCTGCATCGAGCCGGGGAGCTGGTGGGGATCACGGGGGCAACCGGGGCGGGCAAGAGCTGCCTGCTGCACCTGGTCGCCGGTTTGACAACGGCTTTGGGGGGCTGTCCGTCGCAACGGCCGGGTGGCGCATCTGGGCCACAAGCCCTGGCTGATGAACGACAGCATCCGCAACAACATTCTGTTCGGCCAACCCTGGGACGAGGCACGCTACCACTGGGTGCTCGGTGCCTGCGCCCTCACCACGGATCTGGGGCTGCTGAGCCACGGGGATCAGACCCTGGTGGGTGAGCTCGGCACCCGCCTCTCCGGCGGCCAGCAGCAGCGGGTCGCCCTGGCCCGCGCGCTCTATGCAGAGGCCGACATTCTGCTGCTGGACAACCCCTTGTCTGCGCTGGATCCCATGGTCTCGGCCCAGGTGCTGGAGCAGGGGCTCGCCTTCAAGCCTGGGCCGACCCGGCTGCTGGTGAGCCACGACCCGGATGTGCTGGCCCACTGCGATCGGGTGATCCGCATCGAGCAGGGCCGCCTGGTGGAGCTAGACGCCCACCAGCTGGCGGATCTCATCCAGCACCCGCAGCCCACTCCTCCGGTCCCTCCCCAGGAGGCGGAGCAGTTCAGCGAGGAGAAGGTGGTGGAGGGCAAGGTGGACTGGGGGCTGTTCGGCTTCATGTGGCAGCGCCTGGCCGCCCCCGGCGCCATCCTGATCGCCCTGCTGCTCACCCTGGGTCAGGAGGGGCTGCGCATCGCCTCGGATCTCTGGCTCGGCGGCAAGGCCGAGGTGAGCGATGTGAATACCCTGCTCGGCATCTATGTGCTGCTGGGGGCGGGATCGCTGGTCTGCATCATGGTGGTGCGGGTCATCAACTACAAACTCGGCCTCAAGCTGGCCTGGACCCTGTTCGACGGCATGCTGGGCCGCATCAGCCGCGCCCCCATGGCCTTCTTCGACAAGGTGCCCCAGGGGCGCATCCTCAACCGCTTCGACCGGGATCTAGGGGAGGCCCAGGAGGTGCTGCTGTCCATGCTGATGGGGCTGTTCGGCATGCTGGTCTCTGTGGCTCTGCAGGTGGTGGTCATCGGCATCAACATTCCCCTGCTGCTGCTCATCGCCCCCCTGGTGGGCTGGGCGCTCTACGTGCTGCAGCGGCGCTACCGGGCGGTGCAGCTCAAGCTGCGGCGCCAGTCCTCGGTGCTGCGCTCCCCGCTCTACATCAGCATCAGCGAGACCATTCGCGGCGCCCCCGCCCTGCGTCTGGCCGGGGCCGAGCGCTTCGCCCTGGATCAGGTGCTGCATCACTATGACAACAACCTGCGCAGCTGGTACACCACCACCTCCATCAACCGCTGGCTCGGCATGCACCAGACCCTGCTCTCCGCCGCCCTGGTGGGGGCAGTGGCACTGATGGTGGCCTTTGGCAACAGCCCGCTGCTGGGGGCCGTGGCCATCACCTACGCCTTCACCGCCTCGGCCATGCTCAACTCCCTGATCCGTACCTTCGCCGAAGTGGAGCAGGTGATGAACGCGGTGGAGCGGGTGCGTGAATACAGCGAGATAGAGAGCGAGCGCCAGGAGGGAGAGGCCCTCGCCACCCCCCATCCGGCGGTGCGCTTCGACAATCTGGGGCTGCGCTACCCGGGCGCCAGCCAGTGGGCCCTGCACAGGGTCAACTTCGAGCTGGCCCCCGGCGAGAAGGTGGGGGTGTGCGGGCGCACCGGTGCTGGCAAGAGCTCCCTGCTCGGGGTGCTGCAGGCCATGTATCCGGCCTCCCAGGGAGAGATTTACTACGGCGATCAGCCGCTCTCTGCCCTGGCGCCGGAGGCGGTGCGCGCACTCTATGACACCGTCTCCCAGATCCCCCTCACCTTCTTCGGCACCCTGCGCGCGAATCTCGCCCCCCTGAGCGAGCAGAGCGACGCCGCGCTGGAGCAGGCGCTGGCCCGGGTCGGCCTGGCCGAGCGCTGCGCCGGCCGGCTGGACGAGGATCTCGACCGGCTGCAACTCTCTGCCGGCGAGACACAGCTGCTGGTGATCGCCCGCATCCTGCTGTCGCGCCGCCCCCTCATAGTGCTGGATGAGGCCACCTCGGATCTCAGCCACGGCGGCATGCGCAAGATGGCAGAGCTGCTCTATCGCTACCGGCCACAGGCCAGCTATCTGGTGATAGCCCACCACCTGGAGCCGCTCCTGTCGGTGGACAAGGTGGTAGTGATGGAGGCAGGCACAGTGGTGGAGCAGGGCTCTCCGGTCAGCCTGCTGGCCAATCCGGGCTCCCGCTTCCACCAGCTGTTCGCCGGTCAGGTGAACCGCCAGGTGGGGGAGCTGACGGGCTGAAACAAAAAGGGCTGCCCGCGGGCAGCCCTGCTCTTCGTGCCTCTCAACGCTCCATGATCTGGGTGATGTCATCCTTGTTGATCAACATCTCCCGCCCCTCTTCGTCGTAGTAGCGGTACATGCCCGTGTCCTCATCCAGCCTGGGCTTGCTGTCGGTAGTAATCATCTTCCCGTCCCGGGTGCTCATGATGTATTGGGAGCTGCACGCCACCAGCCCCAGCATGCACACCAGGATCATCATCAGTCGTTTCATCGCCCGCCTCTTCTCCCTCCGGCATCCTCAGGACGAGGATGTTTCTTGAAGCCTAGCTCAAGCGCCGCCCCCCGAACGAGTGCGGCCAGAATATGAAAACAGCTATGTTGATCAGAGAGTTAACAGCGGGATGAGCCTGGATGCACCAATGAAAAAGGCCGGACATTCGTCCGGCCTTTACCAGGGCAACGCATTGGCGTCATCAGCCCTTGGGCTTACGCTCACCGGTGACTGTGGGGTTCTTGGGGTCTGAGCTCCACTCGTACCAGCCGCCGTCGTAGACGCTGATCCGCTTCCAGTCCATCAGCCAGGCGTAGAAGAAGGCCTCGGAGGCGCGCCAGCCGGTGCCGCAGTAGAAGGCGGCCTGCTGGGTCGGCTCGATGTTCCACTGATCCCACATGGCGAGGATCTCGCGGGCCGGTTTCATGGTGCCGTCCGGGTTGTGGAAGTCGCTCATGCTGTTGGCATCCACGCCGCCGTGACCCCACTTGGCCCCGGGAATGTCGCCCTTGGGCTTGATGTAGCTGTAGCCGGAGGTGTTGCCGACAAACTCGTCCCAGGTGCGCACGCTGACCAGGGCACTATCGGGCTGCTTGAGCAGCGCCTTGGCCTGGTCCAGGGTGGTGTAGTACTCGGGATGGGCCGGAATGGCCACGCCAAACTCCTTCACCGGCTCAAACTTGTTGGCAAGGCCGGTTTCGGTGCGCAGGTGCTGCACGAACCAGGCATCCAGGCCGCCGTCCAGCAGGCGCACGTCCTCCACCCCGGCATACATCATCAGGTGAGCGGCACGGGCCGCCGCCATGGTGTTGCGACCATAGAGGATGACGGTGGTGTCGTGGCGGATGCCGTTCTCCAGCAGCAGCGCCTTGAGCGCCTCGTCAGAGACCTTGTTCCACAGCGGCTCCTCTTCCAGGCGGTTGGTGTCGATGTAACCGGCCCCCGGGATATGGCTCAGCAAGTAGGCCTTGGGCGAGCCCCAGTCCACCTCGAAAACCTTCCAGTCCCCCTTGGGGGCGGCCGCCACCGGCTTGCCGGCCTGCAGATCGGCGAGCCAGAGCGGGTAGACCAGCTGCTGCCAGCGGGCCAGGTGCTCGCGCGGCGCGCTCTGCCAGCCCTGCAGCTCGAACAGCTGCTTGATGCCCTGCTGGCGCAGCAGACGGGCCACCTCGGCCACTTCCCGCGGGGCGCCGTAGAGGGCGACCGGCAGATCGGCCTTCAGCCCCTTGCTCGCGAGCGCCTTGGGCCACTCTTCGTCACTGTATTTCCACTCGGCGGAAAGGTTCTCTGCGCCGGCCACGTGGCCCCCCTGCTTTTCGCCTGCCATGGGCCAGCCCTGGTAGAAGTAGCTGGGGCGGGTATCCAGGATCACGGCCTGCTTCGCCTTGGCATCGGCCAGGGAGAGAGGAGGCAGTTCGGCGGCCAGGGCGGGCCAGGCACACCAGAGCAGCAGGGCGGCCAGGCCGCTGCGCCACAGTCCAGTCATTCGTTTCATGATGTTGTCTCGATGCATAGTGAACAAAGTTAAAAAATGGAGCGGCCGAGGCGCTCGGCCAGCAGCTCCAGCGCCGCCGTGCCCGCCAGGGAGTTGCCCGCCTTGTTGAGTTCGGGGGACCAGACGCAGACCACCAGCTCGCCGGGGATCAGCGCCATGATGCCGCCCCCCACCCCGGACTTGCCCGGCATGCCGACCCGGTAGGCGAAGTCGCCCGCCTCGTCATAGAGGCCGCAGGTGGCGAGCAGGGCATTGACCTGCTTGGTGGTGCGGGCTGGCAGCAGCGGCGAGCTCTCGCCGAGCGGCACGCCGCGGTTGGCCAGGTAGATGAATGCCCGGGCCAGATCGACGCAGCTCATGCGGATGGCGCAGGCATTGAAGTAGCTCTGCAACACCTTGTCCACCTCGTTCTCGAAGTTGCCATAGGCCTTCATCAGGTAGGCGATGGCGGCGTTGCGGGCGGCGTGCTGATATTCGGAGCGGGCCACCACCTGGTCCGCCATGATGGCGGGATTGCCGCACAGGCGACGCACCAGTTCCAGGGTCCGTTGGCGCGGGGCCGTGAGCCGGGTCTCCAGCAGATCGCTCACCACCAGGGCGCCGGCATTGATGAAGGGGTTGCGGGGAATGCCGTGCTCGAACTCCAGCTGCACCAGGGAGTTGAACGGCTGACCTGAGGGCTCCTTGCCCACCCGGGCCCAGATCTCCTCCTCCTGGTAGAGGGTGAGCGCCAGGGTCAGGCTCAGGGCCTTGGAGATGCTCTGGATGGAGAAGGGCTCGCAGGCGTCACCGGCGGTGAACAGCTCCCCCTCCACGGTGCAGACGGCGATCCCGAGCCTGTCCGCCGGCACCTGCGCCAGCGCGGGAATGTAATCGGCCACCTTGCCCTGCCCGAGCAGCGGGCGCACCTCTTCCAGGATGCTGGCCAGTAATTCGGATGACAACACCATCGACGATTCCATGACGTGAGACGAGGTGAGGCGAGGCTCACCGACAAAAATCCCGCCGGCGGCGGGATTTTCTATCTGCCCGAGAGGCAGTCGGATATCAGGCCGGCTCACCGTACCAGAGATCGAACAGCTCGGTGACCACCACGGCCTCCATCCCCTTGCCTTCCAGCCAGGATCTGACGGCGGCGCGGTCCTCTTCGGTACACTTGCCCAGTTGCTGGGTGCAGATCATCCCTTCCCAGGCCAGGTGGCCTGAACCGGCGAAGGCCAGCTTACGGGGTTCAACAACCTCATCGATCATCGCATCGACTACCGCATCGATGGTCTCTTCGGCAGTGCCGACCGGGAAGTTGAAACTGATGTCGAAACCCATTTCCTGGAATTCATCGACGCGCAGTTTCTTACGCAGACGGCGGCTACGATTGGCCATGATAGCTCCTCAAGTTAGTGGATACGGAGTTGACGTGCCAGCTCAGCTGACACGCTTGAAAATCAGATCCCAGACCCCGTGGCCCAGACGATGGCCACGTTGCTCGAATTTGGTCAGCGGGCGCCAGTCGGGACGGGGCACCCAGTTGCCGGTGGCGGAGGTGTTCTCGTACCCCTCGGCGGCGCTCATCACTTCCAGCATGTGCTCGGCGTAGTTTTCCCAGTCGGTGGCCATGTGGAAGACGCCACCGATGGCGAGCTTCTGGCGGATGTCCTGGGCGAAGGCCGGCTGTACGATGCGGCGCTTGTGGTGGCGGCTCTTGTGCCAGGGATCCGGGAAGAAGAGCTGCAGGCAGGAGAGTGAACCGTTCGGGATCATGTGCTCCAGCACCTCCACCGCATCGTGACAGATCACGCGCAGGTTGGTGACGCCCGCTTCCTGGGCGGTGCCGAGGCAGGCCCCCACGCCCGGGGAGTGCACCTCGATGCCGATGAAGTTCTTCTCGGGGGCATTCCTGGCCATCTCCACCAGGGAGGCGCCCATGCCGAAGCCGATTTCCAGCACCACAGGGGCTTCGCGGCCAAACAGCGCCACCATGTCCAGGGGTTGTGGTGCAAAATCGATGCCCATGACCGGCCAGAGCTCTTCCAGGGCCTTCTCCTGCCCTTTGGTCAGGCGGCCTTCGCGACGGACGAAGCTGCGGATCTTGCGCATGAACTTGCCGTCTTCGTTAAATACATCTTGGGTCACAGGCATATTTGTCTCGTTATTTCATCAATCCGGGTAACAGAACCGGGGTCAATCCGGGTTTAGGCCGACCTGGTGGTTCGTTATTTCATCAATCGGCAAAAACAGGGGAGCGAATTATCCCAAGATAGGCCCAAGGCGCAAGTGTTTCGCACAACAAATCCCCCCTGACTGACCAATTCCGCCACTGCGGTTGACAAATGCCACCCCCTTCACAGAATCTGCGGGGCGTCAGGTGCATCCTGACGCGGAAAAATAAAACCATACACAACAAAGGATTGCAGTATGAAAAAAGCCCTTTTGACCCTCGCCATCTCGGCCCTGCTGGCCGGGTGCAACCCCTCGGACAATGACTCCCAGCCCCCTGCGCCCGCCACCCAGGCCTATGAATACCTGGTGCAGCTGAGCTCGAGTGCCGAAGGCATAGGTGCCAGACCCACGGGCACCGAGGCCGAGACCCGTGCCGCGGCCTGGATCCAGGACCATCTGACCGGCTGGGGCTACGAGGTGCAGAACCAGCCCTTCAGCTACACCCGAAGCGGCACCGAGAAGCACTCCCAGAACCTGGTCGCCGAGCTCAAGGGCCAGAGTGACAAGGTGATCCTCATCGGTGCCCACTACGACAGCACCGGCGAGAAGAAGGGCTCCGAAGGCGCCACCGACAACGGTGCCGGTGTCGCGGCCCTGCTGGCGGTCGCCGAGGCGCTCAAGGGAGAGACCCTGCCCTACACGGTGCGCTTCGCCTTCTTCGGGGCGGAGGAGAACGGCCTCAACGGCTCCAAGGCCTATGCCGCCAGCCTCGACAGCGACGCCGTCGCCAAGCTGCTGGCCATGGTGAACTACGACACCATAGCCGGGGGCGACATCGTCTACGTCCACTCCGCCCACTCCGACGTGGCCGAGTACAACTGCGCCGAGCCGGGCCGCTACAGCTTCGATCCCAAGGTGCGCGATCGCCTGCTGGCCATCTCCAAGCAGAGCGCCACCCCGTTCGCCATTCACCCCAGCTACGACGGCTACCCGGAAGGGGAGACCGGCAGCTGGTCGGATCATGCGCCTTTTGCCTGCCTGGGGGTGCCCATCGCCTACGTGGAGGCCACCAACTTCACCATCAACGGGGAGGATGGCTATGACGGCTACTCCCAGAGCACCAACCCGGCGCTGTGGGACTGCTACGACGAGGCCGGCAAGAGCGCCTGCGATCGGGACAGCGAGACCCAGTGGGGCAAGATCTGGCACACGGAGCACGACCGCCTCGACAAGATGGCCGAACTGTTCCCGGGCCGGGTCCAGCAGCAACTCGGTGCCAACACGGATCTGATGATCAGCTTCTTGAAAGATCCCGGGCTCTGAGCTCAGGGCAGATGAACGCCTGGCAGGGGTTTTGGCGCCCCCGGCCAGGGTAGAGACGATAAAATTCGGGCAGGTGCCAAACCTGCCCTTTTTTATGGATTTTTGTGACAGCCATTGCCTCATTTCTGAAATCTGATACAAACGGATAACCTGGCGGTTGAATGGAGCGACCGCCACCTAGTCAGAGAGAACCCTATGCAGCCGTTTTTTGCCCAGCGCTTCGAGAAGGTCGAGCCTTCCTTTATCCGTGAAATCCTGAAAGTCGCCGCCAATCCGGAGATCATCTCCTTCGCCGGCGGCCTGCCCAATCCCCACCTGTTCCCGGTCAAGGCCATCGAGCAAGCCTGCCAGGACGTGCTGCGCGAGCAGGGCGCCGCGGCGCTGCAATACGCCACCACCGAAGGGTTCGCCCCGCTGCGCCAGTACATCGCCGATCGCTACCAGAGCCGCCACGGCATGGAGGTCAACCCGGACAACATCCTGATCACCAGCGGCTCCCAGCAGGCGCTGGATCTGCTGGGCAAGGTGCTGGTGGACGAAGGGCAGGATCTCATCATCGAAGAGCCGGGCTACCTGGGTGCCATCCAGGCGTTCTCCGTCTATCAACCGAATTTCAGGCCCATCACGCTCGGGGAAGAGGGACTGGATCTGGCCGCGCTGGATGCGCTGCTGGAGCAGGGTTCCAGCGCCAGGCTGCTGTACGGCGTACCGAACTTCCAGAACCCGAGCGGGGTCTCCTATAGCCGTGCCAACCGCGAAGCCCTGGCCGAGCGGCTGGTGCGCCACGATCTGCTGATAGTGGAGGACGACCCTTACGGCGAGCTGCGCTTCGAGGGGGAGCACCTGCCCCCCATCGCCAAGCTGGCGCCAAACAATACCGTACTGCTCGGCTCCTTCTCCAAGACGGTGGTGCCCGCCTTCCGTCTGGGCTGGATGCTGGTGCCGGACTGGCTGCGCAAGAAGGTCACCATCGCCAAGCAGGCCACGGACCTGCACAGCAACGCCTTCAGCCAGCAGGTGCTGCACCGCTTCCTGACCGATCACTCCCTCGACGCTCATCTGGAGAAGATCAAGGAGGTCTATGGCCGCCAGCGCGCCGCCATGGAGGCCGCCCTGAGCCGTCACTGCCCGCCCGGCGTCAGCTACACCCGCCCCGAGGGGGGCATGTTCCTCTGGCTGACCCTGCCAAAAAGCGTCAGCGCCATGGCCCTGTTCGACGAGGCGATCAAGGAGAAGGTCGCCTTCGTGCCCGGCGCCCCCTTCTATGTGCGCCCCGAGATCCAGAACACCCTGCGCCTGAGCTTCTCCTGTGTGGATGAAGCCACCACGGAAGAGGGCATCAAGCGCCTCTGCCGCGCCCTGTCCCGCATGCTCTGAGCCTCTGGGGATGAAAAAAACCAGCGACCCGGGTCGCTGGTTTTTTTTATGCCTCGCTCTCAGCCCTTGTCAGCAGGCGAACAAGCCATGGGCACCGAGCACCTTGGCGCTGACCCTCAGGCTGACGGGGGCTGCTGGGTGGGCAGCAGGCTGGCAAAGGCCGTCATCGGCATGGGCCTGCCATAGAAGTAGCCCTGCTGGAAATCCACCTGGCGCTCCCTCAGGTAATCGGCCTGCACCTGGTTCTCCACCCCTTCCGCCACCAGCAGCAGACCGAGCCGGGTCGCCAGATCGATGACGTTCTCGACGATGTGGCTGGAGAGCGCATCCGAGCCAATCATGCCGACGAAGCTCTTGTCGATCTTGAGGAAGTCCACCTGGAAGGCCTGCAGATAGGTCAGGCTGGAGTGGCCAGTACCGAAGTCGTCGATGGCGATGAAGACGCCGAGCTGATGCAGTTCGGCAAACAGCCGGTCTGTCGTCTCGTCCGCTACGATGAGCTCCCGCTCGGTCAACTCCAGCACCAGCTTGATGGGGTTGTTGCGGAAGGCGTCGATGAAGTCCCGGCAATCGTCCAGCAGGCTCAGATCCTTGCAGTGGCTGGCGCTGATGTTGAAACCGAAGTGGAATCCCCTGGGCAACTGATCCGCCAGGGGGGCAAAGGTCTCCCGCACCTGGGCCATCAGCAGCCGGGTCATGGGGACGATGAGGCCGCTGTCTTCCGCCAGCGGAATGAAGCGATCCGGCGAGATCATCCCCTGACGGGGATGCTGCCAGCGCATCAGCACCTCGCAGCCACTCCAGTGTGCATCCTTCCCCGTCACCACGGGCTGCAGATAGGGGATGAACTCCTGCTGATCCAGCGCCCGCTTCAGCTCCTGGGTCGGGGAGGTCGATCGCCCCATCAGCCAGAAGATCCCCACCCCGAACAGCACGCTCAGAAGGGGGTAGACTATGATGCCGACCTTGGAGTAGTCCCAGATGTGGGCCCTGTATTCATCGACCGATACCCTGGTCACCACCTTGAACGGATACTTGCCGGAGGCCTCCTCCAGGTAGCCCGGACTGTCCGACGGGATGAGGCGGTCGGTGAGCTGGCTGTCCCGCAGCAGCATCTCCTGGCCGACCACCAGCCCGAGGGGGGAGTTGCGGCTCAGCATGTCCAGAATGTTGAGCAGGTAGTAGCCATCTATCCCCACCAGCACGCTGAACCTGCCCATCTCCTCCCGGTAGACGATGAGGGGGCGATTCGGGGTGACGGGGTTGCCCTTCATGAGATCCAGCTTGCCACCCACGTAGTCGCCCAGCTGGATCTCCCCGCTGACAGGGCCATAGAGGGAGGTGCAGTAGATGGTCGTACCCTCTGCCAGGTTGACGCTGCGCACATCCGGCACCGTCGCCACCTGATCCCGCAGCCCCTGAACCACCTCGAGGCAGGGCTTGTTCAGACTGCCGGCAAGGGCCGATGCCGCCAGCTGGGCGTTGTCCAGGGTGCGGTCGAACATCAGCCTGGCATGTTGCAGCCGCTCCACCGCATCCTGCTGCACTCCGGCAGCGGTCTGCCAGGTGATGACGGCGAGCCCCAGCACCATGGGCAGCAGACCCGCCAGCAGGGCACAGGCCAGCCGGACATAGAATAGACGCACCCTTAAACGACGAAATGGCATAACCGTCCTCATGGTCACGGCGAAAAAGCAGGCGAGTTTACCCGCTGCTGCCCGCTTGGCAAGCAATGATGATGCGCTCGGGTGAAATCCAGATGGCACCCGCTCTGGGAGGCAAGCCCCCCTCCCCATTCAGCTCCCATGCCTTTCGCCAGCGCCAGCACCCTGGCGCAAGGCGCGCGAGGCGGCGCCATCATGAATTTATAATGCTCATAAAAACAGGAGCTTGTCCATCCAGTGCCCAGCCTCTAGAGTAGAGCCAACAGCCATCAGGGAGGCAGCACATGAAGATACTGATCACGGGGGGAACGGGCTTTATCGGCCGCCGCCTGGTGGCACACCTCAAGGTGGCGCACGAGGTGGTGGTGCTGACCCGCCAGGGCAGCCGGGCCTATGAGCTGCTTGGCCATGACGTCACCCTGCTGGACAACCTGGACCGGCTGGACCACCTCAATGACGTGGACATCGTCATCAACCTGGCCGGGGAGCCCATCGCCAGTGGCCGCTGGAGCGAGTCCCGCAAGCAGTTGCTGTGCAACAGCCGCTGGCTGCTGACCGAGCAACTGGTGGATCTCGTCAAGCTCTCCAGCACGCCCCCCAGATTGCTGCTGAGCGCCTCCGCCATCGGCTGGTATGGCCGCCAGGGGGATGAGCCCCTGGACGAGCGCTGCCACCATCCCCACGACGAGTTCACCCACCGCCTCTGCCAGCGGTGGGAGCAGCTGGCCCTGCAGGCCCGCAGCCCCCAGACCCGGGTCTGCATAGTGCGCATCGGCCTGGTGCTCGGCACCGATGGGGGCGCTCTGCCCAGGATGCTGCCCCCCTATCGGCTGGGGCTCGGTGGCCCCATGGGCCCGGGCACCCAGATGATGAGCTGGATCCACGTGCAGGATCTGGTGCGGGCCATGCTGTTTCTCCTCGAGCACGACGAGTGCGAGGGGATCTTCAATGGCACGGCCCCGCAGCCGGTCAGCAATCGCCAGTTCAGCCAGACCCTGGCCGGCACGCTGCATCGCCCGCACCTCTTCTTCGTGCCAGCCCGGGTGCTTCGGCTGCTGATGGGCGAGGCGGCGGATCTGCTGCTCACCGGCCAGCAGATCCTGCCCGCACGCCTGCAGGAGGCGGGGTTCCACTTCACCTATCCGGCCCTCCCCGAGGCACTCGGCAACCTGCTGCAGTCCCCGCGCTGAAACCACCATGAAAAATCCCGACCTGGGTCGGGATTGTTACTATTGGCACCTCGCCAGCGGCCGTCAGAGCAGCCCCTGTCCCAGACCTCTTAGCCGGTCGCTCAGGGTGCCCGCCAGCAGCTGACGGCGCATGCCCTGACCGGCCAGGGTCACCAGCAGAGCCCCCAGCAAGGGCAGGCCGGCCCAGATGGCCCAGTGGAACTGCCACTGGCCATCGAACCACCACCACTGCAGGCCAAAGGAGCAGAGCTCCACCACC
Source organism: Aeromonas sp. Marseille-Q7275 (assembly GCF_965119515.1). Taxonomy (NCBI): domain Bacteria; kingdom Pseudomonadati; phylum Pseudomonadota; class Gammaproteobacteria; order Aeromonadales; family Aeromonadaceae; genus Aeromonas; species Aeromonas sp. Marseille-Q7275. The sequence goes on from NZ_CBCPLW010000020.1 coordinate 45,527, forward strand.
ATGGCGGCGCACAGCCCCGCCAGGGCGCCGCTCGCCACCAGCTCCCAGCGCAGCATCTTCTCGAGCAGTTTGCTGCCCGCCCCCAGGGTGCGCATCAAGAGCAGCTCCCGGCGCCGATGGGCCATGCTGGCCTGGGTCTGGGTCAGCAGCACCAGCAGGGCGGCCACCGTCACCAGCCCCAGCATCAGCCCCAGCGCCCGGCTCACCTGATCCGAGACCAGGGTCAGCCGCCCTATCAGATCCTCCACGTCGATGAGGCTCACCGTGGGGTGGCGACGGATGAGCTCCACCTCGGCGCTGCGTCCCTCAGGCGGCAGACGATAGCTGCCAAGCCAGGTCTGGGAGAAGGGGGCCAGCACGTCCGGCGAGAAGATCATGTAGAAGTTGGGTCTCATGTTGTCCCACTTGATGGACCTCAGGCTGGTCACCCTGGCCTCGAAGCTGCGCCCCTCTATGGTGAAGCTGAGGGCGTCCCCCAGGGCGATGCCGAGCTGGCCCGCCAGCACCTCGTCGACGGAAACCTCCCCCTTGCCGCCAAGCCACTGGCCCGAGGTGACCTGGTTGTCGGGGGGCAGGGTCGCCGTGGTGGTGAAGTTGAGCTCGCGGTTCACCCCCTCCCGGGCCGCATCCTCACCCACCGCCTGACCGGCGATCCGGGTCAGACGCCCGCGCACCATGGGGTAGAAGTCCGAGGTGATGGCACCGGCCTTGTGCAGATCCGCCAGTATGCCGTCGCGCTCCCCGTCGGCCACATTGACCAGGAAGCGGTTGGGGGCATCCGCGGGCAGACGGGCGGAAAAATCATCCAGCAGATCGACCCGCGCCGCCCACAACAGCCCGAACAGCATGAGCGCCAGGGCAAAGCCCGCCAGCTGGAACAGGCCGCTGCCGCGCTCGCGGGAGAGGTGACTGATGGCCAGACGCAGGGCATGAGGGCCCTTGAGCCGACCACCGAGTCGCAGCAGCCCGGAGGCCAGCAGCGCCAGCAGCACCATCAGCAGCCCCATGCCCCCGATGAGACCGAGCGCCAACCTGACATCGGCGGTAAAGCCCCAGACCAGGGCAAACAGACCGAGCAGCCCCACGGGCACCGTCAGCCAGGGGGGAATGCCCGCCTCCAGCTCCCGACGCAGCACCCGCAGCGGCGGCACCTTGAGCAGGCGCAGGAAGGGGATGAAGGCCAGCAGCAGGGTGATGAAGAAGGCGACCGCCAGACCCAGGGCAAAGGGGCGCCAGGAGGGCGGCGGCAGATCAGCTGGCAGCAGATCCCCCAGCAGTTGCAGCGTCAGCCACTGCATGGCGCTCCCCGCCACCAGGCCGATCAGGGCACCTATCAGGGTCAGGGAGGCGAGGAGCGTCCCCATCAGTTGCCAGAGGGTACGCCGCGACGCCCCCAGCGTCTTGAGCAGCGCCACCATGTTGGTCTGGCGCTCGGCGAAGTGACGCACCGCTATGCCCATGGCCAGGGCCCCCAGCAGCACGCCGGCCAGGGACGCCAGGCGGAAGAAGCGCTCGGCATTGGCCAGGGACTTGCCGACCTGGGAGCCCTCGTCGCCCGGCTTGATCAGCTTCTGCCCCGCCGTCAGCTTGGGCTTGAGCCAGCGCTCATAGCGGGCGACCCCCTCCCGGGGCCCCTTGATGAGATAGCGCCACTGCTGGCGGCTGCCCGGCAAGAGGGCGCCGGTCGCCTCTATATCGGCGCTGTGGATCAGCGCCCTTGGCGCCATCTGGAAGGGGCTGAAGCCCTGATCCGGCTCCTGGCCCAGCTCCCCCGCCACCGTCAATCTGGTGTTGCCGACCTCCAGCTCGTCCCCGAGTTTGGCACCGAGCAACTGCATCACCCGGGCGGAGAGCCAGATCTCGCCGGGCGCAGGGGCACGCTGGGGCATCAGCTCCAGCTTGCCATAGAAGGGGAAATCGCTCGGCACGGCGCGAATGGACGCCAGCTGCAGGCCGTCGCCGTGAAACAGCATGCTGTTGAAGCTGACCGTGGTCTGGACGAGGAGCCCCTCCTGCTTCGCCTGGGCGAGCCAGGCCTCGGGCGCCGGGGTGGCGGAGCGCAGCACCCGATCCGCCCCGATGAAGTCACGGCCCGAGGCCTTGAGCCCCGCATCCAGCCGATCCGCCACCAGGGCCACGCTCAGCACGCAGGCCACGCTCAGGGCCAGCGCCAGCACGAACCAGCGCAGCTCCCCGCTGAATCCTTCCCGGCGCAGCAGTTTGAAACCCAGTCTCCATTGACTCATGACTTGCTCCTCGCCTGCGTCAGTCCGGGCAGCCACTTGTCATTGACGCCTTCCCCGCACATTAACGTGAACCCCAATCGCCATTGATTCATGACAGCTCCCTGACACGGGGAGCCAAGGTGGCTTCGGATGCTGGCGCATCTGCCTCCAGCCGTCCCGCCGCCATCACCAGCTGCCGCTGGCAGCGCTGGGCCAGCTCATGATCGTGGGTCACCACCACTAGTGTGGTGTTGTGTTCGCGGTTGAGACGAAACAGCAGTTCGATCACCGTCTCCCCCGTCTTGCTGTCGAGGTTGCCGGTGGGCTCGTCCGCCAGCAGCAGGCTGGGGCGGGTCATAAAGGCCCGGGCGATGGCGACCCGCTGCTGCTCCCCCCCGGACAGGCGCGGCGGCAGGTGGTGCAGCCGCTCGGCCAGCCCGACCTGGGTGAGCAGCTCGCGGGCCCTGGGCTCACAGTCGGTCTCGCCGCGCAGCTCGGCCGGCAGCATGACGTTCTCCAGGGCGCTCAGGGTGGGCAGCAGCAGGAAGGACTGGAACACGAACCCCACCTGCTCGGCGCGCAGTCTGGCCCGCCCCTCCTCGTCCAGCCGGGTCAGGGACTGGCCCAGGATCTCTATCTCGCCGCTGCTCGGCAGGTCGAGTCCGGCCAGCAGGCCGAGCAGGGTGGACTTGCCGGATCCGGAGGCGCCGACCAGGGCCAGCGTCTCGCCGGTATTGACTTGCAGATCGATCCCTTCAAGGATGGTGAGACTTTCCTGGCCGAGGCGAACGGTTTTGCCGAGCCCCCTGACGGTGATAATGGGCGTTGAACTCATGATGCGTTTCCTGTTTGCCTTAACCTGTAATGACAATAGATCCTGGGAGTTGAATGCATGACCCGTGTCTTGTTCGTCTTGAGTTGCCTGTGTTGCTGGATCTCATCGGTCCAGGCGCAAACCCTGCTGGTACTGGGGGACAGCCTGAGTGCCGGCTACCAGATGCAGGCCGAACAGAGCTGGCCTGCCCTGCTCAACGAGAAGTGGCAGCAGCAGGGTGGCGAGCACAGGCTCATCAACGCCAGCATCAGCGGTGAAACCACCCAGGGAGGGCTGGCCCGCCTGCCCGCCCTGCTCGAGGAGCACAAGCCTGACTGGGTACTGATCGAGCTGGGGGCCAACGATGGCCTGCGCGGCTTCGCCCCCGCCATCACCCGGGCCAACCTCACCAAGATGGTGGAGCTGGCCAAGGCCAGCCAGGCGAAGACGGTGCTGACCCAGATCCAGCTGCCCCGCAACTATGGCGCCCGCTACCTGCAGCAGTTCGAGCAGATCTTCCCGGAGCTGGCGCAGGCCAATGACCTGCCGCTGATGCCCTTCTTTATCGATGATATTGCGCTTCGCCCTGAACTCCTGATGAACGATGGCCTCCATCCCACGGCCGAAGCCCAGCCGCAGATCCGCGACCGGGTCGCGAGCTTTATCGAGCCCCTGCTGACCCAGTGACCCCAGGGGACGGCATTGGCCTCCTGCCCGCCAAAACAGAACACCCGCCAAGGCGGGTGTTCTGTTATCGAGCTGGCTTGAGGCGATAAGCCCTTGAGTCGGGTTCAAGCTCCCAGGATCTGGCGCATGCGCTCCTGGGTGACCCCGACCAGCAGATCAGGCTGGAACTTGGAGATGAAGCGGTCGCATCCCACCTTCTTGACCATGGCCTCGTTGAAGTTGCCGCTCAGTGAGGTATTGAGGGTGATGAAGAGATCGGCCATGCGCGGATCGCTGCGCACCTCGTGGGTCAGGCGGTAGCCATCCATCTCCGGCATCTCGGCGTCCGTGATCATCAGCATGATCTCGTCGGTCACCTTCTTGCCCGCATCGCACCACCCCTTGAGCAGCTTGAGCGCCTGCAGCCCATCCTGGCACTCGATCACCTCGAGGCCGAGCTGGGCGAGGGTCTCGCGCACCTGATTGCGTGCCGTGCTGGAGTCATCGACGATGAGCACCCGGCGCCCCTGCATCTGGGGCAGGATCTCCTTGTCCAGCACTTCCGCCGAGATGCGGATGTCATAGGTGATGATCTCCGCCAGCACCTTCTCCACGTCGATGATTTCGACAATCTGGTCGACCCCGCCCTCCGGGATGCGGGTGATGGCGGTGAGGTAGTTGGCGCGCCCCGCCGAACGGGGGGGCGGCAATATGTCCTTCCAGGTCATGTTGACGATGTGGGCCACCTGCCCCACCAGGAATCCCTGAATGGTGCGGTTGTATTCGGTGATGATGAGGTTGGATTCGTTGTCGACCGCCATGGGGCGCATGCCGATGGCACCGCGCAGGTTGATGACGGGAATGGAGACGCCGCGGATGTTCGCCACCCCGCTGATGTTGTGATGGGAGCCCGGCATCTTGTTGAGATGGGGCAGCTTCACCACCTCCCGCACCTTGAAGACGTTGATCGCAAACAGCTGCTGGGATCCCAACCGGAACATCAGCAACTCCAGGCGATTCTCCCCCACCAGCTGGGTACGTTGATCCACTGAATCCAATATGCTCGCCATATAAAGCCCTTACGTCCGTTTTCCGAGTGCCGCCCCGCCAGAGGGGCGCCAGCATGCCAACCAGACCCGCATTCCCCCGGCAGGAGCAACGCAAGTCTCTATAGAAATAATGAAAAGGGTCGAGAAAAGATAGGATCTTGACCGCGGGGCGTGATCCTCACCCCATAGCCCCATGCCAGCAGCCCTCATCTCCATCGGCCCGACAAAGAGAGTTATCGACCAGCAGGGAAGAATGCTGAACCCGGGATTGGCCTGATGGCCGAGAAAGGGCACATCTGGTGTTGCGCCCATAAAAAAACCGGCCGCGAGGCGGCCGGTCAAAAAATACAGTAGGCAGTCAGGGAACGACTTAGAAGTGGTACTGCATGGCCACGCCAACGACGTCGTCGGTGTTCTGGCCAAACTTGTTGTACCCGTCAGTGCCGTCGCTGTTCAGCAGGTTGGCCTTGTAATCAACGTAGACATCGAAGTTGTCGTTGATGTTGTACCAGGCACCGATGGACACGTACTCGGTCAGGGTGTCATCCAGGTTCTGGTCGGAATCTTTCACGTCCAGGCGGTTATACGCCAGGGACGGCTTCCATTGACCCCAAGTGTACTGAACCACGGCTTCGTAACCGTTGCTCTCGGAGGCATAACCGTCGTTGCCAGCCTGGTTCACATAGACGTGATTTTCACCGTAGGCGTAGGTCGCGGCAGCGTACAGGTTGTTGGCGTTGTACTTGATACCGACTGCGGTCAGCTTGGCGTCTTCGCTGCCACCGAAGTTGGCATTGGCAGCCTGATCGGCAGTCTTGCCAGCCTGGTTATAGGCCAGACCCAGGCTGATGCCCATGTCGAAGTTGTAGTTGGCAGACAGGGCGTAGCCCTCTTCGGAGCCCCTGGTCCAGCTGGACGCGCTCTCGTTCTGGGCTTCGTTCTCGCCGGTGAACTGGGCACCCAGCACCAGGCCGTCGAAGGTGTAGAGGTACTGAGCCAGGCCGTTGGTACGACCGGTACCGAACACTTCGGTACCCTTGCCCAGGCCATCTCCGCCCCACTCCGGCAGAACGTCGGTGTAATCGTTAACGGCCTTGGCAATCAGACCGTCCTGACGACCGTAGCTGAAGGCGCCGAAACGATCGTTCTTGACACCAACGTAGGCATAGCGCAGCTCGTTGTCGGAGCTGTTGGTCGGTACGTTGTACTCGACGAAGCCGTTGGCGACGGTCTCTTCGTTGATGCGGGTCTCACCACCGATGCGCAGACGCAGGTAGCTCTGATCGCCACTCTCGTCGTCGTTGTCGCTACCGTAGTACATGCCTTGAACACGGCCACCGATGTCAAGCTTGGTACCATCCTGGTTGTAAACGGTAGAAGCTTGTGCACCACCGGCCAGCAGCAGGCTGGAGATGGCCATCGTCAATGCTGTCTTTTTCATTGTTCGTTCCTCTGAGGTGTAAACCAGACCTGTGCTCGGTCGTTGTCATTTTGAATCGGGTTCATTTCCGATGACCTAGGGTAGATCTGCGAACCTTGATGGGAACTGAAGCTGGGGTCGATTAATTAGAAATACTCTATTTATCCCGTTTGTCGCGACACTAAGTGTCACAAACACAGGTTAATGCGGAATTTTAAACCATTAAAATTAAAATATCAGAACAACAGAAATGCCATATCTCGACATGGCAGACGTTTGTATCGAGGAAGAGTCAATGAAAACCCGGCAAAGCAGGATCCAGTCGCTCCCAGGGACGCCTCAGACAGGTTGCCAGTCCCGCATGACGCGCAGCAGGTCTTTCCAGCTGACGATGCCGACCAGGGCGCCGTTTTCCAGTACCGGCAGGCAGGAGACATGCTGCTCCAGCATGATGGCCGCGGCTTCCGGCAAGGACGAGTCGGGAGAGATGGTGATGGGCTGGCGACTCATGATCTGATGGGCCCGCCGGTTGAGGGTCTCGGTGTCGCGGTTCATCTCGGCATCCGTGTCGAGATAGGGGCTGAGGGCGCGCAGCAGATCCCGGTCCGAGATGACTCCCACCAGCACGTCATCTTCCAGCACCAGCAGGTGGCGAAAGTGGGCCTGCTCGAAGATCGCCTTGATGACACCCAGCCTGTCATCCATGGAAACGGTCGCAACCCGGGTCGTCATGATCTCTTTAATCAACATGGAAGCCTCCTGCCCCCTGACAGATGTCTCTGTTATGGCACGTTTTTCTTGCCGCAGCCAGCCATGCCCGCCTGCCTCAAGTGCAAATCCGAGTCATTTCACGTAAGATCCGCGCCAGTTTCTCCCCTTCATTGAGCCAAGCAGATCCATCCATGATAGTTGCCAGTCAAATCGAACTGATCCGCGGCGGCCGCACGCTGCTGGACAACGCGTCCGCCACCATACACCCCGGCCACAAGGTGGGCCTGGTGGGCAAGAACGGCTGTGGCAAGTCCACCTTCTTTGCGCTGGTGCGGGGCGAGCTGGCCATCGACAACGGCAGCTTCAGCCTGCCCGCCGGCTGGCAGATTGCCGGCGTGGCCCAGGAGACCCCGGCGCTGGACTGCTCCGCGCTGGAGTACGTGGTCGATGGCGACAAGGAGTTCCGCGCCCTCGAAGCCCAGCTGGCCCAGGCCGAGGCGGATGACAATGGCCTCCTGGTCGCCGAGCTGCACGGCAGGCTCGACACCATAGGCGCCTACAGCATCCGCGCCCGCGCCGCCGAGCTGCTGCACGGGCTGGGCTTTGGTGGCGATCAGCTCGACTCGCCGGTAAGGAGCTTCTCCGGTGGCTGGCGCATGCGCCTGAACCTGGCCCAGGCCCTGCTGTGCCGCTCCGATCTGCTGCTGCTCGATGAACCGACCAACCACCTGGATCTCGACGCCGTCATCTGGCTGGAGAAGTGGCTCAAGGGCTATCAGGGCACGCTGGTGCTGATTTCGCACGACCGCGACTTCCTCGATTCGGTCATCAACCGCATCATCCACATCGAGAACGGCAAGCTCAACGAATACACCGGCGGCTACTCCGACTTCGAACTGCAGCGCGCCGAGCAGCTGGCCCAGCAGCAGTCCATGTACGAGAAGCAGCAGCGGGAGATGTCCCACATGCAGGCCTATGTGGACCGCTTCCGCTACAAGGCCTCCAAGGCCCGTCAGGCCCAGAGCCGGTTGAAAGCCATGGAGCGGATGGAGAAGATCCTGCCCGCCCACGCCGACTCCGAGTTCAGCTTCGAGTTTCGCGAGCCCTCGGCCCTGCCGACCCCCCTCATCGCCATGGAGAACCTGTGCGCCGGTTACGGTGACAAGGTGATCCTGGAGAAGATAAAGATGAACCTGGTGCCGGGCTCGCGCATCGGCCTGCTGGGGCGCAACGGCGCCGGCAAGTCCACCTTCATCAAGATGCTGTCGGGCTCCAATGCGCCGCTCTCGGGCAAGCTGGAGGTGAGCGCCGGGGTCAGCATCGGCTACTTCGCCCAGCATCAGCTCGAAACCCTGCGTCTGGACGATACCCCCCTCGATCACCTGGCTCGCCTCGCGCCGGACAAGTCCGAGCAGGAGCTGCGCAACTACCTCGGCAGCTTCGGCTTCCACGGCGACAAGGCGCTGGACAAGGTGGCCCCCTTCTCCGGCGGCGAGAAGGCGCGGCTGGTGCTGGCCCTCATCACCTGGCAAAAACCGAACCTGCTGCTGCTGGATGAACCGACCAACCACCTGGATCTGGAGATGCGCCACGCCCTCACCATGGCGCTGCAAGGCTTCGAGGGCGCCATGGTAGTGGTCTCTCACGACCGTCACCTGCTGCGCACCACCACGGATGACTTCTATCTGGTCCACGGTGGCCGGGTCGAACCGTTCGACGGCGATCTGGACGACTACCACAAGTGGCTCGGGGAGCAGGAGAAAGAGGCCAACGCCAAGCCGGTGGACGGCCCCGTCTCCGCCAACTCGGCGGTGGCACGCAAGGATCAGAAGCGGCTCGAGGCCCAGTTCCGCCAGCAGACCCGGCCCCTGCGCCAGAAGCTGGAGAAGCTCGAGGCCAGCATGGAGAAGCTGCAGGGCAAGCTTGGCGACATCGAGAGCCAGCTGGCCGATCCCGCCATCTACGAAGAGAGCGCCAAGGGCAAGCTCTCCGAGCTGCTCAAGTCCCAGGGCCCCCTCAAGGAGCAGCTGGAAGAGGTGGAGCTGGAGTGGATGAGCCTCAGTGAGGAGCTGGAAACCATGGAGCAGGCCTTCTTTGCGTGACGAACAGCTGATGGCAAGCGAGCGGGTCGCCGTGCACGAGCTGCCGACGCCGCTCGGCTTCTGGCACTGGAGCGGCAAGGTCTATGGCCAGCGCAGCCAGGACTGGCTCGAGGTGCAGAGCCAGGGTGGCAACGTCAATCTGGCGCTCCTGCTGCATCATCTGGACTTGCTCGGCATCCCGGTCGACCTCACCGATCTGCAACCGGCCCTGGTCCAGACCGAGGCCGTGCTGCTCCCCTGGCGCACCCTGCGCCAGCAAGCCAAGGCACGGCTGGCCGAGGAGGAGTACCAGGCCATGCTGGCCCACGAGCTGGAGCTGGAGCGGCTGCAACAAGGGGTCCTGCTGCAGACCCTGCGCGGCCTCTCCCTGTTTCGTGGCAAGAGCCACAACCTGTTGAACTATCTATCGTTACTGGGTGCCCAGCAGGGCCCCCTCAGAGACCTAATATGCTGAGCTATCGCCACGCCTTTCACGCCGGCAACCATGCCGACGTGCTGAAACACGCCGTCCAGGCCCTGATCATCGAGTCCCTCAAGAAGAAGGAGAAGCCCTTCATCGTGCTGGACACCCATGCCGGCGGCGGTCTCTACGACCTGCGCGGCGACTGGTCCCAGAAGAAGGCGGAGTACGCCGACGGCATAGGCCGCCTGTGGGACGAGCGGGCCCAATGGTCCGCCATGGCCCCCTATCTTGGCGTCATCGAAGAGATGAATAGCGATGGTCAGCTGCACTACTACCCGGGTTCGCCGGAGCTGTCGCGCCGTCTCGCCCGCGATCAGGACAAGCTGGCGCTGATGGAGCTGCACAACAACGAGGTGGAGGATCTTCGCGCCAACATGGGGTATGACCCCCGCGTCGCCGTGCACCATCGCGACGGTTTCGAGGGGCTGGTGGCCCTGCTGCCGCCGACGCCGCGCCGGGGGCTGGTGCTGATCGACCCTCCCTATGAGCTGAAGGAAGATTACTTCGCCGTGGTCGATACCCTGAAAAAGGCGCAGAAGCGCTGGGCCACCGGCATCTACGCCCTCTGGTATCCCATCCTCGGCCAGGAGGCGGACAAGTCCCGCGACATGCTCAAGGCGATCAAGCGGGAAAACTTCGGCAACGTCCTGGTGGCGGAGCTCGAAGTGGCCGGCCAGACCGCCGATTGGGGCATGAACGGCTCCGGCATGCTGATCGTCAGCCCCCCCTGGATGCTGGACGAGCAGATCGAAGCCTTCCTCAAACCCCTGTGCGCCAAGCTGGCACAAGGCGCCGGTGCCCAGTACAGGGTGGAGTGGCTCAACAAGGCAGCCGACTGAACCCCTTACCGACCGCAAACATGACAAAGCCCCGAAAGGGGCTTTTCTCTCTCTGCCGTTGCCGGGATGACGCCGCTCGCCTCAGGCCCTGACGGGCATATCCCGCCAGAGTGCCAGAATGAGCAGCGCCGGCAGGGCGAAGGGCGGTACCAGGCAGAGCAGCACGCACAGGACGGTGACAAGCACGGGGTGGCGGCTCTTGCGCCGGGCCAGTCGCCAGGCCACGACGCCGACAAGGATCATCAGCAGCAGGATAAACAGCCCAAACAGGGTGGAGTTGATGGTCATGAAAGCTCCTTTTTCATGGCAAAAGGCACACTCTAGCGCCGCCATGGCCCCAGGCAAGTCCCCAATCTGGTGGCTTCTCCCCCGGTCGATAGGCTTTTTCTATTTAGCTGATAGATGAGAATGGTTTTCATTTGATGTGATTCTGGGTGATACTGCCTTCATCGCCAGAGGAGACACCATCATGAAAAAGACCATCAGCTTCGCCATCCTGCACTTCAGTGTCGCCTTCACCGTGGCTTATCTGCTGACCGGCGAACTGCTCACCGCCAGCCTGATCGCCCTGATCGAGCCCGCCGTCAACACGGTCGCCTTCTACTTCCACGACCTTGGCTGGCACAAGCTCAAGCCCAATCACAGCCTGCAGGCCAAGACCAGCAGCTTCGCCCTGGTCCACTTCTCGGTGGCCTTCGCCGTCGCCTACCTGCTGAGCGGCGAGCTGCTCACCGGCGGCGTGATGGCACTGATCGAACCTGCCATCAACACAGTCGTCTTCTTCTTCCACGAGCGGCTGTGGCGCAGCCGCCAGACATTGGCGCTGGCGTAAGGGAGGGCGACCAGCCCTTCCCCTTCACGAGCTGCCATAACAGCCGCCAACCCCTGGTGCTGGCCTAAAAGGCAACCGGCCCCATGAGCCCAATGAGGGGGCATAGCCCCCTCTTGCAGACCCGGGGCACCGACGCATCCCTTGCCATAGCAGCTCATTCTTTGATCCCGCCCGAAAATCCATCACCCTGCCCTTCCCCTCGGCGCCACCCCCGCTAACATACCCGAATGGCAATATATGCCTCGTTGGAGTCACCCATGAGCCACGCCATCCCCCAAGCGCAGCCAAATAGCAGCACACTGGAAGCTGAAATCCAGTGCGGTAGCCATGCCGGCGTTTGCTATGGCCAAGGTCACACTGATTTTCTATACAGTCGTCATGATTGCGCAAAAAGAAGAGGTCAAGCGAATACAATCAGCTTCAGAGGTAGGCAGGTAAATAATTGATTTAAAATGTTATTTATAAATCCCTGAATCAAAGTGAAGCGGAGTTAGATAGAAGGCGGTATTAATGTGTTAGTACCGCCCTCCATCTAATCACTGTTATACCCCAAGGAGAAACCTGTGCCGGAATCACAAATTGATCATCACTTATTAGATTGGCAAGAAATCGAAGGTGATGGCTGGGAATCTTTACTTCTTGGCAATGGTTTCAGTATAAATATTTGGGAGCGTTTTGGTTACAACAGCCTTTACGAAGTTGCTCAGAGTAACGATATCGAAACAACCTTAAGCCAAGAAAGTATTGCGCTATTCGACCATATAGGTAGTTCAAACTTCGAGGATGTTCTGAGAATCCTTTATCACGCTAAGCTTGTAGACCAACAGCTCGGAAATCCGCAACACGATCAAATCGACCAGCTTTATACAAATACAAAAAACTCCCTTGCAGCAGCTGTAAACTACGCGCACGTCCCACCTGACTTCGCCAGTATACCTGCTATAAATCAGTCCTTAAGAAGCTTCAAGAATGTATTTACAACCAATTATGATCTAATTCCGTATTGGTCAATAATGCGCGAAGAAACCTGGCGCTTCAAAGACATGTTTTGGGGTGAAGGTAGCACTTTTGATATCACTGATACGGCAGTCGTTGCGGACAGGTGCACTATCCACTATCTGCATGGCGCAGTACATTTAGTAGAGAAATCAAATGGTAAAACAAAAAAATTAACCACCAACGGCATTGCACGACTGGCCGATCTTTTCGATCTTGCACATCCCGAACAGTTTCCACTTTTTATCTCAGAAGGCAGTTCAGAATGGAAGCTATCTAGAATCAAGAGGAACGATTACTTACGTTTCTCATACGAAAAACTATGCAAATCAACCGATAATCTAGTTGTAGTTGGGCACTCACTTCACAAAGACTATGACCAACATATTATCGATGCCATAAATCAAAGTCCGCTTAAGCGTATAGCAATCAGCGTATGGCCACATCAAAATCAAGCCAGCATTCTGTCATTCAAGTCCCGACTACACCAAGAACTCACCGATAAAGAGCTTTATTTCTTTAACTCTGAAACACACCCCATGGGCAGTCCTAATCTCAGAGTTGGCGTATAACAATACGCTCAAATCGCTCACTTCGTTCGCTGGGACGGGCTAAAGCTCGCACCTTAGCTTAATCGTTAGAAGCCATACGGAGTCCGTCTTGCAAACAAAAGACTACATAACACTAGCGCTTTCACTGATCGCCATTTCTGTATCGTTCTACAACTTATACATTCAACAGTTCCGCCGGAGAGAGCACCTTACCGGCGCAATGTTCTCAACAGGAATAATCGACTCTGTTTTTGATAGAAAAATGGAGTATGTATTAAGCAACACTGGTGACGTTCAACTTGCTATTAAACAGGTTGAATTGCTCATAGACGGTAGAATTTTAAACTCAGAAGCCACAGGAATCCCTGTAATTCTCAAGCCAGGAGACGTTGCGCTGGTTGATATATTTTACAAAGAAGCAGAAACAGAAGATGAATCCATAACAGAAGTTGAGTTCGGCGTATTCTCCGCCAAAGGAAATGGCTATCGCCTCCCACACAACCATCGCGAAGATACTAAAGACCCAAACAGTATATGGGACTCTTTTGAACTAAAAAAACTTCACAAAGGCTTCTAACAATGCGCTCAAATCGTTCGCTTCGCTCACTGGGACGGACTAAAGCCCGCCCCTTAGCTTAATCGTTATAAGCCTCAAGGAAGGCAAGGTATAGGTGAAGAATTCTGAGAACTTTAAAACCGTTTAGTGGGGAATCCTCGTTATTGTAATAGGGTTCTATTTGTATGGAAGGTATCCAAAGCTCATCGAGGGAAACCCTTCTTATTTCGACGTTGTTGTGTTTGTAATCTGGATTGGCGTCTGTCTTGCGCCAATAATCCAAGAGATGGATTTGTTTGGAGTAAAACTAAAACAGCAAATCGATGATTTAAAGAAAGATGTAAGTCATCAACTTTCCATACTTAAAACAGAAATCAAGTCATCGATTGAAGTATCAAATGCAAACAGCAACCAGATATATTTTCAATCTGGTGCAGTGCCTCCAAAAGATTCTGAGATACCAGATCTATCAGAGCAGATACAACGCACGCTGGATAAGATGGGTATAACAGCAGCGCAAGACGACGCTTATGATTACGGAGTTGACCCAATCCATGTTGAAATGTTTAAGGTGCGATTGTCTTTTGAAAACCTTTTGCGCGAATATTCAGATATTGATGATAAATATCGCCATAGGTACTCAGTTGGTAAGCTCTTAAATGACCTACGAAACTATGAGGCAATATCCAAGAATGTTCTTCATGGCGTAATGGAGGTTATATCTGTTTGTAACTATGCAGTTCATGGGGAACCCCTTTCAAAAGCTCAGATAGCTTTCGTCAGAGAATCTGCTCCAGGGTTGCTTAAGGCATTAAAAAATGAATTGCAAAGCGGCTTATAACAAGGCATTGCAGCGGACAAGCCGCTGAATGCGGCGTTATACCTCAAATTGCCAATGCTTGAGCAATAAAAATAATAAAAATACTAGGACACCCACCATCTAGATAGCAGACTTGCCTGACAAGGTGGGTGTCCTCTGTCAGCCATCCCCTGCCAATCCAACTCTCCCCTCTCCCACGGGGATTCAATCCCCCCTGCCGCTGGCCTATAGTGGGCTCCTTTCACACCACCTTTGCGAGTTTGCGAGCAGCACCATGTATATCGGCGAATTTGCCCGGCTGGCGGGCACCACTCCCAAGGCTGTCCGTCTCTACGAGCAGCTCGGCCTGCTGCCCGAGCCCAGGCGGCGCGGCAAGTATCGCGTCTACCGGGCCGAGGATCTGGAGTGGGTCGGCTTTATCCGCGAGGCCCAGCGGCTCGGCTGCAAATTGGGCGAGCTGGTCCCCTTGCTGGCGGGCCTCACCAGCCTCGCCGAGTTTCCCTGGCAGAAGGTGGAGCAGCTTATCGCGGGCAAGCTGGCGCAGATCGAGGCCGAGGTGGTCAGGCTGCAACGCCAGCATCAATCCCTGACCCAGTGCGCCAAGTTGCTGGCGCAGCACCCCTGCCGCTATGGCGATCCCGTCCCGCGCGACCCCGAATCGCAGCTTCATCAGAGGGATGCAGGGCAGGCGCACAAGGTGGCTTGACTCTGTCCCATGGGACAAGGGGTGTAATGAGGGCTCACTTCATCAGGAGCCACACCATGACACCCAAGCTGCTTATCATCAACGGCAACCCCAAACCCGACAGCCTCTGCCATGCCCTGGCCCGGGAGTATGCCCGCAGCGCCGAGGAGGGCGGCGCAGAGGTCACCCTGCATCACGTGGGGGAACTCGCCTTCGAGCCGGATCTGCACCATGGCTATGACGAGGCGCAGCCCCTCGAGCCCGATCTGCAGGCATTGCAGCAGAGCCTGAAGCAGGCTCACCATCTGGTGATCGTCGCCCCCCTCTGGTGGGGCCACCTGCCGGCCCGGCTCAAGGGGTTGCTGGACAGGGTGCTGCTCTCGGGGTTTGCCTTTCGTTATCAGGAAGGCAAGGCGCTTCCCGAGCGCCTGCTCGCCGGCAAGACGGCGCGCCTGCTGCTCACCATGGACAGCCCTGTCTGGTACTACCGCTGGTGGCTGGGCTCCCCCGTCGAGCGCACTCTCGCCAAGCCGGTGCTGGGGCTATGCGGCATCCGGCTGACCCATCGCCAGCATCTGGGGCCTGTCCATACCGCCAGCGAGCGGGAGCGACAGCGCTGGCTGGGGCGGGCGGCGGCCGCGGCCCGCAGTGATGCGCAGCGGCTGGCGCGGCGGCGACCCTGAGTCAGGGCGGCGACGACCTGATGACCATTGTTGTCGGCAGCGGTGCCCGAAGAGGCGGGCAAGGGAGCCTGGGGTGAAAAAGTCCTCGGCGGCCCGGCGCCCTTGTGCTGTAGTAAGTGGGAATCCCCTCTTGCTGGAGCCTTTTCGATGACCAAGATGTTGCTGGGCACCCTCGCCTTGATGCCGCTGCTGGCCAGTGCCGCCACCCCTTCCTTTGATTGCGCCAAGGCCCACAGCGCGGCCGAGCAGCTTATCTGCCAGGACGCCGGGCTGGCGGCGCTGGATAACGAACTCGCCGCCCTCTACCCCAAGGCGCTGAGTCAGCTGTCGGCCGAGCAGCAGAAGACGGAGAAGGCGATGCAGCGCGGCTGGATCAAGGGGCGCAACGAGTGCTGGAAAGAGAGCGACTCGCGCCAATGCGTGGAGGAGAGCTACCAGCTGCGCATCACAGAGCTGCAGATAAAGGGGGGCCAGCTGAGGGTGCCAAGCCCGGTCGACTACCAGTGCGACGGCGGGATCCGGCTCTCGACCTACTTCTACAACGAGGCCAAGCGGCCCACCGCCGTGATCAACCTGAGCGAGGGGACGCAGCAGTCGCAGGTGCTCGCCTTTGAAGCCCCCAGCGCCAGCGGTGCCCGTTACGAGGGGCAGAATCTCACGCTGCTGACCAAGGGGAACGAAGCCAGGCTGGAGCGTTATGACCAAGCCGCCCTGCAGTGCCGCGTCAGCGGCCAATAAGCCCGCCCCGCCCATGAAAAAGCCCCGCAGTTGCGGGGCTTTTTTTATTCAGCGTGCGTGATTTATCTCACCATGACCGGCTCAGCCGAGACAGGGGGAGCCTGGAACTCGCGCTCGGCCTCATCGAAGCGATCCAGCATCGCCTTGGAGGGGGCCTTGTCCAGCAGGCTGAACACCACTATCGCCAGGGTGGCGAAGACGAAGCCCGGGATGATCTCGTACAGACCCAGCCAGCCGAACTGCTTCCAGACGATGACGGTCAGGGCACCGGCCAGCATGCCGGCCAGGGCGCCGTTGCGGGTCATGCGCGACCAGAGCACCGAGAGCAGCACCACGGGGCCGAAGGCGGCACCGAAGCCGGCCCAGGCGTAGCTCACCAGCCCCAGTACCCGGTTCTCCGGGTTCACGGCCACGGCGATGGCGATGAGGGAGATCACCAGCACCATGGCGCGGCCGACCCACACCAGCTCTTTCTGGGAGGCGTTCTTGCGCAGGAAGGGCTTGTAGAGATCCTCCGTGATGGCGCTGGAGCAGACCAGCAGCTGACAGCTCAGGGTACTCATCACCGCCGCCAGGATGGCGGAGAGCAGCACGCCGGCAATCCAGGGGTTGAACAGTATCTTGGAGAGCTCGATGAAGACGCGCTCCGGGTTGCCGGTGACGCCGGCGGCCTGCTCGGTGAAGGTGGAGAAGTAGGAGAGGCCGAAGAAGCCGATGGCCACGGCGCCGCCGAGGCAGAACACCATCCAGGTCATGCTGATGCGACGGGCGCTGGCCATGGAGTGGTGGGAGTCCGCCGCCATGAAGCGCGCCAGTATGTGCGGCTGGCCGAAGTACCCCAGGCCCCAGGCCATCAGGGAGATGATGGCGATGAAGTCCAGATTCTTGAACATGTCGAGGTTGCTGGCGTTCTGCGCCGCCACCTGCACCATGGCGGTGTCGATGCCGCCGACCGCGATGATGACGAACACAGGGGTCAGGATCAGGGCGAAGATCATCAGGGTGGCCTGCACCGTATCTGTCCAGCTCACCGCGAGGAAGCCGCCGAAGAAGGTGTAGGTGATGGTAGCCGCGGCACCGACCCAGAGGGCGGTGTCATAGCTCATGCCGAAGGTGCTCTCGAACAGGCGGGCACCGGCCACCACGCCGGAGGCGCAGTAGATGGTGAAGAACAGCAGGATCACCAGGGCGGAGAGGATGCGCAGCACCCGGCTCTTGTCCTCGAAACGGTAGGTGAAGTAGTCCGGCAGGGTCAGGGCGTTGCGGTTCTTCTCGGTGTGAACCCGCAGCCGACCGGCCACCCAGCGCCAGTTGAAGTAGGCACCTATGGTGAGGCCGATGGCGATCCAGCTCTCGGAGATGCCGCCGATGAAGACGGCGCCCGGCAGGCCCATCAGGAGCCAGCCACTCATGTCGGAGGCCCCGGCGGAGAGGGCGGTCACCCAGCTCCCCATGCGGCGGCCGCCGAGAATGTAGTCGTCAAAGTTCTGGGTGGCGCGATAGGCGATAAAGCCGATCAGGACCATACCCAGGATGTACACCAGAAAGGTGATGAGCATTGGGGTGCTAGCTGTCATTCAAAACTCCGTTATGTGACTCTTGTACCCGTTCTCGCGACGGGCTCTTCCTTAAAAAACCGGCCTAGATTAATCAGCAGATCGCCTGATCACAACCACTTTTAACAAATAAAAAACACAGAGAAAACGTTTCACACCTAATCAAGTAACCAATCAAGAGCGGTTAGGCCGGATTTTATCCCGACACTGCAAAGACTTACCCTCCTTTACGCATCATAAAAAAGCCCCGACCTTGGCCGGGGCTCGACATCGAGGACAACCGGATCAGCGGTTGATGGCGATGGGCATGCCGCTGCGCTGCTCCAGGGCCTGCTTGACCAGCTGGGAGTCGCTGTCCGCGTGGGCGATGAAACGGGTCACCGCGGTGGACATGGGCAAGGGTGCCGGCAGGCTGGAGTTGAACTCCTCCTGGCTGCGGGAGAGGGGCTGGTGCACTTCCAGATAGCGACGACCATCCGGCTCGACCGAGGCCTTGATCGGCTGGTTCACGAACTGGACACGGGTGCCGACCGGTACCTGCTTGAACAGGTACTCGATGTCGTCGTTACGCAGCCGCACGCAGCCGTGGCTCACCCGCAGGCCGATGCCGAACTGGGCATTGGTGCCGTGGATGGCGTACATCTTGCCGATGTAGAGCGCAAACAGCCCCATGGGGTTGTCCGGGCCGGCCGGCCAGACCGCAGGCAGGGTCTCGCCACGGGCGGCGTACTCGGCGTGCATCTTGGCGGTCGGGGTCCAGGTCGGGCCCGCCTTCTTGCGCTGCACGCTGGTCACCCAGTCTTCCGGGGTGTCGGTGCCGAGCTGGCCGATGCCGATGGGCAGCACTTCCACCACCTTCTTGCCTTTGGGGTAGTAGTAGAGGCGCATCTCGGCGACGTTCAGCACTATGCCCTCGCGGGGGGCATCCGGCAGGATCAGCTGGTGCGGCACGACCAGCTTCTCGCCCGCCTGCAGCAGCAGGGGATCCGCCTTGGGGTTGGCTTCCAGCATGTTGGTCAATCCCAGCTGGAACTTGGCCGCGGCCGCTTCCAGGGGCTGGCCCGCCTCTTCGGCCGGCACCACGTATTCCAGGTTCTCGCCCACCAGGCGGCTGTTGGCCGCAGGCAGGGCATATTCGACGGCAAGCACGGGCGTGGCGGTCAGGAGCAGGCTGCAGCACAGTGCAGCCGCCGTGTTGTAGAGGAGCTTCATAACTTTCCTGTGATATTGGGGTGATTCAGCACTCTGGCCGGGGCGTGCGCGCCCGGGGCGAAGAGAAGGCCGCCATTTTTCTCCTCTGCACCGCAAATTTCAACCGACACGTGGTGACGGGTCGATGATTAATATGGCGTTTTCCCCTGGCCTCATCCTGCAACAAGAATCAAATCACCCGTTCTTCCAGGCGTGCATGTCATAACCGGTTGGAGATTGATGCAACCGCAGATGAAATTGCCCGATAATGGCGAATATATGGTCGAATATATCGGCCTGGATCCCTTCGTAATCGGCCCAGGCGGTGGTCGCCGTGAAGCAGTAGATCTCCAGGGGCAGGCCGTCGGAAGTCGGTGCCAGCTGGCGCACCATCAGGGTCATGTCCTTGCGAATGCCGGAGTGGGCACGCAGGTAGGCATCCAGATAGGCGCGCAGGGTGCCGAGGTTGGTGAGGTGACGGCCATTGATGGGGCAGCTGATGGCGTCGCTGAGTTGCTGGTTGTAGCTGCTCAGCTCCTGTTCCTTGCGGCTGAGATAGGGGGCCAGCAACCTGGCCTGCTTGAGCTGCAACTGCTCCTCGGCGGTCAGGAAGCGCACGCTGGTCATGTCGATGTTGACACTGCGCTTGATGCGCCGGCCACCGGATTCCGTCATCCCCTGCCAGTTCTTGAAGGAGTCGGAGATGAGGGCATAGGTGGGAATGGTGGTGATGGTCTTGTCCCAGTTCGACACCTTGACCGTGGTGAGGCCGATGTCGGTCACCTCGCCATCGGCGCCGTACTTGTCCATCTGCAGCCAGTCACCGACGCTCAGCATGCGGTTGGCGGAGAGCTGGATCCCGGCCACCAGACCGAGGATGGGGTCCTTGAACACCAGCATCAGCACCGCTGTCATGGCCCCCAGGCCGCTGAACAGGAAGAGCGGCGACTTGCCGAGCAGCAGGGCTATCATCAGGATGCCGACCAGGATGCTGGCCACCAGTTTCACCCCCTGGAAGATGCCGCGCAGGGGCAGATCCCGCCCGAGCCGGGTATGGCGACTCACCGACAGCAGGCAGTCGAGCAGGGCAAACAGGGCGAGCAGCAGGAACAGCAGGATCCAGAGCTGGGCCAGCATCTCGATAAGCTGCAGGCTGTCGGACTCCCTGGGCAGCCAGATCTCCGCCTGACCGAGCAGCACGGCCCCCTGCAGCACCAGGGCGAGCCGGTAGAAGAGCCGCTGCTGCAACTGGGGCGGCAGCCACACCTGCTTGGTCTTGCCGAGCAGCCCCACCAGGCGCACCAGCAGGATGCGGTGCAGCACCAGGTGCAGTGCCAACCCGGTCAGCACGATGAAGCCCAGGGCGATCACCAGCGCCATCATGGCGGTAACCTCCACCCCGAGACCGGACAACCAGTTGAAAAATATTTCCTTCATCTCTACCTCTGCGACGTGAAACTGCGGTCAGGGTACGTATCTGGCCCCCCATGTCAAATGACAGCTTGCTCAACGAGCCCCCGAAACGACAACGCCCGGCAGAGGCCGGGCGTTGATTCGCTGCGAGGTGGCCTTAACCGACCAGGTTCAGGGCATCGCGGGCGATGACCAGCTCCTCGTTGGTGGGCATCACCATGGCCAGGCGGCTGCCTTCGGCGGTGATGGGACCTTCACCCCCCAGCACGGCGGCGTTGTTGGCCTCCTTGTCGACCTTGAAGCCGAACAGGGCCAGCCGCGCCAGCACCATCTCGCGCACCATGGCGGCGTTCTCGCCGATCCCGCCGGTGAACACCAGGGCGTCCAGACGACCGTCCATGGCGGCGGCATAGGCCCCGACATACTTGGCTACCCGGTAGGTGAAGACATCCAGCGCCCGCTTGGCGCCGGCGTCGGTGGCGTAGTTGCTGGTGACGTAACGGCAGTCGCTGCTCGCCTCGGTCATGCCCAGCAGGCCGGACTCGCGGGTCAGCACCTGGTTGATCTCGTCCACGCTGTAGCCGAGCTGGTCGTGCATGAAGAAGACCACGGCGGGATCGATGTCACCGGAGCGGGTGCCCATCGCCAGCCCTTCCAGCGGGGTCAGCCCCATGGAGGTATCGACGGACTCGCCGTTTCGGATGGCGCAGACGGAGGCACCGTTGCCCAGATGGCAGTTGATGATGTTGAGCTCGGACAGCGGCTTGCCCAGTGCCTTGGCGGTCTCTTCGGCGATGAAGCGGTGGGAGGTGCCATGGGCGCCGTAACGACGGATGCCGTTCTCCTGATAGAGCTTGTAGGGCAGCGCGTAGAGGTAGGCTTCCTGCGGCAAGGTCTGGTGGAAGGCGGTGTCGAACACGGCCACGTTCTTTTCGGCCAGGGCCGGGAAGACCTTGAGGGCGGCGCGGATGCCGATGAGGTGCGCCGGGTTGTGCAGGGGGGCGAACGGAATGGCGGCCTCGATGCCGGCGATGACGCCATCATCGATGCGAACGGAGCGGGAGAACTGCTCGCCACCGTGCACGATGCGATGGCCGATGGCGACCAGCTGCTCGGCGAGTGTCGGATCCTGGGGCAGGATGTGACCCACTATGTGGTCAAGGGCGGCCTGGTGCGCGGCACCGGCGCCCAGCATGGCTTCGCCCTTGACTCCGTGGAGTTTCCATTTGATACGTGCGTCATCCAGATTGAAGCATTCGGCCAGGCCGGACAGCATGTCCTCACCTGTTTCGGCGTCCATTACGGCAAATTTCAGGGAAGAGCTACCGCAGTTAAGGATCAATACCAACTTGCTCATGTTCTACATCTTCCTGTGCTTCGGCTTTATGCCGACAGTGTCGTGTCATCCAACATGGATGGGATTCCCCTGCCGGGGGCGTTATGGTCGCAGGAAAGTGCGCCCAATTTTTCAAACTGTCTGGCGCCGACCCAGGGCCTGGCGCGCTTATCCTTTCAAACTCTCTGACGCCGACCGCCAACTCTGGGCCTGGCGCGCTCATCCTTTCAAACTCTCTGGCGCCGACCCATGGCCTGGCGCGCTCATCCTTTCAAACTCTCTGGTGCCGACCTTTCGGCAGGCACACTCGTCGAATCATCGATTCGGGACGGACCGAGCGGCTGCCCTGTCGTGGCGGGTGCCCGGGCACCCGGCGCTGCCGCTCAGACCGAGGTCAGCAGCGACTGGTGGACCTTGACAACCAGCTTCTTCACCAAGCCCGGGGTGGTCAGGGTACAGAGAGGGCGATGCAGTTCTCCCGGCCAGAAGATGGCAAAGTCGCCGGGCTGCAACGCCAGATAACTGGTCTGGTCGTCATCGACGAACCAGAGATCGGGGTGGGGATGATCGGCGCCGTCGCTCACATAGGCATGGGGCCCGACGCCGATCCACTCCTCCCCCCGCAGCAGCAGCTGGATGTCCAGATACTGCTCATGAAACTCGCCGCGGCGATCCACGACCGGCTCGGTCAGCTCTTCGCTCACCAGGCAGAACAACTTGAGACCGTCTATGTCCTGCTTGCCAAGCGGCGCCTCACGCCAGTGGGCAAGGCTCTTCACCACCTCGGCCATGATGCGGGCCAGGGGCGCGGGCAAGGGGGTGCGTTGCAAGGTATCCAGACTGCCGGTGATCATGGGGTTCGCATCCTTAGGTATATCTGCCGTCTATCTTTGTCCATCAATGAAAAAGGACCCCTAAAGGTCCTTATTCAGCGTCGTCTGCCATCCGTGCAGACTCGAAGAGCGCCTGGTTCGTCTTGTTGGCGCCGGGTCACTGTTGCACAGTCGCCCGCCCCTTGCCAAGAGATACCCGCTCATTCACCCGATGATCGTACCAGTTGAAACAATATTATTCACTACTCCATTGCCACCGACTTTGACCAGACGCAAAAACGGGAGCATCTGCTCCCGTTTTTTTCACCGAATCGGCGTCATTCAAACCTTGCTGGCGTTCTCCACCGGCTTGGCGTACATGGCACGCCAGATGGCCTTGTGCTCTTCCGGCACCTCCGACTGGCGGGTCAGGAAGGCGGTCTGCTCTATGGTGCTGGCCTTGCCGGGCACATCTGCGGCCAGGTAGTTGCCCGGGAAGAGGCGGTAGCTGCTCCAGATCGCCTTGTCGATGAGCGCGGCCAGTTCGTCCGGATCGCTGAAGCCCTCTGTGATGGGGGCGCCGAAGGAGACATGTACCCGCCCCTTCTGGCCGACGATGCCGGCGACTATGCTCTCGATGTCCTCGAACTCGCCCTTCTCGTAGCTGCCGTTGACCGACTTCTCGTAGAGCTCCCGCGCCTTGGCCTTGTCGGTGGGGTCCAGCTCGTAGCTGATGCTCACCGGCACTATGTTGAGGCTGCGCATGTAGTCGACGAAGTCGATCTTCTGCTTCTTGCCGTCCACGTAGAACATCTTGAGGATGGCCGGATCCGTCTTGTCGTCCCCGTTCTTGGCGCGCCCTTCCTTCTGGGCGATCCAGATGGAGTGCCCCTCGTGGACCGACTGGCCTATGTAGGCAGACAGCTCGCCGAGGGCCTTCATCATCTCCCGCGGCCCCTTGGCGGAGCGCTTGACGATGAAGCTCTTGTTGAGCTTCATCAGCTCGGTGGCGCAGGGCTTGCGCAGCAGGTTGTCGCCGATGGCGATGCGCACGGTGTCGAAGCCATGGGTGTGCAGCCCCCAGTTGACGAACGCCGGATCCATGGCGATGTCCCTGTGGTTGGAGACGAACAGGTAGCCCTGCTCCTTCTTCAGATGCTCTAGGCCGGAGAAGCTCACCCCCTGGGTGGAGGTGGCTATCATGCGGCTCATGTAACGGGTCACCCCCATCTGCACCTGATGAACGGTGCTGACCTTGGCCCACTTGTGGCGCAGGAACTGGCGGATCAGCGGGCGAATGGCCCAGCCCAGCCAGCTCATCAGGGAACCGAAACGGTATTTGGCGATGGCGCCGATAAACTCGTCATCCTGGATCAGCCGCTCGATGGCAGCCGGCACTTCGTCATCGCGATAGGGGCGAATGTCCGCGAATCTATCTACTTCTGTCACAATGTCAGCCTTGCATGTATGGAGTCGCGACCAGCTGCTGCTGGCCGGGAAAATTCAGGGCGCAATTTTACACGCTTTTGGGGTCAGGGGTATGAGAGGCATACAGATAGTGCGATCTTGCCGTGAAAAAGCCGAGAGAACCTGGGTAACCAGGATCCGGGACGGCCTGCGCCAACGGCTTGACGAGGGGCTGACCCCGCCCGGAGAAAGCCACCGACTCCTCAACCTGCCGGATTGAGCAGCGCGGTGAGGACGTGGTCCTCCCAGCGGCCGTTGATCATCAGATAGTCCCGGGCATAGCCTTCCCGCTCGAACCCGAGACGCGTCAGCAGGGCGCCGCTGCGCCGGTTCACCGGCATGTAGCTCGCCATGATGCGGTGCAGGTCGCGCTCCCGGAACAGGTAGTCGATGCCGGCGGTCACCACCTCCTGCATCAGCCCCTGCCCCTCATGGGCCTGGTCGATGGCATAGCCCAGATGGCATGCCTTGAACATGCCCATCATGATGTGGGTGAAGTTGCAGGTGGCGAGCACCCGCTCCCCTTTGGGATCGAGCGCCACCAGTTGCACGGCGCTGCCGTCGAAAAACTGGCCGTAACCGTCGCGCAGCCGCCCCTGCCAGTGACCCAGGGTGTAGAAGCTCTCGTCCCGTCTCGGCTCCCAGGGCTGCAGATGGGTGCGGTTGCGCAGGTAGAAATCCAGCATCAGCTCGGCCCGCTCCGGGGGAAGGACGGTCAGCCGGGTGCGGGCCGTGGTGATATGGGGCAGGGTCAGCACTCTGCCTCCCCATGCTGGCCAGGCATGGCGCCAGCGACCTGGCTGGGCCGGGACTCCATCAGTGATCCCTTTCCCGCAGCCTGAGCCAGTCATCCCGCAGCAGACCGTAGTGGACGTGATCCACCACCCTGTCCGCCAGCCGCTCCGCCCGCCGGGTGATCCCCTCCTGCTGCATGCCGAGCCGCTCGCACACCGCCCGGCTGGGCTCATTCTCCAGCGCGGCGCTGATCTCCACCTTCTCCATCCCCATCTCCTCGAAGGCGTGATGGATCAGGGCCTGACAGGCCCGGGTGATGATGCCGTTGCCCTGCCAGCGCTCCGCCAGCCAGTAGCCGATGCTGACCTTGGCCAGCCCCTGATCGATCTGGTTGTAACCGATGACACCCACCACCTCCCCCTGATACTCGATGGCGGTGGTCAGCCCCTCGCCCCGGGCAAATTTCTCGATGGCGTGGCGAATGAAGGTGGCGCTGTCAGAAGGCTGCTGGATATGGGGCACCCAGGGCAGCCACTGGGAGAGATAGTCGCGATTACGCTGGCAGAGGCGAAAGAGTTCGCTGGCCATGTCGGGTTGCAGGAACAGGAGCGCCAGCTCGTCATCCAGTTGCCATGAAAACATTGCTCCTCCCCCGCCTTTGGTCCGGCCCCCGCCGTCATGGGAGCCAATGTAGTCAATCAATCCCTTGTTTGCCAAGGACTTTCGGTGCCTTTCACCGGCAGGCAATCCCCATATGGATGTGCCCATTTGGGCACTATTTTCAGCCTTGCAGCAATCAGCCCTTTCATTGGCACAAGTCACCAGATTAATGACGACTTTCAGCAGCCACGGATGGCAACAGTCAGATCTGCTACGCCTTTATGCTGCTCTGTCACAAATGACAGGCAGTTATTTCAGACCGGCGCACTAGTGTAAGAGCGCCGGGCAACGGACCCGGCGTGTAATCTTCATCGACTAAGGAAAGACGAGATGAACAAAGTCTATTTGGCCGTCATGCTGGCCTGCTGGGGAAGCGCCGCCATGGCGGCAGAACAGGTGGAAGTGAACCAGGTCTCCGACCTGCCCGGCGCGGTGAGCGGCGCCGCCAGGATCGGTGCCCTCGCCGCAGGGGATGGCGAGTTTCGCAAGGTGCGGGCGGTGACACTGCCCAATGGCCAGCAGCGGATACGCTATGAGCAGACCTGGCAGGGCATTCCGGTGTGGGGCCAGGTGCTGGTGGCCGATCAGGCCCTGGGGGGCCAGGTCAACCAGGTGTCCGGCACCATGCTGCGCAAGATAGATGCCGACCTGACGGGCCCGGCCGTCGCCCTCTCTGCCAGCGACGCCGCCCTCAAGGCCCGCAGCGGCGCCAAAGGGAGCAACGAACAGGTCAAGCTGTTCGTGATGCAGGATGAGACCGGCCAGGCCAGGCTGGTCTATCTGGTCTCCTGGCTCGCCGCCAGCAAGGAGCCGAGCCGCCCCTTCGTGATGATCGACGCCCAGACCGGCAGCGAGCTCAAGCGCTGGGAGGGGATCAACCACAAGGACGCCACAGGCCCGGGGGGCAACGTCAAGACCGGCAAGTACTTCTATGGCGCCGATTTTGGTCCCCTCAAGGTGGACGACAGCTGCCGCATGAGCAGCACCAACGTGGACACCATCAACCTCAACCACGCCGCCAGTGGGGGGGCGGTGCACCAGTTCAGCTGCCCGGAGAACACGGTCAAGGAGATCAACGGCGCCTACTCCCCCCTCAACGATGCCCACTACTTCGGCAACGTGGTGTTCGACATGTACCGCAACTGGTACAACACGGCGCCGCTCAGCTTCAAGCTCAAGATGCGGGTGCACTACAGCCGCAACTACGAGAATGCCTTCTGGGACGGCAGCCAGATGACCTTCGGCGACGGCGCCACCACCTTCTACCCCCTGGTGAGCCTGGACGTGGCGGCCCACGAGGTGAGCCACGGCTTCACCGAGCAGAACTCGGGCCTGGTCTACTCGGGCCAGTCGGGCGGCATCAACGAGGCCTTCTCCGACATGGCGGGGGAAGCGGCAGAAAACTACATGAAGGGCAGCAACGACTGGCTGGTGGGGGCCCAGATCTTCAAGGGCAACGGCTCCCTGCGCTACTTCGAGGATCCGACCCGGGACGGCAGCTCCATCGGCCATGCCAGCGATTACTATGACGGCATCGACGTGCACCACAGCTCCGGGGTCTACAACCGCGCCTTCTACCTGCTGGCCAACACCAGCGGCTGGCAAACCCGCAAGGCATTCGAGGTGTTCGTGCTGGCCAACCGCCTCTACTGGGGCCCCAACACCAGCTTCGACCAGGGTGCCTGCGGCGTGACCAGGGCGGCCACCGATCTCGGCTACAACCTGAGCGACGTGGCGGCTGCCTTCAGTGCGGTCGGGGTCAACGCCAGCTGCGGCGCCACACCCCAACCCGGCAACGTGCTGCAAAACGGGGTCGCCGTGACCAATCTCACCGCCACCAAGGGGGGCAAGCTGAACTACACCATCGAGGTGCCCGCCGGCAGAAGCCAGCTGGTGGTGACCAGCAGCGGCGGCAGCGGGGATGCGGATCTCTACGTGAAGTTCGGCAGCGTGCCGACCAGCAGCAGCTATGACTGCCGCCCCTACAAGAGCGGCAACGCCGAGACCTGCACCCTGAACTCGCCCAAGGCGGGCACCTGGCACGTGCAGTTGAGCGGCTTCAGTGCCTTCTCGGGGGTGAGCCTCAAGGCCAGCTACTGATCCCGAATGTCAGTGAAGGGAGAGCGCCGGACTTGTCCGGCGCTTTTTTCATGCGGGCTTGCCCGACCAGCGCCGGGCCAGGGTGCGCGCCGCCTCCAGCACCCGCTCCTTGGCGGGATTGGGCCGCTTGCCGCTGCGCCAGGCCATCATCACGTCCCAGTGATCCGGCGGCAGATCCGTCACATCCAGTTTCACCAGACGGCCAAACTCCAGATCCCGGGTGATGGCGAGCGCCGGCATCAGGGTGATGAAGCCATGCTCCAGCGCCAGCTCCCGCGCCGCACTGGCGGGCTGGATGGCGTGCAGCGGGCTCGCCACCTGGCGCAGCAGCCGCAGTTGCAGGATCAGCTCGTCACAGCCGGTGCCCCACTGCTGGGGGGCCAGCCGCTCGTTGGCGATGTCCTGCAGGGTCAGCCCCTGCCGTCCGGCCAGCGGATGGGTGGCGCAGGCCACGGCGATGATGGGGGAGCGATAGAGCAGCTCGAGCTGGATGCCCGCGATGGCGGGACACTTGAGGATGAAGCCGACGTCTGTCTCGCCGGTCAGCAGCTCCTGCATGATGACGCCGGAGTGATCCGTGCTGCAGCGGATCTCGAAGGCCTCGTCCACCAGGGCCAGCAGCAGGGGACCAAACACCACAGTGGTCAGGGAGGGGAGGCAGGAGAGCCGGATCCGCGGCAAGGCGGGCGCCCCCTGCATCGCCAGCCGTCCCCCCTCCAGGGCGCTCAACGCACTGGTGGCCGCCGGCAGGAACTGCTCGCAGGCCGGTGTGGGGGTGGCGCCACGGCGGTGACGACGGAACAGGGACTGACCCAGCTCCTGCTCCAGCACGGCGATCCGCTGGCTCACCATGGGTTGTGACCAGCCGCGAATGGCCGCCACCTTGCTGAAGCTGCCACGGTTGGCCACATCCAGCAGCAATTGCAAATCATCGAGTGTCACAGCCATAACCAAATCCAATATGAAATATAGCCAGTTGTCGGCTACCACTATATCTGGAGCCCCACCAGAATAGCAGCATCAATCGTCGTGAAATGGCAGAACGCCAGCGAGTCAGGGACTTATCGTCGCCCTTGGCTCTGTTTGGTGACGGCGCCATTCGGATAATGAGTACACAACAAATAATGTCATCGAAGCAAGCAGGGGTATAAGGGTCATGGTGGAGCGGGCGAGGCGGTTGGGGCGGTGGTTCTTGGCATTGGATTCCCTCTTGGTGATCCTGGGGTTCTTCGTGGTGATGCCCATGATCAGCCTGCGATTCGTGGATCAGCTTGGCTGGGCCGCCGGTGTGGTCGGGCTGGCGCTGGGGCTGCGTCAATTGACCCAGCAGGGGCTGGGGGTCTTCGGCGGCTCGCTGGCCGACAAGTTCGGGGCTCGCCCCCTCATCGTCTGCGGCATGTTGCTGCGGGCGCTGGGCTTTGCCAGCCTGGCCTATGCCCAGAGCGGGCTGGAACTCATCCTCTCCTGCATCATCTCTGGGCTCGGCGGCTGCCTGTTCGATCCCCCCCGCGCCGCCCTGGTGATCAAATTCACCCGCCCGCGAGAGCGCGGCCGCTACATCTCCCTGCTGATGATGCTGGAGAGCGCCGGCGCCGTGGTGGGGGCCCTGCTCGGCAGCTGGCTGCTCAACTTCGACTTTGAATATGTCTGTCTGCTGGGGGCCGGTCTGTTCGTTTGCGCCGCCCTGTGCAACCTGCTGATCCTGCCCCCCTACAAGCTCTCCCTGCGGCCGACCCCGATCCGGACAGGCCTCGGCCAGGTGCTGGCGGACAAGGCGTTCTGCCGGCTGGTGCTGATCTTAAGCGGCTACTACGCACTCTGGGTACAGGTGATGCTGATCTTCCCCATCCTGGTCAAGCAGATGGCGGGCAGCACCACGGCGGTGGGCTGGATGTATACCCTGGAGACGGCCATCTCCCTGGCCCTGCTCTACCCCCTTGCCCGCTACGGCGAGCGCCACTTCAAGCTGGAAAACCGCCTGATGGCGGGGGTGCTGCTGATGACGGCGGGGATCGGGCTGGTGGCCTTTGCCACCACCTTGCCTGCTGTCTTCCTGCTGCTCGCCTGCTTCTATCTCGGCATCGTCATCGCCGAGCCGGCGCGGGAAACGCTCATGACCAAGCTGGCGCAGCCGGGGGCGCGCGGCAGCTACATGGGCTTCAGTCGCCTTGGTCTGGCGCTGGGTGGCATGACGGGTTATGTGGGGGGCGGCGCCCTGCACGACTACGCCATGGCCCAGGGCCAGCCCTGGCTGCCCTGGCTGGTGCTCGGCACCGTCGGCGTCACCACCCTGCTGCTGCTGGTGAACTGCTTTCAGCGCGATTCCCGTCTGGCCCAGGTCAATGCCTGATCCTTGAGCACGCAATGTGGATGACCCCGGGGCGCCCCTCGTTCGAGGTGGCGCCCTTCTTTTGCTCTGCAGCAACACAGGACCGGCGCCCCCTCCCCTTGGCTGCCTCTTTCCTCCACCCCACGAAGACCGAATGACGCGCATAAAAAGCGGCAGATTGCTCTGCCGCTTTGTGTCCATCTGGCTGGGTTACTTGTCGATATCCAGCAGATTGTTGTTCAACATGTAGTCGATGACCTGGTTGGCCGTGGACCCCGCTCCCCCGGTCAGGGTGTCGAAGGTGTGGTTCACCAGCACTATCTCCTGGGTCACAGGTGCCGCGCTGCTCTCTTTCACCTGCAGGTGCACTCCTTCGCTGTCCTGGAACACAGAGAGCAGGCTCTTCAGGGTGGTCTGGTTCTTGCTGCCATCGCTGTCGAGCAGGTCGCTCAGATCCAGCTTGTCCCCTTCCGACTTGGAGAAGTCGACCACATAGTCCTTGGCAACGGAGCCTGCGACCGTGTCCCCCTTCAGCCAGGTGAAGGTATCGGATCCCGCATCCCCCTTCAGGATGTCGTCGCCACTCCCCCCGATCAGGATGTCGTTGCCCAGGCCGCCGCTCAGCACGTCGTTGCCGGTCCCGCCGTACAGGGTGTCGTTGCCGCTGCCACCACTCAACACGTCGCTGCCACTCTCGCCATAGAGGGTGTCGTTGCCGCTGCCACCGAACAGGATGTCGTTGCCGGCGCCGCCGTACAGGAAGTCGTCACCGCCCTGACCGAACAGGATGTCATTGCCATCCCCGCCGTAGAGGGTATCGCCCTTGTCATTGGTCGACGACTGATCGAACTCGCTGGCGTGATCCGTGATGTAGGAATGCACCTGGGCATCGGTCACCGACCCGGCCCCCAGCTTGCCGCTCACATACTGCTTGATGGCCGCATAGCCTTCCCCGCTGATACCGGTGAAGCGTACCGCGTCGCCAAACAGGATGTCGTCGCCTGCCCCGCCATCGAAGCGGTCGGCCCCCGGCAGGTTGTTGATGGAGGTCCCCAGGATGGAGTTCGCCAGATCGGAGGCAGACACGTTGGACTGCACCACCTGATCGCTATCGAACTGCTTCAGGGTATCGATGGAGACGTTGCTACCGATGCCGATGGCCTGCAGAACGACCTTGTTGGCGGCCAGGAGCGGCAAGACGGCCAGGGCGTTTTGCAGCGCCCAGTAGTTGCCGTCATAGGCGGTGGAAATCTCGAAGGTGCCATCCCCTTGCGCCTTCAAGGTACCGATGGACGTCGAGTTCCACTTGTTGTTGTTACTGTTCTGCGACCACTGCTGCACCCTGCCGTTGGCATCGATCAGCATCCTGCTGGTGCCGCCTATGGTGGCGTAGAAGGCCTGACCCGGCACATAGTTATTGACGTTGACGAACGAATCGAGCTTCTCGCCAGTCACCAGGTTAATGACAGGGTTGGTATCCTCATAGCCGTAATAGGTGTTCGGCGCCCCATCGGTGATGAAGTAGGCCAGGTTCTTCGCATTGGCGTTGTTCTTGGCGGTGTCGCTGTTGAACCAGTTGGAGGTGGTCTTGAGGGCATCCTCGTAGTTGGTCGCACCACCGTCCCAATAACTGCCGTCCATGCTGCCGAGCACGCTCTGCAGCTTGGTCAGGGCATTGGGATCCTTCAGATCCACGCTGATGGACTTGTTGGCCTGACTGTCGAAGTCCACCAGGAAGATGTTGACCTTGCCCGCACCCTCGGTCCCGGCACTGTTCTTGAGGCTGGTAAAGACTTGGGTCAGTTGGGCCTTTATCGTCTCCATGGCGTCGCTGCCGATACTGCCGGAACTGTCGACCATGAAGGCGATGTTGTAGTTCTGGCCCGGCAATACCACGCTGCCATCCAGATCCCCCACCACGATATTGTGCTCACTGCCGTAGGTCCGGTTCTGATCGCCCGGCTCTCCTTCGATGGCGTTGAAGTAGCTCAGGCGGATGCTGTCATCGTCGGTGGCGGAGCTGGTCTGATCGGTTCCCACCTCCTTGGCGATGGCGTCCACCTTGAGATCGACCTGGCCAGCGCTGCTGCCAGGGACTCGCAGGGTCAGGCCGGTCAGCTTCACATCCAGCGCACTCGCACTCCACAGGCCGCTGCCGGCGGTGAGGGTGAGCTTGCCATCAACCCCGACGGTACCCAGCAGCTGATTGCCGCTGTAGAGTTCTGCCCCCTTCGGCATGCCGCTCAGTACCAGGCTGTCGAGTACTTCGCTGCCATCCCGATCGCTCAGGGAGGCGCTCAGCTCCAGCGGGTAGTCGACCACCGTCGGCTGCACCAGGGTCAGCTCACCCGTGCTCTGGTTGAGCTGGTAGATGCCGTCGGCGAACTGGACATACTCCACGTCATGCAGCGCCTTGGTGATGCCGGCGCCCTTCTCTGTGACGGAGAAGTCGAACCAGCGATCATTGACCGAGTATCCGCTGCCCTTCTTGATGGCGTAATCGGCCCGGTTGCCGGTCAGCACGGCGATATCTGTACCGGCACCGCCATAGAGGCCGTCGCCGCCAAGACCGGATACCAGCACATCGTTGCCATCACCGCCGTAGAGGGAATCCCCCTGGGTCGCATTGCCGCCGACCAGGACATCGTTCCCCCCCTGCCCATAGAGCAGATCGCCACCGCCGTGGGTGCTGACGATATAGTCGTTGCCGCTGTTACCAAGCACCTGCTCCTGGCCACTGCTGCTGTCCGCCAGCGAGTTGGTGATGCCAAAGGCCGTCTTGCTGAAGTTACCGGATTGGAACTGCTCCGTGGTGACACTCGCGCTCGGGAAGCTCGGGTTGTAAGACGGAATGCCATTCCCCGTCAGGGTAACGTTGACGGTGGGTTTGTCGGCCACCGCCGCCACGTCGATCACCAGCTTGCTGCCGTTGCTGAGGTTGGCACCGTCGCTTATCTGATAGCCGATGCTGGCGTAGTCGCCCTTCATATTGCCGGCCAGGGCGCCATTGCCGTTGGCGGCATTGGTGCTCGATTCATTCAGACCGGGCACGAAGCGCAGATGGCCCGCATTCACCTCGGCGTAGGAGATGAGGGATCCGGTTTGCACCGCAACCCACTGCCCCGCCGCATTGAGGTATTCGAGGGTACCGTTCAGGGGCAGGGTGTTGATCTGCACCCCGAGATCGCTCGCGGCCTGATCGTCGCTGGCACCGAACTGGGCCCAGGTCAGCACCTGGGGCTTGTCTTCCTGCCCGGCACTGTGGCCACCGGCCGCCGTCGGCGCCCGATCGTTGTCGACGATAGTACCTGTGCCGCTCTGGCCACCTATGGTCACCGACAGGGTCTCGTTTGCCTCGACCAGACGATCGTTCACCGTCGGTATGGTCACGGTGAAACCGGATACCCCGGCCGGCACAGTGATCTTGCCGGTGGTGCTGTTGTAGGTCACCCCGTTGCTGAACTGGGCAGTCCCCCAATCCAGGTTGGATGCGGGGTTGCTGCCACTGCCCCTGATGGCGAAGTCATATTGCGTCGCCTCCTGGGTCGCGTCGGACAGGGTCACCGTATGTTCCAGGCTACCGCCTTCGATCACGCTGTCGACAGAGATCCCCTGAACGATGGGCGTAAAGAGCGGCTTGGTGGCAAACGACCCGATACTCACATCCCCATCGCCATCCGTCACCTGGATCCGGAAGTCGATGTCGCCATCGCCCTGGGGTTTGGACATGTTCTGGTACTGGAAGAACTCCCACTTGCCGGTGGCCGGGGTGAACTCCAGCCGGAAGACCAAGTTGCCGCCCGCATCCTTGCCGAGCAGGGTGTTGGTCCCGCTGGAGGTGATGGAAATGGCGGAGCCGGAAGCCGTCCGCAAACCATTTTCGAAGGTTGCCGGATCCAGCACCAGTGCCATGGAGCCCTTGCCATCCGCACCCCACTGCGGCGTCACGGTGCCGGAGCCATAGGCGATGGCCTGCGCCGTGTCGGCACCGAGGAACTCGATGCTCTTCACCGTCAGATCGCTGTTGTCCTGGGTGTTGGTGTTGCCGTTGTTGGTCGCCTTGATCACCATGGTATCGAAGCCACCCTGCTGCACCTGGAAGTTCTGGTTGAACTCCCCGCCTGCCGCCGTCGAGCTGAATACCAGGGTATTGATCAGCACACCGCCGCGATAGAACTCGACGACCCCGCTCTCCAGCTCGCCGCCAAACATCTGGCTGAACTTGATGTTGGCACCATAGGCGACCTTGCCCGCATCCAGCTTGATGACCAGTTGCTCGGAGGCAGAGGTGCCATTGGCGAAGTGACGGAAGTCGATCTCGTTGGCGATGTTGTGATAGGGCCCCTTCTCGCTGGCCACACCGAGCCCGGCGCTGGAACCGTTCACATCCGCGCCCTTGAGTGTCGAATCCTTGTCCGAGGTGAAGCCCAGGGCACTGATGGTGAAGCCCGTCATGTCCAGGGTCGAATGGTTGCCACTGAACTGGGTCAGATCGAAGAACCCGGTCAAGGTGTTCGGGATATTGGTCTTGGCGACGGACACGGCGTCGGCATTGCCAGCGATGGGGGAGTCATCCTCGATGCTGACATCCAGCTTGTCCTTGGTGCTGCCGCTGCCATCGGAGACCTCCACATCCAGTTGGAACGACAACTTGTCTTCCCGAGTGGTATCAGCGTGATCGAGCGGGCCCTTGAGGGTCACCTCATAGGTCCAGTCCCCTTTGCCACTGGCATTGGGTGCGGTCAGTTTGACCTCGACCACCGGCTTGTAGTCGGCAGAGCCTATGGTGCCCGTGTAACCGACCAGCGTCTTGCTACCCGCACTCCAGTTCCACTGGACCTGAGCACCACCGGATGTCAGCCCGGTCGGTCCGTTCAGGGAGATGTTGAGGGTGCCGCTGTCGATGTCACCCACCGAGAGGATACCGGACGCCTTGATGGCATCGGTACTATCCGGGTTGCCGGTCATGTCTGCAATGCCGTCTGCCAGCCCCTCTTCGGAGACGACAGCCCCGTTGGAGATGGTCAGCGTCGGCAGATCGTTGACCGCATCCACCTTGATGGTCACGGTTGCGGGGCTCGCATCCACGGCGCCGTCGTTGTCCACCGCCGCATAGTTGAAGCTGGTATTGCCGTTCCAGTTGGCATTAGGAGTGAAGGTGAGCTTGCCGGCGTCCGCCACCGCAATGCTCTGATCCACCGTCACCGCCACCCCGTTCAGATAGAGGATGCCGTTGGCCGGCAGGCTCTTGATGGTGAAACTCACCACGCTGCCATCGATGTCGCTGCCACTGAGGGTCGGGATGGCGATGCTGGCTGCATCTTCCTGACCAGTTGCCTGCTTGTTCGCCGTCTCCGGCGCTTCATTCAGGATCTGCGCGTTGTCGCTGCCCGGCAGGGAGACGTTGCCCGCCTTGTCGGTCTGGGTCGCCGTCACCGTCAACGATTTGCCGTTGGCCGGGGTCGTCTCCGTCCAGCTGATGGTGCCGTTCTGATAGCCATAGCTCTTGCCATCGCTTGCCAGCAGGGTGCCATCGGCTTTGAGCGTCAACTGGACAGTGCTGTTCACCCCGCCATTGTTGATGGTCAGCGTCACCTTGCCACCTGCAACCAGGTCGGCGTGATTGACCCCGGCGCGCACCTGGATCTGATCATTGCCGATCTCGGTCTTGGTCAGCATCTGGTCGTTGTTGGCATCGTCCACGATGACCACGGTTGGCGTGCCAGCCGCCTGGGTGTCGACCCCGTAGCCTTCGCTGTCGGT
>NZ_CBCPLW010000021.1:0-77473 GCF_965119515.1 Aeromonas sp. Marseille-Q7275
AGTGCCGCCGGAGGTGATGGTCGGTGCGATCTCGTCGAGGTTGTTGATGGTGATGGTGAAGGCCTGCGCCTTGCTGGAGCCATCGGCACTGGTGGCGGTGACCTCGATATTCACGCTGGCACCGAGGGCTTCACGGTCGATGGCGGCGGCGACGGTGATCACGCCGGTGGCGGGATCGATGGCAAACAGGCCGCCGGGATTGCCGGACAGGCTGTAGGTGACGGCGTTGGTGGTGGCGTCTGCGTCGCTGGCAAAGGCGGTGATGCCGGCCAGGGAGCCGATGGCGATGTTCTCGTCGATGGCATTGGCGGCAGAGTTGGTGTCGGTCGGGGTAGTGACATCGAACTCGTCGACATCGTTGATGGCGATGGTGAAGGTCTGCTCGTCGAAGGCACTGCCATCGGAGACGCGCACCACCACTTCATAGGTGTTGTCGCCGTTGCTGTCGCTCGGATTTTCCCGGTTGGGCGCGTTGACAAACGACAGGGCGCCGGTGTTGGGATTTATGGTGAAGAGTCCTGCATCGGCGCCACCGACTATGGTGTAGGTCAGCAGCGCACCGACGTCCGGGTCACTGGCCGTCACTGTGGTGACCACAGTGGTGTTTTCGTCGATGGCCAGAGCCGCCGAGCTGCCACCCCCATCGGAGGTGATGGTGGGGCCGTTGTTCTGCACACCGAGGAAGTCGGTGTTGCTCAGGTCCTTGAGACCGTCGAGTTTGATCACCAGATCGGCCTGGCCATCGCCGTTGGTATCGGCCTTGATGTAGGTGGCATTCTGCCCGGCGTTCTGCTCGTACCAGACACCGTTGATCAGGGAAGTGGTGCCTCCCCACTTGAGGTCGGTGGAACCCAGCAACGGACGCAGGTCGATCTTGTCGTTGTCCGGGTTGGCGTCACGAACACCGGAAAAGTCACGGATAGTATCCATCCCGCCACTATTGGATTCCATCGCGCTCTGGTAGACGAAGAGGTCATTGCCGCTGCCGCCGCTCAGCAGATCGGCGCCATTGCCGCCCTGGAGGGTATCGTCACCGCCTTCACCGTAGACGGTGTCGTTGCCGTTGCCGGCATAGATAGAGTCGTTGCCGCCACTTGCATGGCCATCGCCGTTGTCGCCATAGATGGTCTCCGAACCATTGCCGC
Organism: Aeromonas sp. Marseille-Q7275; assembly: GCF_965119515.1. Lineage (NCBI taxonomy): Bacteria > Pseudomonadati > Pseudomonadota > Gammaproteobacteria > Aeromonadales > Aeromonadaceae > Aeromonas > Aeromonas sp. Marseille-Q7275. The sequence goes on from NZ_CBCPLW010000021.1 coordinate 1,146, forward strand.
CGTAGATGGTGTCGCTGCCGGCGATGGCTCGGCTCTGCTGCCGGTAGTCATCCCAGCCGTCGCCGTAGATGACGTCGTTACCGTTCTCGCTGTTGACGAGCGATGTCCCGATGACGTCGTTGCCGGAACCACCATAGACGAGGTCCTGGCCGTTGCCGCCGGAGAGGGTATCGTCCCCGAGCCCGCCGTAAAGGGTATCCTCGCCGTTGCCGCCCAGCAGGGTGTCGCTCCCGCTGCCGCCGTCGAGCATGTCACTGCCATTGCCTCCATCTATGAGGTCGGCTCCTGTGCCGCCAATGAGCGAGTCGTTTTTATTGGTGCCGCTGATGTCAGCCATGGGTCTGCTCCTTCAGAAAGCGGGAAGATGTTTCGGTATGGAGACAAGATCGCCGTCCTGGCCATCTGCTCTTGCACCGCGTAACACTTCACCTGGTGCAACTGTCGGGGATCTCTTTCACCAGCAGTTGCAGGTCTTTGATTTTGATGGCCATACCGGTGAGAGGGCCGTCCCGGTCTCGCCGCACTATCTGCCCGCAACACCGGATCTTCATGGCACCGTGCGTCACCCCGGGATCGAGATCGAAGCAGACGTCACTCCCTTCGTTCTCAGGCGTGGCAGCCTCCTCGAGTTGCAGGTAGCAGCCCCCGATGCTGATGTCCCGGGTGAACCCTGTCTGACCCGAGAGCCGGACAGGTATCACCGTCCTGATGCGATCATGCTGACGAGCATGGATATGTGTGGGTGTTGTCATGCCGATTAGCCTAGACCAGAAGGGGAAGATGAATAATGGAAGAATCAGACCGATTTATGTGGGACAAAGTGACGGTCGACCCAGGACAAAACCAGGATATTTCGACTAATTTGAGAGGGGACCATTGTCAGGCAGGATGCCTGTCACGTTGTCGTAGGCGTTGGGGAGCGGGGTATGGATACCAGAATCAATGTCATCGTGATCTGCGACTTGCCGATAGTCGCATGGGGTTTGCGCGGGGCCATTAATGCACAGCCCAACGAGATGGACGTCATCGCCTGCGTGGCCGATCCCGTCGAGGCCGTGCAGTGGATGGTGCCAGGCAAGACATGTGTCGTCCTGTTTGATCTGGATGGTCGCAATGGCATCGACCAAATACCTTCCCTGCTGTGCGATACCCACGTGCGCGTGCTGGTGATCGCCACAGCGGAGGGCACTGAACTGCAGGAGAGAGCGGTATTGGCCGGGGCCTGTGGCGCCATCAGCAAGCGGGAACCGGTGGAGGTGCTGTACAAGGCCATCCGCAAGGTGCACGGGGGCGAGTACTGGGTCGATCGCGCCGCCACCGAGCGGATCCTGATGGCCATCGCGAGGGAGAAGGGGGCTCACCATGCCGAGCAGGCGAAGATAGCGCGGCTGACCCGCAAGGAGAGACTGACCATCGCGGCCATTACCCTGGGCGTTGATGCCAATACCCTCGAGATCGCGCGGCGCCTCAACATCAGTGAGCACACCCTGCGCAATCACCTGACATCCATTTATGCCAAGTTGGGCATTCGCAATCGAATGGGCCTCTATGCCTATGCACAGAAGCATGCGCTGACAGAGCAAGGCTCCCAGACCTGAAACGCCTGTCGGCCTCCCAAGGCAGCGATGCTCTTGCCGCAGGCCACCGGGGCCCGCGTGATGAAGGGGCCGGGCGCCCTTGTCGGGTGGAGAGTCAGCTATGGCCTTGGCAAGAGGAGGAGGACATGGATGGCTGTGGGCAGGGGAAGGCCCATCAGAGTTCGTGGGCGTGGAATCCCTTGCGATAGCGGGCTTCGCAGCGCGGGCAGCGTTGCAGGCTGGGATCCTGATCCAGCTGCTCGATGGCGAGCGGCTCCTCGCAATCGGAGCAGAGGCCATAGAGACCCAGTTCCATCTGGCAGAGCGCCGCGTCGAGGCGTTTCAGCCGTGCCAAGCTCGACTCCACCTTGGGCAAGTCGAGGCGACCGGTCAGGTCCACCAGCTGATCCCGCTCGCAGGATGCCACCTTCTGTGCCCAGTCGTCACGTCGACAGGCCTTGAGCTGACCTATCAGCGCTTCTCTTGTTTGTGCCCAATCGGTCAGCAGGCGCTCACGCCATTCGGCCAACCGGGCTTGCGTCACTTCACACACAACAGCCCCCAAAGACGAGTGATAAAACTCGGTCAGTATAGGGAGGCGTGTGGATTATCAAGATGACATGAGTCAAGTAAAGGTCGGTTAGCTCACAGTTTTCGCGGCTTGCAGCAAGGCGTCCCGGATAGGTCCCGTCTCCTTGTGCAGACGAATATCCTGAAAAAGTACGGCTGCCTGGGGATATTCACGCTTGAGGTAGCTGAACCACTGCTTGATGCGGCTGGGGTAGTAGTCGGCCTTGTCGCTCGCCAGATCCTGCTCGGTATAGGCCACCATCAGTTGCAGCACCTCGGCCCAGCTCATATGGGCACAGCCGGTTTTCATCACGTTGGCCAGGTTGGGCAGGGAGATGGCGCCGCGGCCCACCATGAGGGCGTCGCAGCCGGAGACGCCGGCGCAGGCGAGGGCATCCTTGTGATCCCAGATCTCGCCATTGGCGGTCACTGGAATGGGCAGGGCGCGGCGGATGAGATCCACGTATTCCCAGTGCGCCGGCGCCTTGTAGCCTTCCCGCTTGGTGCGGGCATGGACAGCGAGCTCGTTGGCGCCCCCCTGATAGACTGCCTGGGCGTTGTCCATGTAGAGCGCCTTGTCGTCGTACCCCAGGCGGATCTTGGCGCTCACCGGCAGGTGGGCAGGGACGGCTTCGCGCACCGCCTTGACGATGCGATAGACGGTCTCGGGCTCCTTGAGCAGCACGGCCCCCCCCTTGCTCTTGTTGACCGTGGGGGCGGGGCAGCCGAAGTTGAGATCGACCCCGGGGGAGCCCAGCTCGATGGCACGCACCGCATTCTCTGCCAGCCATTCGGGGTGCTGGCCCAGCAGTTGCACCCGCACCGGGGTGCCGGCGCGGGTCTTGCCATCCTGCTTGAGTTCGGGGCAGAGGCGATGGAACACCTTGGCGGGCAGCAGCTGATCGACGACCCGGATGAACTCGCTGACACAGAGGTCGTAATCGTTGACGGAGGTGAGTACCTCCCGCATCAGGTGATCCAGCACCCCCTGCATGGGGGCCAAAATAACGCGCATAGCTGCTTCCGAAGACAAGGGGAGAAAAAAGAGCGCAGATTGTAGTGGCAATGGCTGGCGTTGTCAGCCGTCTGCCCACTCGATGAGCCTAATCGACTGCCGCTGCATGGGCCGGGCTGTCAGCTTCCGGGCCAACTCTGTTAGGCTAAAGGCAGAGATGCATTCAGAGGAGTACCCATGAAACGCTGGTGTCTGATGGCCCTGGGCTGGCTCGCCTTCGCCACCGGGATAGTCGGGATAGTCCTGCCCCTGCTGCCGACCACCCCCTTCATGTTGCTGGCGGCGGCCCTCTTTGCTCGCTCGTCACCCCGTTTTCACCGCTGGCTGCTGGCGCACCCCTGGTTCGGGCCCCCCATCCATGACTGGCAGTTGTATCGCGGCATTCGGCGCCATGCCAGACGCCGTGCCATCGTCTTCATCCTGCTCTCCTTCTCGGTGTCGCTGCTGGTGGTGCCGCTGCCCTGGGTGAGGCTGCTGCTGGTTGTCATAATGGTGATCCTGCTCACCTGGTTAATGCGTCTGCCGGTGCTGGAGCCGGTTGCAATGGAGAAGTGAAATCCCTAAGCTATTGCGGCAATAATGCTATGGAGTCGGCCGGTCATTTTTTGCATGACGGGCCTTTTTATTGCCCGCTGGCGGGCAGCGCAAGAGACGCCACGCCTGGGCTCAAAAATAAGCGGTCAAATAATGAATCCGGATACCCTGAAGTTTATCGAAGCGAGCATCAAGACCATTCCCGACTATCCGAAGCCGGGCATCCTGTTTCGCGACATCACCAGCCTGATCGAGAATGCCGAGGCCTTCAAGGCCACCATAGATCTGCTGGCCGAGCATTATCGTGATCAAGGGATCACCAAGATCGTCGGCACCGAGGCCCGCGGTTTCATCTTCGGCGCCCCTGTGGCCTTCGCCATGGGACTGGGCTTCGTGCCGGTTCGCAAGCCGGGCAAGCTGCCCCGCGCCATCATCGAAGAGTCCTATGCCCTCGAGTACGGCACCGACACCCTGCAACTGCACACCGACGCCATAGTGCCCGGTGACAAGGTGCTGGTGGTGGACGATCTGCTGGCCACCGGCGGCACCGTCGATGCCACCGTCAAGCTCATTCGCCGCGCCGGCGGTGAAGTCGCCGATGCGGCCTTCATCATCTCCCTGCCGTCCCTCGGTGGTGATGCCCGCCTGACCGCCGCTGGCGTCAAGGTGGTCTCGCTGGTCGAGCTCGCGGGCGAGTAAGGCCCTCTGGCAGGCGGGCCTCGTCAACCCGCCAATGCCCCGAACCGGTGCCTGAACGGGCACCGGTTTGAAAATCAAGCGATCCCTCCCAAGGCGGCCGATAGCCCATACAGCCCGCCCTCCATTTGTGTTAGCATCCTGCCTCAATGCCTCGTTTTCCAGCATCGAGATCTATGAGCTATCAGGTTCTGGCGCGTAAATGGCGCCCCCATACGTTTGAACAAGTGGTTGGCCAGCAACATGTGCTGACCGCCTTGACCAATGCCCTGGATCAGGGACGGCTGCATCACGCCTATCTGCTGAGCGGCACCCGCGGGGTCGGCAAGACCACCATAGCCCGCATCCTGGCCAAGAGCCTCAACTGCGAGCAGGGGATCAGCAGCCACCCGTGCGGCGTATGCGACACCTGCCGCGAGATCGATCAGGGCAACTTCGTCGATCTGCTGGAGATCGATGCGGCGTCCCGCACCAAGGTGGAAGACACCCGGGAACTGCTCGACAACGTGCAGTACCGCCCGGCCCGCGGCCGCTTCAAGGTGTACCTCATCGATGAGGTGCACATGCTGTCGCGTCACAGCTTCAATGCGCTGCTCAAAACCCTGGAAGAGCCGCCTCCCTATGTGAAGTTCCTGCTGGCCACCACGGATCCGCAGAAGCTCCCCATCACCATCTTGTCCCGCTGCCTGCAGTTCCACTTGAAGAGCCTGGATCAGACCCAGATCGCCAGGCAGCTCGAATGGGTGCTGGATCAGGAAGGTCAGCCGTTCGAGCCCCGCGCTCTGCTGGCCCTGGCCAAGGCCGCCGACGGCAGCATGCGCGATGCCCTGAGCCTGACGGATCAGGCGCTGGCCCACGGCAACGGCAGCGTGCGGCTGGAGAGCGTGCTGACCATGCTGGGCACCCTCGACCATCACCACCTGCACCAGTTGCTGGAGGCTGTCCTGCGCCAGGATGCCCCGGCCACCATGGCCAAGATCACCGAAATCGCCACCCTGGGACCGGACTTCGATCAGCTCCACGCCGAGCTGGAAGCCTTGCTCCATCGCGTCGCCATGGCCCAGTTGCTGCCGGCCAGCGTGCAGGAGCAGGGGGCGGATGCCGATGCCTTGCTGCAGCTGGCGGGAGCCATGAGCCCGGAAGAGGTGCAGCTCTGCTACCAGATAGTGCTGGGGGGGCGCAAGGATTTGCCCTGGGCGCCCGATGGCCGCACCGCGCTGGAGATGACCTGCCTGCGGATGCTGGCGTTCTCGCCGCGCCGCGAGGCGGTGCATCCCGCCAATCTGAGTGCCTTGCCCGTGTCCATGGGCGCACAGCCCGGAGCGGGGAGGGAGGCCGTATCGGCCCTGCCGGGAAAGCCGTCAGGGGCTGAGCCAGCCCCGCATCAGGCCGCAACGGCGGCCAGCATGGCCGCGCCCGCAGCCCTGGCGCCGACAGCGCCGCTCGTGGTTGTGCAGGCAGATGAGCCGGCAGCCGACGACGATGAGGCCAGCGCCGCTCTCTTTGCCGAGCAGCAAGAGCTGCTGCAAGCCGCCCAGCGGATGGGGTACGAGGCACAGCCGATGCAGCCTGAGCCCGAGATCGGTGGCGCCCCCCGGACTCAGGAAGCGCAGCCCCCTGAACCCGAGCCGCCGGTTGCCTCCCATGAGGCGGCCCTGCCGACAGCCGCTCCTGCCATAGCCCCTGAACCCGAGGCGGCCCCCTCGGCGGCCTCCAGCATGCAGAGCCTGCTGGGCAAGCGCAATCTGCTGCGCAGCCGGCTGCGGGGGGACGCCGGGGCGGCAGCCGTCTCTGCCCCTCCCAGGGCGACGCCGAGCAAACCGGCTGCGCCCCTGGCCACGGCCGCCGTGCCACCTGTGGCGCCAGCACCCTCTGCGCCTGCCAGGCAGGCCGCCGCGGCGCCCGCCTATGCCGGACCCATGACGGGCTATGAGGATCTGCCGCCCCTCGAGGCCTATGACGACAGCAGCAGCGATTACGAGGAATATCTGAGTCAGGGCTTCGGCGACGGGCCGGCCAGTGCTCCCGCAGCGCAAGCGGCGCCAGCGCCCAGCGCAGCGCAGAAGGCCAATCCCGCCTCGGATGACCTGCCCCCCTGGGATCTGGACGGCGCACCCGCCAGGGCTGCCGCTGCTACCGTCGCCGCTGTTCCGGCAACGCCGGTTGCGACGCCTCTTTCTGTGCCCGAAAATGCTGTGCCCGAAAATGCGCAGCCCACGACCGCCCAGGTGATGGAGACCATCGACTGGGATGAACTGGAGAGTGACGCCCAGCCGGCGGAGGGGGAGGAGATCGCTCGCCTGATCCCCTCTTCCCTGCTGGTCAATTGCGGCGACGCTTGGGCCGAACTCATCGCCCGCACCGGGGTCGGTGGCCGGTTGCGTCAGCTCGCCATCAACTCTGTGATGACCCGGCAGGGGGAGCTGGTGTCCCTGGTGCTCAAGCCGGAGCAGCGCCATCTGGTCAGCGACAGAGCCCTGGCCGATCTGGCCGGGATCATAGGTCCGGAGTTCGGACAGGCGGTGCGTGTCGAGGTGACCCTGGGCACGGACCCGGCGCGGGAGACGCCGCTCGAGATCGAGCATCGCCTCTATCTGGGGGTGCGTGAACAGGTGAGCCGGGATCTGGCGGACGATCCCAACGTGCAGTTCCTGCAGCAGCGCTTCGGCGCCGTGCTCCATCCCGAGAGCATCGAGCCCCTGAGCCACTGATCGCTATGAGTCAAATCCCATGCCGGGACCGGGTCCCGGTTGAAAAATCTTTTGGCTGCCCCCATATCCGGGGTAGAACAAGCCCACAGCCCGGCGCTGGATGCCGGATTTCAAGACGAGAGACGACCTATGTTTGGTAAAGGTGGAATGGGTAACCTGATGAAACAGGCCCAACAGATGCAAGAGCGCATGCAGAAGATGCAAGAGCAGTTGGCTCAGATGGAAGTCGTCGGCGAAGCCGGCGCTGGCATGGTCAAGGTCACCATGGCCGGCAGCCACAGCGTGCGCCGTATCGAGATAGATCCCAGCCTGATGGAAGATGACAAGGAGATGCTGGAAGATCTGGTCGCCGCCGCCGTCAACGACGCCGTGCGCCGGGTGGAAGAGCAGAACAAGAGCAAGATGGGCGAGCTGACCGGTGGCATGCAGCTGCCCCCGGGCTTCAAGATGCCCTTCTAAGGGCTGAACGCCTTTAACATCGAGATGCCATGTCCATGGCGATGACGCAGCTGACAGGGTGCCTGCCCTGTCAGCTGCGTTTTGTTTTTTCCGTCTCCCGGTTTCCCGGGGCGTATTACTTGCTGCTCTGGACTGTGGTGTAGCTGTTGATCAGATTGCGATAGTCGGGGATGTGGTTGGCGAACAGGGTGCCCAGGCCCTCCACGTCATTGCGCCAGTCGCGGTGCAGTTCACAGGCGGCCCCAAACCAGGTCATCAGCTGCGCCCCGGCGGATGACATCCGATCCCAGGCCGAGTGGCGGGTTACCTCATTGAAGGTCCCCGAGGCATCTGTGATGACAAACACCTCGTACCCTTCCTCGAGGGCAGAGAGGGCCGGGAAGGCCACGCACACCTCGGTGACGATGCCGGCGATGATCAGCTGCTTCTTGCCGGTGGCCTTGACCGCCTTGACGAACTCCTCGTTATCCCAGGCGTTGATCTGCCCGGGGCGGGCAATATAGGGGGCATCCGGGAAGCTCTCCTTGAGCTCCGTCATCAGTGGGCCGTTGGGCCCGTTTTCGAAACTGGTGGTCAGTATGGTCGGCAGCTCGAAATACTTGGCCAGCGCGGCCAGCGCCAGGACGTTGTTGCGAAACTTGTCCGGTTCGATGTCCCGTACCAGGGAAGAGAGGCCGGCCTGGTGATCCACCAGCAGCACGGCAGCCTTGTTCTTGTCGAGTTTGACGTAGGGCTTGTTCATGACTTTTCTCCAGATTGATGGCTAAGCGTTAACGTTGGGAATCCAGCACTTCGTTGTGTTGCACCACGGCTTGTGCCTTGCCGTAGCTCTCGATCAGCAATCGATAGGCGGGGAAGATCTTCGTATAGATGGCGGCCCACTCCATCGCATCTGCCCGGTTCCAGCTGCCTTGCAGCTCGGAAGCCACCGCCGCAGTGTCCATGGGAACCACGCCCGCCTGAACCACGCGAGCCAGGGTGATCTCCTGGGCCATCTTGGAGTAGGTGCCCGAGGCATCGACGACCGCAAACACCTGATAGCCCGCATTGACGGCGCTGATGGCAGGGAAGGCCATGCAGACGCTGGTGATGGTGCCGGCGATGATCAGCTGCTGCTTGCCGGTGGCCTTCACCGCCGCGACGAAATCGGGGTTGTCCCAGGCGTTGATCTCGCCCTTGCGCGCCACATACTGTGCGTGCGGCGCATTTTCGTGGATCTCCGGTATCAGCGGGCCATTCGGCCCTTGCGGGACAGATGCCGTGGTGATCACCGGAATATTGGCCAGTGTCGCCATCCTGGCGAGGGCGGCCGCGCGCTGGCGCAGTTCCGGCATCGGCATGTCCCCCACTGTCTGGAACAAGCCGCTCTGATGGTCGATCAGCAGCATGGCCACGTCATCTGGGTTGAGGACGGGTCTGGCGCCGCCGAAATTGGCTGGATTGCTCATGATAGTCTCCATTTGTTGGGGCTGAGGTTCAGCGTCCGATCTGGCCAAAACGGCCACTGTTGTAGTCATTGATGGCCTGCACAATCTCTTCCTGGGTGTTCATCACGAAGGGACCGTGGCCGACGATGGGTTCATCGAGGGGGGCGCCATTGAGCAGCAGCAGCGTGGTCTCCTCCTCGATCTCGATCACCAGTTTGCTGCCACGGCGCTCCATGACGGCCAGCTCGGCGGTGCGGACCGCGTGGCGGTTGCCGAGGCGAATGGCGCCTTTGAGCACAAAGAGGGCCGTGGTGTGCCCTGGTGGCAGTTCCAGCGTCACCTGATGATGGGCCTTCAGGCGCATGTCCCAGACGTTCATCGGGGTGAAGGTGCGGGCGGGGCCGCGGGTATCGCCGAGCTGCCCGGCAATGATGCGAGCCTCTCCTGCGCCCTCTGGCAGTGCCACGCGAGGGATCTCGTTGGCGGTGATGCCCTGGTAGCCAGGAGCCGCCATCTTCTCTTTGGCGGGCAAGTTCACCCACAGCTGCACCATTTCGAAGGCGCCGCCCGTTTTGGCAAAGGCCGGGCTGTGGTACTCCTCGTGGATAAGGCCGGATGCGGCCGTCATCCATTGCACGTCCCCCGGGCCTATGGTGCCGCCGCCCCCCGAGGAGTCCCTGTGGGAGACGCCCCCTTCATAGACGATGGTCACCGTCTCGAACCCGCGATGAGGGTGCTGGCCGACGCCAAGCTGATGGGAGGTGGCCGGGAAATTGGTCGGGCCCGCGTAGTCCATCAGCAGGAAGGGGGACATTTCCTCCGCGATATCCTGGTAGGAGAAGATGCTCCTCACGGGGAAGCCATCGCCGACCCAGTGCCTCTCGTTGCTGCGCTTGATAAATGCCAGTTCTTTCATCTCAATGCCTCCGTTGAATCAATGGACACAGTGTAGAAAGTCGCCATTTACCGGACTAGATGGTTAAATAAGAAAACACTTTCTAATGAGTTGGAAAATGGACTTCAATCAGGTCGTCGTATTCGTCAAGGTGGTGCAAGCCGGCAGCTTCAGCGCGGCGGCGCGTCTGCTGGGGTTGCCGACCTCCACCGTCAGTCATCGGGTGGCCATGCTGGAGAAGCGTCTGGGCGTCACCCTATTGCAGCGAACCACCCGTCGGTTGCACCTCACCGATGCCGGGCAGATCTATTTCGACCACGCCTCGGCCGGCTTGGTGCATGTGCTTGATGCCGAGGCGGCGGTGACCGAAGCGCGGGAGGAGCCCTGCGGGCTGCTGCGGATCACGGCTCCCGTGGACATCGGCAACCAGATCCTGTCGTCCATCCTGGGGCAGATGCGCAGCCAGTGGCCAAAGGTCGACGTGGAGCTGGTGTTGATGAACAGCTACGTGGATCTGGTCGCGGAGGGCGTCGATGTGGCCATTCGTACCGGCCCTCTCAAGGACTCGACGCTGATCGCCAAGCTGGTGGGCATTGCGCGCTGGGCCCTGTTTGCGAGCCCCGATTACCTCGCCAGCGCCGGGATGCCAGATGCCCCTCAGGCGCTGCGGCATCATGCCTGCCTGCAGTTCACGCCACTGGGCAAGGAGGCCTGGGTACTCCACGACGGGGTCGCCAACAGTGTGACCGTCTCTCTGGCCCGGCAGACACTGATCAACGATGTCGGCCTGATCATGACCATGGTGCTGGCCGGCGGTGGGGTGGCACTGTTGCCCTCCTACCTGTGTCGCCAGGCCTGCGAGGAGGGGAGGCTGGTGCCTGTCCTGCCCGAATGGCATGGCAAGGCGGATCCCATCCATCTCGTCTATCCCAGGCAGCGCTTCATGCCCCCCAGGTTGCGCGCCTTCGTGGATCTTGCCACGCTGACCCTGCGACAATGGCTCGAATGACAGGTCGCCGATGTGGTGACGGCTGCCAGCCCGCACAAAGAAACAAAGCGCCTGATGGCGCTTTGTTTCTTGATATCACGTCAACCTAGCTGAGCCAGCCTGCCGCCATGGCCAGTCGGCCGCACAGGGCCGCCAGCAGGATGCCAAGCAGGGTGCGCAGCAGCCAGATCACCACCAGCTGCCCCAGGCTCACCGGGATCTTGGTGGCCAGGATGCAGGGGATGGAGGCGGAGAAGAAGAGCACTGAACTCACCGAGACCACGGCGGTCACATAGCGCACCAGCAGATCCGCATCCTTGAGCAGGATGGCGGGCAGGAACATCTCAGCGAGCCCCGCCGAGAGCGCTCTTGCTGTCTCCAGCGGCTCTCCCAGATCCAGCAGCCAGGTGAGGGGCCACAGCAGCCAGCCCAGCAGATCGAACAGCGGCGTGTGCTGGGCCAGCAGCAGCCCTAGCAGGCCGACGGACAAGATGGTGGGCACCACGGCGGCGGCCATGTAGAGGCCATCTTTGAGGTTGTCCTGCAACTGCCGCAGCACGGGATCCGCCTGGCTGGACTGGGTGAGCCCGGAGGCGAGCGCCGCTTGCCAGCGGCTCATGCCTGCCGGCAGCGGCTCGTCGGTTTCTCCTTGATGAGCCATGGTGCTGATGGGGGGGACCCGGGCCAGGATGGCGGTGATGACGAAGGTGATCACCAGGGTGGACCAGAAGTAGAAGTTCCAGTGCCCCATCAGGTTGAGGGTCTTGGCCACAATGATCATGAAGGCGGCGGAGACGGTGGAGAAGCCGGTGGCGATGATGACGGCTTCCCGTACCGTGTACTTGCCCGCGAGGAAGACCCGGTTGGTGATGAGCAGGCCCACCGAGTAGCTGCCGACGAAGGAGGCGACCGCATCGATGGCGGAGTGGCCCGGGGTGCGCCAGAGGGGGCGCATCACCGGCTGCATCAGCACACCGATGAGCTCCAGCAGGCCGAAGCCCAGCAGGAAGGTGAGGGCCATGGCGCCTATGGGCACGATGAGCCCCACCGACATGGCCAGCTTGTCAAAGAGGAAGGGCAGGCGATCCGGCGTCATCAGCCAGGCGGGGCCCCAGCCTGCCACATACATGATGGCCAGCCCCAGCCCGAGCAGCTTGAACAGGCTCAGCACCCTGTCGATGGGGCGGGCGCGCCAGCGACCATCCAGCAGCGGGCTGATGGCGCCATAGGCGATCAGCAGCAGGATGAGCCCCAGGGTGAGCGGGCGCTGCGCCATCAGGAAGCCCGCCAGGTGATCCACCAGTATGGTGCTGCGCCCCGCGAGCTCGAAGGGCACGAAAAAGATGGTGATGCCGAGCACACTGGTCAGCAGCAGTTTGATGCCAGCCCCTGAGCGGGCAGGGGCGGCAAGTGCGTGTTCAGGTTCCATTTCCTCTCCTTGTGATCCACATGGTTCAACTCCCTTGATGACTGCATTTGTATATACAATATCGACACCATCTCAAAATGGAAACAACAAATACACCAAAAGGCAACATTCGATGATAATGGAATCCGTATGAGGCTTTTCTATGGGAGAGGGCGATGGCGGCACTGTGGGCAGCTCTCTGGCCGTGACAGAGCGGCTGCGCAGGGACAGTCATGGCAAGAGAGGCGAGGTGGCAGGAAGGGCAGAGCGGGTAAATAAAGCTTTTCCATAACGACCAAAAAAGCGGAAAACCTGAGCCCGGATTTAAACATTTTCACGGCCCTCATCGAGGGAGGCTTTCTTATAACTATTTATGAAATGGTCATAAAGCCTTTGTTCATTTGACTACTTTTCGAGTATCTCATTGCGGAGTAAGATGCCACTTCAATAAAAATAAGAATTAGGAGTTCGGGTGTGAAGGCATTAGAGAAAGAAAGGATATCGCCCTATATCAGCCAGTTATACGAGTGCGGTATTAATGATTCTGACATTAAGTTGGTGGTGGACCAATTTCGCGCCGACCTGTCCGGCAGTTCATCCCTGTTTTTATTGCGGGATGATGACAAGAGCGACGGAATAAAGCTCTTCTCCAGCGGTCTGACCGAGGCCCAGCAGCAATTTTATGTGCAACACCATCGCCAGGATGTGTGGTTCAATCATTATCTGGACAAGGGCTGCCAGGGGATCGTCAGTGCCAATACCATCTCCAGCTCGGTGGGGCTGCTGGCCAGCTTCGGTGCCCAGTTTGCGGCGGGCGGCGTCTGCCGGGTGAAGGGGCGGGGTCTCAGCACCCTGTGCAGTTACCGCGGCGCCACCCAGGACGACTTCAGCAGCCGGGATCTCAGCTCGTTGACAGAGATCTATTCTGGTCTGGCCGCCTGGAGCCAGCATTATTGGAACCTGCTGGCCCTAGAAACCCAGAACTATCAGCTGCAGCAACTGGTGAAAAACCATAATAAACCCAGCGCCATCATAGATGACAAGGGGCATATTCATTATTCCAATGTGGCGTTCAACCGCATCGCCGATGAAAACGTCGAGCTGCGGGCGGTCAATGGTATTTTCTCTTTGCAAAATAAGGAGCAGCAACGCCAGCTCAAGGAGACCTTGAATGGCTTTGCCTATTTGCTGCCAGGCGCCAGCGCCTATATGTCCATTCCCCGCCAGTCCAACCTCAGGCCCCTGCTGATCCAGTGCACCCTGATGAGCGGGCTCAGCCGCTTCGAGCGTTATGTGGAAGTGGTATTGCGCGATCCCGAGCACTCCTTCAACCCGGACATAGAGGCGCTGGCCAGCCTCTATCCCTTGACCATAGGGGAGAAGGAGCTGCTGGTGCTGATGAGCAAGGGCTACAGCAGCAACGACATCGCCGAACTGCGCGGCGTCAAGGTGGAAACCGTGCGTTCCACTCTCAAGGGGGTGTTCAAGAAGACCGATTGCCACAGCCAGAACGAGCTGCTGCTGTTGCTGCAATCCATCTCCTGATAGGCACCAGCTATGCTTGGAGTGAGCCGGACATAGTGCCCGGCTCGCGCCTCCCGTCGGGAGGCCTGTCGGGGGAAGCGTCATGGAATCACTCAAGGCAAGGGATTATATGCAGACCAAGCCCATCACGTTCAGCGCGGACATGATGGTGCAAAATGCGGTCACCAAGTTTCTCAACAGTCATCAGCTCGGCGGCCCCGTGGTGGACAGCCTGGGGCACCTGATTGGCTGGGTGTCCGAGCAGGATTGCATTGCCGTCATGTTGAAAGAGGCCTATCACTGCGAACAGGTGGCCCAGGTCAAGGATGTGATGCGCAAGGAGGTGCTGGCCGTGGGGCCGGACACCAGCATCCTGGATCTGGCGGAGATGATGATGGGCCAAAAGCCGAAGATCTATCCCGTGGTGGAGGAGGGTCGCCTGCTCGGGGTGATCAGCCGCCACAACGTGATGCAGGCCATTCACGCCCAGCTTGGTACCTGCTTCGTGCATCAGGCCAGGGTCTGATCCGGTTTCGCCGGATCATCGGGAGCAGGCCGGGTGCCTGCTCTTTTTATTGCCCGCCGCGGCTTTGAACCTGGCAGGTGCCGCTTTAAGGCTTGCACCGCCCCCGCTCGCTCTTTAGGATCGCTCCCAGCTAATCGATATGGCCCCTCTGGGCACTTATTTAAGGAATTCCTACCTTGTCTCTCTCTATCGAGGCGCTGCGCCGCCGTCTCTCTGCCTGCATGAACCTCGACGCCCGCCGCCTCTCCAGCCGTCTGCACGGGGTCAAGAAGCTGCCGGAGGGCAAACAAGCCGCCGTGCTCGAGACCATAGCCGCGGATCTGGATGTGGCCGAAGGGCGTTACCAGTCCCGTCTGGCGGGCGTGCCCAGGGTCACCTATCCGGACAACCTGCCGGTCAGCCAGAAGCAGGCGGAGATCGCCAAGGCGATCAGCGAACATCAGGTGGTGATCATCGCGGGCGAAACCGGCTCGGGCAAGACCACCCAGATCCCCAAGATTTGCCTCTCGCTCGGGCGCGGGGTCAAGGGCTACATCGGCCACACCCAGCCGCGGCGCCTCGCGGCCCGCACGGTCGCCGCCCGTATTGCGGAAGAGATGGAGTCCGAGCTCGGCCACTACGTAGGCTACAAGGTGCGCTTTACCGATCAGGTGAGCGAGCAGACCCACATCAAGCTGATGACAGACGGTATCCTGCTGGCGGAGATCCAGCACGACCGCATGCTCACCCAGTACGACACCATCATCATCGACGAGGCCCACGAACGCAGCCTCAACATCGACTTCATCCTGGGCTACTTGAAACAACTGCTGCCAAAGCGCCCGGATCTCAAGGTGATCATCACCTCGGCCACCATCGATCCCCAGCGCTTCTCCCGCCATTTCAACCAGGCGCCCATCATAGAAGTCTCAGGGCGCACCTACCCGGTGGAGGTGCGCTATCGCCCGCTGTTTGCTGATAAAAAGAGCGGCGACAAGAGCGAGGGGTTGGAGGAGCGCGACGAGCTGCAGGGGATCTTCGATGCGGTGGAGGAGCTGGCCCGGGAGGGGCTGGGGGATATCCTTATCTTCATGAACGGCGAGCGGGAAATTCGCGATACCGCCGATGCCCTGCGCAAGCTCAATCTGCGGGACACCGAGGTGTTGCCGCTCTACGCCCGCCTCTCCAACGCCGAGCAGAACAAGGTGTTCCAGCAACACGCCGGGCGGCGTATCGTGCTCGCCACCAACGTGGCGGAGACCTCGCTGACGGTGCCGGGCATTCGCTACGTCATCGATCCGGGTACCGCCCGCATCAGCCGCTACTCCTGGCGCACCAAGGTGCAGCGCCTGCCTATCGAGCCGGTCTCCCAGGCCAGCGCCAACCAGCGTAAGGGTCGCTGCGGCCGGGTAGCGGACGGTATCTGTATCCGCCTCTACTCGGAGGAGGATTTCAACAATCGTCCGGCCTTCACCGACCCCGAGATCCTTCGCACCAACCTGGCCTCCGTCATCCTGCAGATGCTGGCGCTCGGCCTTGGCAACATGGAGGCCTTCCCCTTCGTCGAGCCGCCGGAGTCGCGTCATATCAAGGATGGCCTGACCCTCTTGAAAGAATTGGAGGCGGTCAAGGAGCTGCCTGGCACCCGGGATCAGGAGCCCAAACTGCAGTTGACCGAGACCGGTCGTCAGCTGTCGCGCATTCCGCTCGATCCGCGGCTCGCCAAGATGGTGATCACGGCGGCGCAAACCGGCTGTCTGAGCGAGGTGATGGTGATCACCGCGGGCCTCAGCATTCAGGATCCCCGCGAGCGGCCCATGGAGAAGAAGCAGGCCGCCGACGAGCAGCACAGGCGCTTCGAGGACAAGGATTCCGACTTCCTCGCCTTCGTCAATCTCTGGAACTACCTGAAAGAGCAGCAGGATGCCCTCGGCAGCAACCCGTTCCGCCGCATGTGCCAGAAGGAGTTTCTCTCCTACCTGCGGGTGCGCGAGTGGCAGGACATTCATTTCCAGCTGCGCCAGACGGTGAAAGAGCTTGGTTTTAAAGCCAACCATGAACCGGCGGATTTCAAGACGGTGCACTGCGCCCTGCTGACCGGCCTCTTGAGCCACATCGGCAACAAGGATCTGGAGAAGCCCGAGTTCCTCGGCGCCCGCAACGGCCGCTTCCACCTGTTCCCGGCCTCGGGTCTGTTCAAGAAGCCGCCCAAGTGGGTGATGGCCGCAGAGTTGGTGGAGACCTCCCGCCTCTACGCCCGCATCAACGCCAAGATTGAACCCGAGTGGGTGGAGCCGCTGGCGGCGCACCTCATCAAGCTGCACCACAGCGATCCCCACTGGTCGAAGAAAAACGGCGCCGTGATGGCCAAGGAGAAGGTGACCCTCTATGGCCTGACCCTGGTTGCCGAGCGCACCATCAACTTCAGCCGCATCGATCCGGCCCAGTGCCGCGAGCTCTTCATTCGCCGCGCCCTGGTGGAGGGGGATTTCGAGACCCGCCATCGCTTCTTTGGCGAGAACCGCAAGCTCCTGGCCGAGGTGGAGGCGCTGGAGCACAAATCCCGTCGGCGCGACATCCTGGTGGATGACGAGGATCTGTTCCGCTTCTACAACGCCCGCCTGCCGGAGGAGGTGATCTCCGCTCGCCACTTCGACAAGTGGTGGAAGGAGGCGCAAAAGCAGGATCCCGAGCGGCTCAACTTCGAGAAAGAGATGCTGATGAAGGGGGATGCCGCCCACATCAGCGATCTCGACTACCCCAACTTCTGGCAACAGGGGCGCCTCAAGCTCAAACTGACCTACCAGTTCGAGCCGGGGGAGGCGGCGGACGGTGTGACCCTGCATATCCCGCTGCCGCTCTTGAACCAGGTGGAAGTCAAAGGGTTCGAGTGGCTGATCCCGGGGCTGCGTCATGAACTCTTGGTCGCCCTCATCAAGTCGATGCCAAAGCCGATGCGCAAGAACTTCGTGCCAGCGCCGAACTACGCCGATGCGCTACTCGCCACCCTCAATCCCGAGCAGGGGCCGCTGCTGGACGAGATGGAGCGTCAACTTCGTCGCATGACAGGTGTCACCGTGCCCCGGGAAGCCTGGGACTGGGCATCGGTGCCCGATCACCTGAAACTCACCTTCCGGGTGGTGGACGACAAGCACAAGCCTATCGCCGAGGGCAAGGATCTGGAGTTGCTGAAAGAGTCGCTGCGCGGCAAGGTGCAGGAGACCCTCTCCCAGGTGGCGGATGATGATATCGAACAGTCGGGTCTGACCCTCTGGAGCTTTGGCGAGTTGCCGAAGGAGTACAGCCAGAAGCGCAGCGGCTTCGAGGTGAAGGCCTATCCGACCCTGGTGGATCAGAAGGACTCGGTCGCCATCCAGCTGGTGGAGAGCCCGGTGGCCCAGCAGCAGCTGATGTGGGCGGGCCAGCGCCGGCTGGTGCTGCTCAACGTGCCGTCCCCCATCAAGTATCTGCAGGAGAAGCTGCCGAACAAGGCCAAGCTCGGGCTCTACTTCAACCCCTTCGGCAAGGTGAGCGATCTCATCGACGACTGCATCGCCTGTGGCTGTGACAAGCTCATCGAGCAGCACGGTGGCCTGGCCTGGGACGAGGCCGGTTTCGAGGCGCTCAAGGAGTATGTCCGCGCCGAGCTAAACGATGCGGTGGTAGAGGTGGCCAAACAGGTGGAAGCCGTGCTGACCCTCTCCCACGAGATCAAGAAGCGGCTCAAGGGCAAGATGCAGCTCGACACCGCCTTTGCCATGTCCGACATCCAGCAGCAGCTCGGCAACCTCATCCACAAGGGCTTCGTGACCGAGACTGGCTGGCAGCGGCTGCCTGACTTGCTGCGCTACCTGCGCGCCATCGAGCGGCGCCTGGAGAAGCTGGCCATCGATCCCAACCGGGACAGGGTCCATATGCTCAAGGTGCAGAGTGTCGAGAGCGACTACAAGGCGCTGCTCGCCAAGATCCCGAAATCCCAGCCGATCCCCCCCGAGGTGGCCAATATCCGCTGGATGATAGAGGAGCTGCGAGTCTCCTTCTTCGCCCAGCAGCTGGGGACACCGTACCCCATCTCGGATAAACGGGTGCAGAGCGCCATAGCCCAGTGCTAAGCTGCTATCTATCTGTTTTATTGGATAGAGTGAAAACAGACCGGGTTTGAAGGGAAGGGAGGCCGTCATATGCTGGGGATCTGGTTGGGGGTTGCGCTGGTCAACATCAGCGGCTATCAGCCCATTGCGGAGCAAACCTGGGTGCAGCTCAACCCGGACTACTACCCGGTGCACAGGGCCGTGCCTCCCATCTTCGTGGCCTGGCGGGGCAACCAGTTCCCGCCGCTCGAACAAAAGAAGAAGAACGGCCACTGGCAGATCCTGTTTCCCGCCCGTCTGGTGCCCCCCTTCGATCTGTTCGAAGGGGAGGCCCAGCTATCCAAGGCCTATCTGGCCAGGCTCAAGCGCATCGATGAGATGGCCTATGGCATGGCCCCCCATTCGGCCGTGCAGCCCGTCGCCAGTGGCTCTCTCGCCCCTGAGGATCAGGGAGGGGCGGCCTTTATCGCCGAGTTCTCCTTGCCGGGTTCGAATGCGGGGAGGGGGCGGATGCCCCAGAGCGAGCCGCTGCTGGCCAACCTGATGGGGCGGGCTGCGCCCATCCCCCTGGGGGCTTCCGCTCAGTTCGGTGCCGTGCAGCTCGCCACCCTCGGCCAGGGCGCCGAGGGAACCACGTTGACCCTGTCCGCGACCGCGGCGGGAGGGGCATCGCGAGTCTGTCACCAGGTGGCGGCGGGGGAGACGCTCTGGCGCATCGCCAGCCAGCTTCAGGCACAGGTGGGTAGCGGGTCTGATACCTACAGCTATCTGCTGGCGCTGGTGGAGGAGAATCGCCCCGGTATGGGCAAGGGAATAAGGGTACAGACAGGCCAGCGCCTCTACTGCCCCAAGGCCGAGACCCTGGCCCAGTTTGACGCCATGAGCCCGGCCCAGCGCCAGCAGCAGTTTGCTCGTCTGGAGCAGGGGCGCTGAGGCGCATTCGGATAAGATCCGATGCCGCTGTGGGGAGGCGCGAATGACGCGTCGTGCGTCCCTTGTATCCACCCCAGGCCCATGCTAGTATTCGCGCTCGTTTTGCGAGGTGCTGACCGGTCGCAGTCAACACCATATATTCATCTTAAAAGAGATAACCACTATGTCTTTCGTATTCCAAGCTGAAGTCCGTTCTGACCTGGGGAAAGGTGCGAGCCGCCGCCTGCGTCATGCTGACCAAGTTCCTGCCATCGTTTACGGTGCAGGCAAAGAAGCTGTGTCCGTTACCCTGGACCACAAAAAGCTGATCCTGGCCCAAGAGAAGCCGGAGTTCTACTCCTCCGAGCTGACCCTGGTCATCAACGGTGAAGAAGTCAAAGTGAACGTGAAGGCTATCCAGCGTCACCCGGTTCGCTACAAGCTGGTTCACCTGGATTTCGTTCGCGTCTAATCGACAACGAACTTTCCTGTAAAGAGGCCACCCAATCGGGTGGCCTCTTTGTTTTTACAGCATTTTTACCCACAAAATAAAATACTCAAACAGCACTATTGGTCTTTACTTGAAGGCATGATTGACAGCAGGACACCCGTTGTGGTGCTCTGATGTCCACAAGGTACTCGGGCAAGTCCACTTTTTTGGGGTGATGTTGACCGTTATGAAGGGAATCGTACGGGCATATTTCCTGCTGTTTTCACCTATCCTGCTGTTGGTCCTGGCGGGGGGCTATCTGCTGGGCAATGCACTGATCGAGCGCGAGCTCTACCGTGTTCGCAGCGATGAGAGCACCTTCCTGGCGCTCGCCAGCGGCCGCCTCGACGACGAGCTGGCGGTGCCGCTGCGCCATGTGCGTAGCATGTCTGAAGAGCCTATCCTGCTCGAGGCGGCGGGTCGCGACGAGCGTGACAACATTGCCGCCCAGTTTACCGTTCTGATGAACCGCAATCCCGACTATGCCCAGGTGCGTTGGCTGGCGCCGGATGGCATGGAGCTGGTGCGGTTCAATCGTCAGGGCCAGCATCTGCAGCGTGTGGCTGACGACCAGCTGCAAAACAAGGGGGAGCGTTACTATTTTCGCGATGCCATGGCGCTGCCCTGGGAGCGAGTCTACGTCTCCCCGCTCGATCTCAACGTCGAGCAGGGGGTGATCGATCGCCCCTTCAACCCCATGATCCGTATTGCCAAGCGCCTGCGCCTGGGAGATCGCGATCTGGGCTTGCTGCTTATCAACGTGCAGGCCAGCCGTATGCTCAAGGTGTTCGCCAACAGCAGTGGCAAGGCCGCCGATCACACCATGTTGTTCAACCAGGACGGTTATTGGCTGCGTAGCCCGGACCCATCCCAGGAGTGGGGCTTCATGCTCGAACGCCCGGATCTCACCCTGAGGCACGCTTCCCCCCAGGCCTGGCAGGCACTCTGGGGCGCTTCCAGCGGCCAGATGGAGTCTGCCGACGGACTGTGGAGCTGGACCACCCTGTACCCGGCGCAGAATCACGATCAGCTGACCTGGAAAGCCGCTTCTCTGGTGCCGCGCAGCGAGCTGCTGGCCATTCGTACTCACATCTGGGGGATCATCTCGGCCACCTGCGCCATCTTGCTGTTGCTGTTCGGTGCCGGAGTAGCCTCGCTGGTGCGCAGCCGGCATCGGGAGCAGCTGGCGCAGCAGGAGGCGGCCAGGCTGGCGCAGGTCAAAGGGGATTTCATCGCCAACATGAGCCACGAGATCCGTACCCCCATGAACGCCATCATGGGACTGACCTACCTGCTCGAGCAGGGAAGGCTCGACGATGGTCAGCATGCTCTGGTGCGCAAGATCCACCAGGCCGGGCAGGCGCTGCTCGGGATCATCAACGACATCCTCGATTTTTCCAAGATTGAGTCGGGCCGGCTCGAGCTCGAGCGGGCGCCATTCAGCCTGGAAGAGGTGCTCGATCACGTGGCGGCCATCATGTCTACCTGTGTCGGCGACAAGAACCTCGAGCTGGTGGTAAGCAGCGCGCCCGAGCAGGCGGCCCATCTGATTGGGGATGCCCTGCGCCTCGAGCAGGTGCTGCTCAACCTGACCGGCAATGCCATCAAGTTCACCGAGCGCGGGGAGGTGGAGGTCAAGGTCGAGCTGGAGGCCGAGCAAGACGGCATGGCCACCTTGCTGTTTCGGGTGCGCGACACCGGGATAGGCATTCCCCCCGAGCAGCAGGCTCACATCTTCAATGCCTTCTCCCAGGCCGACTCCTCCACCAGCCGCCGTTTCGGGGGGACCGGGCTTGGCCTGACCATCAGCCGTCGTCTGGTGAACCTGATGGGGGGCGACATTGGCGTCACCAGCGAACTGGGCAAGGGGAGCGAGTTCTGGTTCCGCGTCCGGCTGGAGCAGGTGGAGCGCCCCGAGGCCTTCAATGAGCGACTGCAGCACGTTTCACTGCTGATTGCTGACGACAATCAGGTGACCCGCGACACCCTGGCGATGACGGTGGGCTCCCTCGGTTGGCAGTCACGGGTGGTGGAATCCGGTGAGCAGGCCCTGCACCATCTGCTGCGTCAGGGTGAGCGTTTCGACGTGATCCTGCTCGACTGGATCATGCCGGGCATGGATGGGCTCGAGACCTGCGTGGCGATTCGCCGTGCCTTCGAGCTACAGGAGCGCTCACCCATCATCATCATGGCGACCGCCTATTCCCAGGACGAGCTGATGCGTCGCCCCGGCTCGGAGCAGGTGGATCTGGTGCTGCACAAGCCGGTGACCGGCTCAAGCCTCTACAACGCGGTGGCACGCCTCATCCACGAGAAGCGCGAGCACGTGGAGCCGCTGGAGAGCGGTCAGCGCCGTCTGCGCCTGCCGGATGTACAGGTACTGCTGGTCGATGACAGCGACATCAACCTGGAGGTGGCGACCCGCCTGCTGCAACGGGAGGGGGCCGAGGTGATCACCGCCATCGACGGGGAGCGGGCCCTGGCTTGTCTCGCCGATCCGGTGCGGCGCATCGATCTGGTGCTCATGGACGTGCAGATGCCGGTGATGGATGGCTACGAGGCGACCCGTCGCCTGCGCCAGCTGCCGGGGCGGGAGGAGACTCCCGTGCTGGCTCTCACCGCCGGGGTGTTCAAGGATCAGCGCGAGGCGGCGCTGGCCAGTGGCATGAACGATTTCATCGCCAAGCCGCTCGATGTGGAGCAGCTCATCGCGACCCTGCTGCGCTATCTCCCGGACAGTGTCTTGCCGCTCGCCGTGAGCGACGAGCCACTCGCCCAGGAGCCGGTGGCCGGCATTGATATCGATACCGGACTTCGCAACTGGGGTGAAGCCTCGGTCTATCTCAAGTACCTGCGCCGTTTTCGCGATGACTACATGACGGTCGGCACCGTGTTGCCGGACTACATCGCCCAGCACGAGACCGATGCGGCCGCGAGCCTGACACACAAGATAAAGGGGGTGGCGGGCAGCCTGTCGCTCACCGATGTGGCGCGCATCAGTGCCGAGTTGAACGAGGCCATCGAGCAGGGGGGCGACACCAGTCAGCTCATCGCTCCCTTCCTCGAGGCGCTGGAGCGGGCACAACACTCCATCGACACCTATGCCGGGCGCGAGCCGGGCGCCGTCAGCTCCCCGCTGGCCCAGGGGGAAGTGCGGGAGGTGTGTTTGCACGCCCTGCATCAGGCCCTGGTGAGCGAGGATCTGGATCTGATTGAGCCGGCGCTGAGCCAGGCCAGGAGTTACCTGCCTGGCGAGCTGGTGAGCGAGATAAGTGCGGCCCTGGAGCTGTTCGATATCCCGTTCGCCACCCGCAAGCTGGAGGATTATCTGGAGGATCGGGAGGAGCCTGCCCCATGAATCGACCGCGAGTGCTGATCATCGACGACGAGCCGAGCAACCTCGGGCTGCTGCGGCAAATCCTCAAGGAGGAGTACAACCTCTTCTTTGCCAAGGGGGGTGAGGAGGGGCTGGCTGCCGTGGGGCGCCACGAGCCGGCCCTGATCCTGCTTGACGTGCGAATGCCCGATATGGATGGCTACGAGGTGTGCCGTCGGCTCAAGGCCGATCCGGCCCACGCCGGGATCCCGGTGCTGTTCATCACGGCGAGCGACAACGCAGACAGCGAGAGCCAGGGGTTCGAGGCAGGCGGGGTGGATTACATCTACAAGCCGGTCTGCCCGAGCACGGTGCGCGCCCGGGTGCGCAACCACCTCTCCCTGGTGCGTCTCGATCAGCTCGAGCGCAGCTATCGCACCGCCATCGTGATGTTGAGCGAGGCGGGCCACTACAACGACACCGACACCGGGGTACATATCTGGCGCATGGCCGCCTATGCCCGAGCCCTGGCCGACGCGCTTGGCTGGAGCCCGGAGCAGTCGGATCTGCTGGAGCTGGCGGCCCCTATGCACGACATGGGCAAGATTGGTATCCCCGATCATATCCTCAAGAAGCCCGGTCCCCTCACCGAGGAGGAGTGGGTCATCATGCGCAGTCACCCGCGCATCGGTTACGAGATCCTGAAGCGCTCCGACGCGCCCATCTTTCGCATGGCGGCGGACATTGCCCTGCATCACCACGAGAAATGGGACGGCTCGGGGTACCCCGCCGGCGAGAGCGGCGAGGAGATCCCCGAGGCATCGCGGATCGTGGCCATCGCCGATGTGTTTGACGCCCTGAGCGTGCGTCGCCCCTACAAGGAGCCCTGGCCTTTGGACAGGGTGCTGGCCACCATGCGCGATGGCGCCGGCCAGCACTTCGATCCCCGGCTGCTCGCCTGCTTTCTCGAGATCATGCCGGAGATCTTGCGCCTCAAGAGCCAGTGGGACACCCGTGAGGAGCGGGGGGATTACCAGATAGGCTGCGTCAGGTAGGGATTGCTCGCCTTCTCGCGGCCCAGGGTGGAGCTGGGGCCGTGACCGGGCACGAAGACGATGTCATCCCCAAGGGGCAGCAGGGTCTCGGTGATCGACTTGATCAGGGTTGCGTGATCGCCACGGGGAAAGTCGGTGCGCCCTATGCTGCCGGCAAAGAGCACGTCTCCCACCCAGGCGAGTCGCTCGGCCTGGCTGAGCAGCACTATGTGTCCCGGGGTGTGGCCCGGGCAGAAATAGACCTCCAGCTCGCACCGCCCTACCTGCACCTTGTCACCTTGCTCAAGCCAGCCATCCGGTGTAAAGGCCGGAGCATGGGCAAAGCCGAACATCTGGCTCTGCTGGGGCAGCATGTCGAGCCAGAAGGCATCCTCCCTGTGGGGCCCCGTGATTGCCACGCCGGTTTTCTCGCGAAGCTCGGCCGCCGCCCCCACGTGATCCAGATGCCCGTGGGTCAGCAGTATATGGGTCAGGGTCAGCCCCCGCCTGGCGATGGCCGCCAGCAGCTTCTGTGCCTCGCCACCGGGGTCAATCAGCGCCGCCTGATGGGTCTCGTCACACCAGATGAGGGAACAATTCTGGGCGAAAGGGGTGACCGGGATCACCTCGAACTTCAACATGTGGGACTCTCCTGATGGGTCTGACGGGCGTGCAGCTCGGCGAAGTAGGCGAGGCAGGCCTGCTTGTCACCGCGAAACTGGATCCGCTCGCGCTTGTTGTTCAGCTGATAGAGGTACATGGGGTCATAGTATCGGGTCAGCAGCAGGCGGATCCAGGCGAGGTGCAGCGCCGTATCTCCCGTGCTGGCCTGCTCCTTGAGGGCGGCCTGCATCAAGCCATCCAGCTCCCGGTGATCCTTGTCCCCGAGGCGGCGTTTGAGCCGGGCAAGGGCATCGGTCAGGTAGCCGGCAAACAGCGGCCAGCCCGCCTCGCCGCCGTGCATCTCCAGATAGCGTTGCCAGAGATCCTGCACGTAATCCACCCGGATCTGCTCGGCTCTCTCCTCCTGGGGTACCTCTACCACCACCAGGGGGGCCTGGCACATGGCCTCATAGAGGTTGAGAGGCAGGGCGCAGCGACCGATGAGGCGGCTCTCGTCTTCCACCACGAAGGCATGTTCACCCCTGTGCCGGCGCTTGAGCAGCTCTATGGCCAGCCGGTTCTCGAAGTTGATGTTGCTGGGCTGCCCCCCCGGCAACTGACCAAAGGAGGATCCCCTGTGGTGGGCGTGTCCTTCCAGATCCACCGACTGGGCAATGTCGGCCAGCATGTGGGTCTTGCCTGAGCCTGTCATGCCGGTCAATACGTGCCAGTGGCACTGGGCGCTGGCGCTCTCCTGGGTATCGATGAGAAAGCGGCGCAGCTCCTTGTAGCCGCCGGCCACCCGCGGGCGGGTGACCCCGGCCTCATGCAGCCACTGCTGCACCGTCTGGGAGCGCAGGCCGCCGCGAAAACAGTAGAGCAGGGCATCGGGCTGCTGACGCAACTGCGCCAGCCATCCTTCGATACGGGCGGCGCGCACGGCGCCCCCCACCAGCTTGTGGCCGAGTTCGATGGCCGCTGCCTGACCTTGCTGCTTGTAACAGGTGCCCACCTGGGCGCGTTCGTCATCCGTCATCAGCGGCAGACTGACGGCGTTGGGGAAGGCCCCTTCCTGGAATTCGACGGGGGCGCGCAGATCGATGAGGGGCACGTCTTCCAGGAAGATGCGCGCCAGGTTCGTTTCGAGCGGCAGTTCACTCATCGCGCAGCCCCCTGAGAGATCAGAACCGTCCGGGCAACAAATCGCAGGGCACTCATTGGATGACCTCGATAAAGCGCGCGCCATCGCGTGCCTGCAAGCGGCCAATGGGGGAGAGGCTCAGCCCGGCCTGCTCGGCAATGGCGAGGAATTCGGCCTCGGTTTCCTGACCGACGGCCACCAGCAGGCCGCCGCTGGTCTGGGGATCGCACAGTATGTTGCGGGTGCGATCGTCCATGGCATCGAGCTTGTGGCCATAGGAGTCGTGGTTGCGCAGGGTGCCACCCGGCACGCAACCCTCATTCAGGTAGTGATCCACCTCGTCCAGCAGAGGCAGCGCCTTGAAGTCGAGGCGGGCGCACACCCCTGAGCCTTCACACATCTCCAGCAGGTGGCCGGCCAGCCCGAAGCCGGTGACGTCCGTCATGGCGTGCACGCCGGGCAGGGCCGCAAACTGCTGGCCAATCTTGTTGAGGGTGCACATGGCCTCGGGGGCCAGCTGCTCGTGCTCGGGTTTGAGCTTGCCCTTCTTCTGGGCCGTGGTGAGGATGCCGATGCCAAGGGGCTTGGTGAGATAGAGCACGTCACCCACCTGGGCGGTGTCGTTCTGCTTGATGGCACCCAGCGGCACTATGCCGGTCACCGCGAGGCCGAAGATGGGTTCGGGCGCATCGATACTGTGACCACCGGCCAGGGAAATGCCCGCCTCGTGACACACCTGACGACCGCCGTCGATCACCTGCTGGGCCACTTCAGGTGCGAGCGTGTTGATGGGCCAGCCGAGGATGGCGATGGCGACGATGGGTTTGCCGCCCATGGCATAGATGTCGCTGATGGCGTTGGTGGCGGCGATGCGACCGAAGGTGAAGGGATCATCGACGATGGGCATGAAGAAGTCGGTGGTGGAGACGATGCCCTGACCGTTGCCTATGTCCACCACGGCGGCGTCATCCTTGCTGCTGTTGCCGACGATCAGGGTTGGATCGTCAAAGCCCGGGATCTGGCTCTTCAAAATGGTGTCGAGCACCTTGGGGGAGATTTTGCAGCCACAGCCAGCGCCGTGGCTGTACTGGGTCAGACGAATGGAAGACATGCTTACCCCTTGTTTGTGCAAACAGTGCAGAGGCTCTGTGGAGCCGTCAAATGCGCGCTCAAGCGCGTGAAATTCGGGTGGCCCTGGTTGCCTTGGGAGGCTGCGATGTCACGCAAGGCTGCCGGACAGGACGGGGAAGGAGGGGCGACATGGTGCGCCAGCGCAGCCCCGCCAAGGGCCACAGGACGGGGCATTATGCCACAAATGCCCTCTCTGGTTCGAACTGGAATTCACACAAAACGCAGGGGATTGGTGGGCAAAAAAGAGAGGGAGCGGCCTTATGCCATGAGCTGGCGGCAAGGCATCTCCCCCTGTGTTGCCCCGAGGGCGAGCCATGCTCACGTCGGGGCCATCTTTATACCGGGCTCTTACCCGGCTTGCCCCATCGCCGGCTGGCGAACCTTGCCGAGCCGGCGCAGGCGCCGTTGCAGTGGCCGCTCCAGCAGGGTGTAGCTGAGGGACGAGAGACCGATCAGCACGGCGAGCATCAGCAGGGTGGCCAGCACCCCCAGCAGCGGGTTGGTCTGGGCATACCACCACTCGGTGAGCTCCGGCGCCAGATAGTGGACAAGCTCGCAGCCGGTGAGCAGCACCAGCGCATGGAGCAGGTAGATGGAGTAGGAGAGATCCCCCAGCCAGTTGGTGATGCGGTTATCCAGCAGGCGCAGCAACGGACTCTGGCGCTCCCCCTGGGCGGCGGCAATCCAGATCAGCAGCACGTAAGCACCTATCAGCAACAGGGTCAGCAGCGGCGTCATGGTGAACTGCATCAAGACGAAGGGGAGGATAAAGGCGAGCAGCAGCGGCAGATCCCGCTGCATCATGGGCAAGGATTGCGCGGCCCTGACCCTTGGCAGTAACCAGAGTCCGAGCACGAATTCACTCACTCCTCGGCCCACCGCCAACACGCCGCTGGTGACATCCAGGGTGCCACGACTGTGCACGATAAAGGCCAGTACCGTCAGCGCCAGCAGGGGGGCGAGGTTGCTCCAGCGGCTGCGGGTGACGGCGAGCGGAATAAGCAGCGGGAACAGCAGATAGCTTATCCACTCCACGCTCAGGGACCAGGCGGCGAAGTTCCAGGTCAGCCCCTGATCCGTCACCACCTGCAGCAGCAGGAAGGCGCTTGGCAGCGCCTTTGCCGGGGTGAAGGGGGAGCCGAAGGGAGGCATGCCCTCCCACTCCCACATCTTGAACAGGGGGCCGGCATAGAAGCCCACCCCATGCCGGGCCTTGTAAAGCTCCCAGCCCACCAGCAGCAGCAGGGTCACCAGATAGAGGGGATAGACCCGGGTCAGCCGCAGCCAGAGGAAGCGGCCATAACCGATGGTGCGGGGCGTGCGGGCGAAAGCCTCCCCGTAGACGTGGGCCAGCACCAGCCCGCTCAAAATAAAGAAGAGATCGACCCAGAGGTAGCCGTTCTCGATGAGTTGGGTGTGGCCTGCGATGGACTCCATCCACTGGGGAAAGAGCAACAGGCGGGCATGGAACAGCACCACCATCAGGGCTGCTATGCCCCGCAGCGGCGTCAACAGCGGCAATGATTGATTCATGACGGGATCCTTGTGATGTTCAGCTTGGCCTGACATCGATTTTTTGTTGTGGTGCCGCCCTTCAACCCTGATGGGTCGGCTGCCTCGGCTTGGCTGCCGCAGGCGGGATCACCCTACCCAAAAGAGAGCCATACGGGTGTGATTGTCGTCATGAATGTGCATTTATCACGCAAAAATCGCCTGCTCTCTGGGGGAAGGTCAGGAGCAGACACGGGGATCTAGACTAGGAAGGTCGTCCACATGAATGCAAGGAGCACGCCCGATGAAACTCTATGCCCATCCCTTTTCGTCCTACAGCCAGAAGGTGCTGATTGCCCTCTACGAGAATGATGTCCCCTTCGATTACCTCAACCTGGAGGCGGCGGCGGTGAAGGCCGAACTCGCCAGCCTCTGGCCCCTCAAGCGCTTTCCCGTGCTGGTGGATCAGGGGCGCACCCTGATAGAAAGCAGCACCATCATCGAATATCTCCAATGCGCGCATCCCGGCCCCCGTTGTCTGGTGCCCGCAGGGGAGGACGGGATCGAGGTTCACATGCTCGATCGCCTGTTCGACAACTATGTGATGACGCCGATGCAGAAGGTGGTGCTGGACAGGATGCGCCCGGCGGGGGATCACGATGGCTACGGCGTTGCCCAGGCCAGGGAGCTGCTGGACAAGATCTATCCCTGGCTGGACCAGCGCCTCGCCGGACGCACCTGGGCGGCAGGGGAGGCGTTCACCCTGGCCGATTGTGCCGCCGCCCCTTCGCTCTTCTATGCCGACTGGGCCCATGAGATCCCGCACTCACTCACCAGGCTGCGTGCCTACCGCGCCCGTCTGCTGGGTCACCCCTCCATAGTCCGGGTGGTGGATGAGGCGAGGCCCTACCGCCACTACTTCCCCCTGGGGGCGCCGGCCCGTGACTGAGCCGGGCGCGAGATCCCGGCAGAAGGCAGCGAACCCAGCACTGAAACCGGACGGGGAATGGTCGGGAGGGGGAAGCGTGTTTTATGCACAGAAATGAGTTTTGATGCGTTTTTGTCTGATATTTTCCCGAGAATTTTCCAAGTGTCGTGATTTTATTTTCATGTTTATGCATAAAGTCAGTGGCCATCTTCACCGCTGGTGAGTGCCATCTGCCGGTGAGCATGAAGCTTGGCGAAAGGCGAGGGGGCGGGAGGAGTGGCGGCCAGTTGAGGAGAGCACAGATGGAGTGAGCCTCGTTATCTCTTGGGCGCACAAAACAGAGAAGGCCCGCTATCGCTAGCGGGCCTTCTCTAGGGTATGGCTTGCCATCAAGCCCTGGTCTGGCACTGTGCCAGCGCGGGTTGGCGCGGCTTAGCGGGCACGCACCACCAACCCCTTGAGGTAGAAGCCTTCCGGATAGGCGGTCCCTATGGGGTGATCGGAAGCCTGGGACAAGAGCTCCAGGATCTGGGCATCGCGACCGGCATCGAGCGCCGCATCGGCCACTATCTTCTGGAACAGGCTCTGCTCCATCAGGCCGGAGCAGGAGTAGGTCAGCAGTACGCCACCCGGCGCCAGCAGCTGGAACGCCAGCATGTTGATGTCCTTGTAGCCGCGGCAGGCACCCAGCAGCTGGGCCTTGCTCTCGGCAAACTTGGGCGGATCCAGCACGATCACATCGAACTTCTCGCCCTTCTCGCGGTATTCCCGCAGCAGCTTGAACACGTCGTGGCGCACGAACTGGGTGGTGCTGGTATCCAGGCCGTTCAGCTCGGCGTTCTGGCGGGCGATGTCCAGGGCGTTCTGGGAGAGATCCACGTTGACCACTTCCCTGGCGCCGCCCTTGAGGGCATAGACGCCAAAACCACCGGTGTAGCAGAAGCAGTTGAGTACCCGCTTGCCTTCGGTGTATTTGGCTGCCGCCTGGCGGTTGTCACGCTGATCCAGATAGAAACCGGTCTTGTGACCGTTGCGGATGTCCACCAGGATCTTGACGCCGCCGTTCTCCTCGATCACCACAGGCTCGGTCGGGGTCTCGCCATGGATGACGCCGGTGCGCTCTTTCAGCCCTTCCTTCTTGCGCACCGCCACGTCGGAGCGCTCATAGATGCTGCACTCCGGGTAGAGGGTACGCAGGGCCTGGGTGATAAGGTCCCGTTGGAACTCGGCACCGGCAGAGAGGATCTGGCACACCAGGAAGTTGGCGTAACGGTCTATGGTCAGGCCAGGCAGGCCGTCGGATTCGGCGGCGCACAGGCGATAGCCGGTGAGGCCCTGACGCTTGATCAGCGGATCCCGGGACTCTTGCGCATATTTGAGGCGACGGATAAAGAAGTCGAGATCGACGGTTTCGTCCTTGTCGAAGGTCCAGACCCGGGCACGGATCTGGGAGCTGCCTGACCAGGCGCCCCGGGCGAGCCACTTGCCATCGTTTGAGTAGATCTCGACGGTATCGCCATCGATGGGGTTGCCCTGCACCTTGTCGATCCCCTTGGAGAAGATCCAGGGGTGACGGCGCAGCAGGGATTTTTCGCGGCCTTTGACGAGATAGATGGAAGCGCTCATGGGTAGTTGCCGATGCTAAAAAGAGAAGGGGGCATATAGTAGGGGCTGTTGTGGTTGGTGCGCAAGCCGCGTCGCAGCGATAAATGCATAGGCGCAGCGGTTGTGGGGCCAGGCACCATTTACCGAAGCACCTTGTATTGCCCCGAGGGGGCCAGGAAAGGGAATAAAAAAAGGCCATCCGCGAGATGGCCTTTCTGTGACACTGGGCTGGCGTCAGATCCGCAGGCCCGTCATGGCCTGGCCGAGCTCGGTGGCGGTGGCCTTGAGGCCAGTGGTGCCGGCGACCGAAGCGCTGGCGGACTCTTCCACCCGGCTGGCCTCGTGGCGCACTTGATCCAGGTTGCGGGTGATCTCTTCTGCTACCGAGCTCTGCTCTTCGCTGGAGGTGGCGATCTGGGTGCTCATCTCCAGCACGGCGTCGCTGTGGCTGCTCAGCTTGTCGATGTCCTGCCCCACTTCTGTGATGAGCTGCTGGCTGCTGGCGGCGCGTCCGACCGTCTTCTCCATGATGTCGTTGAGCGCCCCTGTGCCAGCCTGCAGCTCTTCAATCATCTGCTGGATCTCCACCGTGGCCTGCTGGGTACGGCTGGCGAGGGTGCGTACCTCGTCTGCCACCACGGCAAAACCGCGGCCCTGTTCGCCGGCCCGGGCGGCCTCGATGGCGGCGTTGAGCGCCAGCAGGTTGGTCTGCTGGGAGATGGCGTTGATGACGTTGACCACTTCGTTGATGCGGTTGGCATTGTGGGTCAGCCGCTCGACGGCGCCTGAGGCGTTGCCTATCTCGTCAGCCAGGGTACGGATGGCGGCTATGGTGCGAGCCACCCGCTGGGCGCCGTTGGCCGCCTCTTCGCTGGATTGGCGGGTCTGCAGCAGGGTGTCGTTGGCATTGCGGGCCACTTCGCGGATTGCCGCCGACATCTGCTCCATTGCGGCGGCCAGGGAGTCCATGTGCTGGCGTTGGGCGCGGGCCAGGGTCTCTCCGTCGCTGGCATGCTCGCGGAACTCGTCGGCGGCCAGGGTGAGCGCCTCGGCAGACTCCTCCACCAGTTGCACTATCTTGTGCTGGCGATCGGTGAAGCGGTCTATGCTGCCCGCCAGGATGGAGAACTCGTCCCGCACCGGGAAGAAGTTGAGGCGGAAGGTGAGATCCCCGTTCGCCACCGTCTGCAGTGCCTTGTTGGTGGAGTAGAGGGCCCCGGAGACGAAGGTCATCAGATAGTGGGTGATGAGGGCGAGCAGGGCGGCCAGCACGGCTATGATGGTGAGGGTCGTCCCCTGTCCATCCCACATGGAAAAGTTGCCGGCATCCAGGGTGCCGCTGACAAAACCGGCTTGACCGGCCTGGGCACTATATTGAAAGCGATCACCCTGCTGGATCAGACCGGCACTGCCGGAGGGCGCCAGGGTGAGCTCGGCCGGCAGGGTGAGGGTGGGCTGCTGGGTGATCAGCTGGGCCGTGGTCTCTACCCGTTGCTTGAGTTGATCCAGCCGGATCTGCATCTGCTGATCATGGCCGTCGGCCAGCAGGTACCAGGTGAGAAAGGCGATGAACAACAAGGGGCACCAGAAGGTGATGAGAAATTTTTCGCTGATCGTGAGGTGAATGAGATAACGGTCAACCCACCGGAATTTAACTTCTTTCATAATGGTATTGCGTCCTGCAAGGGAGAGAGAGTGTCGTGCTCATTATCGCCTTGGGGGAAAATTTCTTAAGGGGAAGGTGTGATAAATGGGAGAGCAATCGTTTGTCGTGCGAGTGTGGGGCCAGGTACAGGGGGTGGGGTTTCGTTACTTCACCCGGGAGCGGGCACTGCAGCTGGGGCTCAGGGGGCATGCCTACAACCTGGAGGATGGCTCTGTGGAGATCCTCATCGCCGGCCCTGAGCAGAAGGTGCAGATGATGCTGGGCTGGCTGGAGCACGGGCCCCGAACGGCCACTGTGACCAAGATGGAGTGCACCCGGGCATTGCCCCCCACGGGCTCCGGTTTTCATACCAACTGAGCAGGCAGGAGGCCGGCAGATGATGGATCAGGGCAAGGGGCTAGAGCAGGCACGCCGTCTCATGGATCAATACTGGGCCGCCACCCTGGCCCTGCGCCAGCGGGCGGGGCAGGAGGAGGTCCATGCCTACCGGATTGCGACCCGTCGCCTGCTGGCCCTGCTCGCCCTCTGGCGTCCCCTGATCCATGAGCCCGGGCTGGAGCGGCGACTGATGCGCGCGGCGGGTAGACTCTCCGCCCTGCGGGATGCCCAGGTCTATGCGGCGCACTTTGGTGGCAAGCCCCTCCCTGAGGCCATGCCCCGGGTGCCCATGCTGACGGTGCGACTGGCGCGCTGGCTGGATCGGCTGCTGCAAGTCCCTGCCGACTTCAATCCCCTGCCGCTTTTTCAGATGCATCTCGCGCTCGGTCTGGCTGACTGCCTGGCCGAGCCCGGGCTGGAGATACCGTCGGCCGGCAACAGGCTGAGGCTGCGCCACTGGCACAGGTTGCGGCTGGTCCTGAAGCAGACCCGTTATGGGGTGGAGCTGCTGGTGGGACAGGGGGAGGGCGATCCGGCCTGGCTCTCCATGCTGATCGAGTGGCAGGACAGGCTGGGTCAGTTGCAGGACGCCCGGCAATGGCGCAGGCGGCTGCGTCGCCAGAAGGGGCGGAGCAAGCAAGTGCGCGCCCTGCAGGAGGCGATACGCTGCCAGTTGCGCCAGCTGGACTGTCGGCAGGCAGAGCTGATTGGTCTGCGAATGGCGTTGCTGCGCCAAGATTAGCGGGAAGAAAGGGGGATAAAAAAAGAGAGGCGCCGGGCCTCTCTTTTCAATGGGATGTCGGCTGCGCTTACTTGACGCGCATGCCTGGCTGGGCGCCTTCCTGGGGCTCCAGGATCCAGAGATCCTTGCCGCCCGGGCCTGCGGCCAGCACCATGCCCTCGGACATGCCAAAACGCATCTTGCGCGGGGCCAGGTTGGCCACCATCACGGTCAGCTTGCCTTCCAGATCTTCCGGGTTGTAGGCGGACTTGATGCCGGCAAACACCTGACGGGTCTCACCGCCGATGTCGAGCTGAAGTTTCAGCAGCTTCTCGGCTTCCGGAACCGCTTCTGCCTTCTTGATCAGCGCGACGCGCAGGTCAATCTTGGCAAAATCCTCGTAGCTGATGGTCTCGCTGATGGGGTCATCTGCCAGCGGACCAGTCGCTTTTGGTGCCTGCTCCTTGGCGAGATCTTCCTTGGAGGCTTCCACCATGGCTTCCACCTTGGCAGGCTCGATGCGGGAGAACAGCGCCTTGAAGGGGGCCAGCTGGTGGTTGGTCAGCGGCTTGGCCACGCCATCCCAGCTGAGGGTCTCGCCCAGGAAGGCTTCGGCGCGCTCGGCCAGGTGCGGCATGACGGGTTTGAGGTAGGCCATCAGCACCCGGAACAGGTTGATGCCGACGGAGCAGACGTCCTGCAGCTGGGCGTCAGCCCCTTCCTGCTTGGCGATGACCCAGGGGGCCTTGTCGTCCACGTAGCGGTTGGCCTTGTCGGCCAGCGCCATGATCTCGCGGATGGCGCGGCTGAACTCGCGGGCCTCGTAGGCATCGGCGATGGCGGCGCTGGCGCTTGCGAACTCGTTATAGAGCTCGGGTTCGCTGCACACATCGGCCAGCTTGCCGTCGAAACGCTTGGCGATAAAGCCGGCGTTGCGAGAAGCCAGGTTGACCAGCTTGTTGACCACGTCGGCATTGACCCGGGAGACGAAGTCTTCGAGGTTCAAGTCCAGATCGTCGATGCGGCTGTTGAGCTTGGCGGCGTAGTAGTAACGCAGGCACTCGGGATCCAGGTGCTTGAGGTAGGTGGAGGCCTTGATGAAGGTGCCCTTGGACTTGGACATCTTGGCGCCGTTGACGGTCACATAACCGTGTACGTTGACCTTGGTCGGCTTGCGGAAACCCGCCCCCTCCAGCATGGCCGGCCAGAACAGGCAGTGGAAGTAGGCGATGTCCTTGCCGATGAAGTGATAGAGCTCGGCGTCGGAGTCCGCCTTCCAGTAGCTGTCGAAGTCGATGTCGCCGCGCTTGTCGCACAGGTTCTTGAACGACGCCATATAGCCGATGGGGGCATCCAGCCAGACGTAGAAGTACTTGCCCGGGGCGCCCGGGATCTCGAAGCCGAAGTAGGGGGCGTCGCGGGTGATGTCCCACTGCTGCAGGCCGGATTCGAACCACTCCTGCATCTTGTTGGCCATCTCTTCCTGGATGGCGCCTGAGCCGCGCACCCAGTCGGCGAGCCAGGCTTCGAACTGGGGCAGATCGAAGAAGTAGTGCTCGGAGTCCTTCATCACCGGCGTCGCACCGGAGACGGCGGATTTCGGATCGATGAGCTCGGTCGGGCTGTAGGTGGCGCCGCACGCGTCGCAGTTGTCACCGTATTGCTCCGGGGACTTGCACTTGGGGCAGGTACCCTTGACGAAGCGGTCCGGCAGGAACATGGACTTTTCCGGATCGAACAGCTGGGAGATGGTGCGGATCTTGATCTTGCCGGACTCCTTGAGGCGGCCATAGATAAGCCCGGCCAGCTCGCGGTTCTCGTCGCTGTGGGTCGAGTGATAGTTGTCGAAGCTGATGTTGAAGCCGGCAAAATCCCCCTGATGCTCCTGGGATACGGCGGCGATCATCTCCTCGGGAGTGATCCCCATCTGCTGCGCCTTGAGCATGATGGGGGTGCCGTGCGCGTCATCGGCACAGACGAAATGCACCTGATGGCCACGCATTCGCTGATAACGAACCCAGATATCGGCCTGGATGTGTTCCAGCATGTGGCCAAGATGGATGGAGCCGTTGGCATAGGGGAGGGCGCAGGTTACCAGCATTCTACGAGGATCAGTTGCCATAATACGTTCTTGATGTGCCTGTTGGGATGATACAGTGCCGAGCATGTTACCCGAATTGGGGGCGGCCTGCCTAGGGTTGTGGCCCCCGGGGCCTTGGCTGACGGCATCAGCAAGGCGTCGGCAAGCCACTGATTTGTGTGCGGTAACCGTTCACCTCAGGATAACGACAACATAATGGGGAGTTAATGGTGATTGATTCAGTAAAACAGATCCTTGCCGAATTTAAGCCGGCTGGATGGGGCCAGGATCTGGTGGCGGCCGGTTTTGTGCGTGCCGTCGAGCAGCATGGGCAGAGCCTGACCATCAAGCTGGTGCTGCCCTTTGCCGGCCAGACCCTGTTTGAACAGATGAAAGAAGCGTTCGATGCGCAGATCAGGGCCGCCACGGGCGCCGCCATCGTCGACTGGCAGTGTGACATCGAGGTGGCGAGTATGCCCCGCGCCCAGCAACTGGCGGCAGTACAGGGCATTCGCAACATCCTGGTGGTGGCCTCCGGCAAGGGGGGGGTGGGCAAGTCCACTACCGCCGTCAACCTGGCGCTGGCGCTGCAAAACGAGGGGGCGCGGGTCGCCATTCTGGACGCGGACATCTATGGCCCCTCCATCCCGACCATGATGGGGACCCTCAAGGAGCGCCCCCACAGCCTGGATGGCAAGTTGATGGAGCCCGTCATGGCCTGCGGTCTCAAGACCAACAGCATCGGTTACCTGGTGGCGGAGCAGGATGCCACCATCTGGCGCGGCCCCATGGCGAGCAAGGCGCTGGCGCAGATCCTCCACGAGACCCGCTGGGGCGAGGTGGATTACCTGGTGGTGGACATGCCCCCGGGCACGGGGGACATCCAGCTCACCCTGGCCCAGCAGGTACCCACCACGGCGGCGGTGATCATCACCACACCGCAGGATGTGGCGCTGGCGGATGCCCGCAAGGGGATCGCCATGTTCAACAAGGTCAATGTGCCCGTGCTCGGCATCGTCGAGAACATGAGCTATCACGTCTGCAGTGCCTGCGGTCATCACGAGGCGCTGTTCGGTACCGGCGGCGGCCAGAAGATGGCAGAGCAGTATCAAGTGGCGCTGCTTGGCCAGTTGCCGCTGCACATCGACATCCGCCAGGACATGGACGATGGCTGTCCCACCGTGTTCGGAACACCGGAAGGCGGGTTGGCTGAGGCCTATCTGAAACTGGCTCGTCGGGTGGGGGCCGAGCTCTATTTCAGCGGTAAACCGATTGCGACCCCGCTCTACACGGTGGCGCTGGACGAATAATCGGCTGTCGGCCGGTTGCAACAGATTTAGGGTGGGCATAGCCCACCCTTTTTTATATAATGGATCGGTTTAAACAATCCCCAGTGCTCTTCTCTTTAGGTATTTTCAATGTCTGATACTCAACATTCGTGTGTGATCATCGGTATTGCTGGTGCATCCGCATCCGGCAAGAGTCTTATCGCTCAAACCATCTACGAAGAGCTGGTGGCCGAGCTGGGCGCAGGTCAGATTGGTGTGATCACCGAGGATTGCTACTACCGTGATCAGACCCACCTGACCATGGAAGAGCGGGTCAAGACCAACTATGACCACCCCAATGCCCTGGATCACGATCTGCTGGTGCAGCATCTGACCCAGCTGGTGCAAGGGGATGCCGTCAATATTCCCCAGTACTCCTATACCGAGCACACGCGCATGAGCGAAGTCACCACCTTCGCACCGCGCCGGGTCATCATCCTGGAAGGCATATTGCTGCTGACCGACAGTCGTCTGCGTGAGCTGATGGATGCCTCCATCTTCATGGATACCCCGCTCGACATCTGCCTGCTGCGCCGTCTGGTGCGTGATGTGCAAGAGCGCGGCCGTACCATGGACTCCGTCCTCAAGCAGTATCAGAAGACGGTCCGCCCCATGTTCATGCAGTTCATCGACCCGTCCAAGCAGTATGCGGACGTGATCGTGCCCCGTGGCGGCAAGAACCGCATTGCCATCGACATGCTCAAGGCGCGTATCCGCCACATGTTGATTGGTTGATATGAAACAAGCCGGGTGATGCCCGGCTTTTTTAAATGAAACTTTTGTCAGGAGAGTCGCCGAATGCGTCTTTGTGATACCGATATCGAACGCCATCTGGATGAAGGCAAGATCGTCATTGAGCCGAGGCCCGGTGTTGAGCGGATCAGTGGCGTCAGCGTCGATGTGCTGCTCGGCAACGAGTTTCGGGTGTTTCGCGATCATACCGCGCCTTATATCGACCTCGGCGGTACCAGTGCCGAGATGGCCGATGCCATCGAGCGGGTGATGAGCGAGGAGATCCACGTGCCGGACGGCGAAGCCTTCTATCTGCACCCGGGTCAGCTGGCGCTGGCGGTGACCTACGAGTCCGTGACCCTGCCTGCGGACATCGTCGGCTGGCTGGACGGACGCTCCTCCCTGGCACGACTCGGCCTCATGGTCCACGTGACCGCGCACCGCATCGATCCGGGCTGGTCCGGTCGCATCGTGCTGGAGTTCTACAACGGCGGCAAGCTGCCGCTGGCGCTGCGTCCCAAGATGAAGATAGGGGCGCTGAACTTCGAGATGCTCTCCGGCGCCGCGGCCCGTCCCTACAACAAGCGGGAAAACGCCAAGTACAAGAGCCAGCAAGGCGCGGTGGCCAGCCGCATCAACCAGGACTGATGTCCGCCTTCATGCTGCTTATATAGAGGGTGCTTCGGCACCCTTTTGCCTTTTCTGCAAAGGGGAGGGGCGTGCGGTTACGGCGGCCAACGACCTGGGAACCTGATGGCAAAACGCGTGTAAAATCGCCAGCTTGGCGGTGCGCTGAAGGATGATTGGTGTTGATTGACACCTATCCATGAGGTCTGAGCGGGCTTTAATTAATCCACGACAAGCCCGATCCCTGCTGGGCCTAAGTCATTTTCTGTCGGAATGCCCTTTTTTTTTCTTACTGAAATATTTCAACAACGGGTATGGCGCACCGAGCCTTCTGGCATAATCCGCCGCAACTCATAAACAGGTTCGTTTTTATGTTTGAAATGTTTAGTGGTTTGGGTTTGTGGTGGTCAATCGGTTTGGTATTGGCCGTTTTTTTTGTGCTGGCCTATGAGTTCATCAATGGCTTTCACGATACCGCCAACGCGGTAGCAACGGTTATCTATACCAAGGCCATGCCCGCGCACACCGCGGTAGTGGCTTCCGGCCTGTTCAACTTTGCCGGGGTCATGATGGGAGGATTGGGGGTGGCCTATGCCATTGTCCATCTGCTGCCCATCGATCTGCTGCTCGGGATGGATTCGACCCAGGGTCTGATCATGGTGTTCTCCCTGCTGTTCTCGGCCATCGTCTGGAACCTGGGAACCTGGTACTTCGGCATCCCGGCGTCCAGCTCTCACACACTGATCGGCTCCATTCTGGGGGTAGGCGGTGCCTATGCCCTGATCAGTGATCAGCCTCTGAAAGAGGGCATCAACGTCGGCAAAGCGATCGACATCATGCTCTCCCTCATCATCTCTCCCACTGTGGGCTTCATCATTGCCGCCTTGCTGCTGTTCGCCATGAAGCGAGTCTGGCTTGGCAGCAAGATCCACAAAACCCCGGAAGAGCGACTGCTGGTGGATGGCAAGAAGCATCCGCCGTTCTGGGCCCGCCTGACTCTGGTGGCGTCCGCCATGGGGGTGAGCTTCGTGCATGGCTCCAACGATGGCCAGAAGGGCATAGGTCTGGTGATGCTGGTGCTGATCTGCATGGCGCCCGCCTACTTTGCACTGGACATGAGCAGCCGCTCCTACGATCTGGACCGCACCCAGGATGCTAACCAGCGCATCATGGAGATCTACCAGCGCAACCAGGAGCAGGTCTCCACTGTCGTGAACTTCAGCGTGCCTGCCCATGCCCAGGAAGAGTTGATGACTCACTGCGAGGCCGGTGAGGCCCTCGAGGCCATGGCCACCCTGGACAACCGTCTGGGCCAGGTGCGTACCTACGAGGAGATGAGTCTGACCGATCGCCGCGAGGTGCGCCGTCTGCTGCTCTGTATCGACGACACTGCCCGCAAGGTCTCCAAGCTGCCGCTGCCGGCCAAGGAGCTGACCGATCTCGCCAAATGGCGCAAGGACCTGACCGCCACGGCCGAATATGCGCCGACCTGGGTCATCGTCTCCATCGCCCTGGCGCTGGGGTGCGGCACCATGGTGGGCTGGCGTCGTATCGTCTAC
This sequence comes from Aeromonas sp. Marseille-Q7275, assembly GCF_965119515.1. Taxonomy (NCBI): domain Bacteria; kingdom Pseudomonadati; phylum Pseudomonadota; class Gammaproteobacteria; order Aeromonadales; family Aeromonadaceae; genus Aeromonas; species Aeromonas sp. Marseille-Q7275. Next base: position 41,288 of record NZ_CBCPLW010000021.1, read on the forward strand.
ACAGTGGGCGAGAAGATAGGCTCTTCCGGCATGACCTACAGCCAGGGCATTGCCGCCCAGATCACGGCTGCTGCCTCCATCGGGGTGGCCAGCTTGACCGGCATGCCGGTATCGACCACCCATATCCTCTCTTCTGCGGTGGCGGGGACCATGGTGGCGAACAAGTCGGGCCTGCAGAGCCAGACCATCAAGACCATCTTGCTGGCCTGGGTGCTGACCCTGCCGCTTACCATGCTGCTCTCCGGCGGGCTGTTCCTGATCAGCAACAACCTGTTTGGTGGCTGATAGCCAACACACTGCATCAATGACAAAGGGCCTGCGGGCCCTTTTTTCATGGCTGGGATCCGGCCGCTGTTAGCCGTCATGCTCGGCAACCGGCAAACCAAGCATTATATGCCATCAAACAAGAGTGCTGTTCTACTGATAGTTCCCTGCCAACTTTCCTCTTCCTCATTTACCCCCCCTTGTCAGCAGGGAGGGTAGGCCGCAGCCCATCTCGCCTGTCAGGGGCTAAGCCATCGTCTCACCTCTCATCAGGGCTTCGGCTCTCGTCTTTCATTCCTTGAATCCAGCGGTTCATGACGCTCGCCGTCGGTATGACCGACCATGGTTCCTGGCTTTGGTGCGGATGCCTTGCTTGTTCCGTGACAGGCTGGGCTTTGACGGCCCTTGACACTAAGTTGTCATAAGTATGGGGACCCGCATGGGGGGGCAAGGGCGACGCTTCCTGGCATGGCCCCTGGGGGCTTGGTTGCCCCAAGACCAAGAGGCGAGGGCGAGGCTGGCAGAGAGTACCGGCTCTCGCTTCTGCCTCGGTCTGCCGCTTGCGGTGCCTGCAAGGAGAAAGTAGAGGAGGGGGAGAGGATAGAGGGGCCGAGCCTAGTGGCAAAAAAAAGAGCCACACAAGGTGTGGCTCTTTTATCAGACCAGACTGGCTAGGGGATCAGGGACGACCCGCCGGGCTGGTTGCTACATTGACGGCGGCTGTGCTGCCACCGTGGCGGCCTGAGCTCGCGACTTCGCTACGCTCCAGCGGAGTCTGCTCAACCGGCTCACGGGGGGCCGGGGCAGGCACGGCTGCCGGCGTTGCCATGGGGGCTGAAGCCTTGCGGGCACGAGCCAGTACGCCAGCGCCTTTGGCAACCGGTTTGGTGGCCGGGGCGACGACAGGCTCGGGCTGTGCAACCACAGGGGCGACAGGCTCGGCGGCAGGAACCACGTCCTCGGCTTGCGGGGCAGGAGCAGGCTCCACCACAACGGGGGCGGCTTCTACCACAGCCTGGTCAGCGATGCTGGCCTCGACCACAACCGGAGTCTCCTCGGCAACCACTTCGGCCGCCGGCTCGGCAGCGACAGGCGCTGCTTCGATTGCAACAGGGGCCGGTTCGATGGCGGCAGGAGCCGCTTCGACTGCAACGGGAGCCTCAACCACGTCGGCAACCACAGGGGCGGCGACCTCGGCGGCCACAGCCGCTTGAGCCTGCTCATGGGCCTCTTCGGCCACGGCTTCGGCGACCACGTGCTCGGTCAGGGCGGCAGAGGCTTGCAGCGCGGCGGCAACGGCCTCGGCACTCGGGATGGTGATGACAGGCACGGCGGGCTCTTCCACCTTCACCTGAGCAGCATCCGCCTGGGCGGCTGTCGTCAGTTGCACTTCGGCCTGAGGTTCATCATCACGCTGGCCACGGGCATCTTCGTTGATGCGCTTGCGACGCTGGCCTTCGATCCGCTGGCTGCGCGGAGTGCGGCGAGAGCGGCGCTGACCTTCGGTCTGCTCCTCTTGCTCACCGACCACGGTCGCAGTCTCGACCAGATCAGGAGACTGCTCGTCTACCGGCAGGGCAGGAGTGTCGGTGGCGGCGACATCGACCCGAACCTGCTTGCGCAGTTGGCGACGTTCGCGGCGCTCGGCCACTTTCTGCTCTTTTTCCTGACGCGGCTCGGCGCTGACGGCGGCGGTCTCGACGGCTTCTACCGCTTCAACCACGACCTCGGCACGGGGCTCGCGCGGAGCACGGGGTTCGCGAGCCGGGCGCGGGGCGCGGGGTTCACGTTCCTGACGGGGCTCACGGGGTTCGCGATCCGTACGCGGCTCGTTGCGTGCTTCGCGGGGCTCACGTTCCATGCGCTGTTCGCTGCGCACTTCACCACGGGTTTCACGCTCCTGACGAGGCTCGCGCTCTTTACGCGGACGACGGTTGCGGCTCTCGCCACCCTCGCGGTTGGCGGCGCCTTCACGCTTCTCGCCAGCGTCGGCCGGGTTGCGGTTGCCACGGTTGTCATCGCGACGACCACGCTGGCCACGGCTGCGGGTTTCGTCACGTTGATGACGGTGACCCTCATCCTTGCGCGCTTCCCGTTGTGCGGCCGGTTTCTCGGCAGCAGCCTTCACGTCCGCAGGGGCTGCGTCTGAGCCGAACAGACCGGAGATGGCCTTGAACAGCTTGCCAAACAGACCCGCTTCGGCGGCGACCGGTGCCGGTGCTGCGACCGGGGCCTGAGTGGCAACAGGGGCGGCCGGTTGAGGCGCCTGGACGAAGCCTTGCAGCAGCGGTTGCTCGCGCTCGATGACCTGAGCCTGCTTGGGCTGGTAGACCGGCTTGGCAATCTCGGTTTTCAGCTCGTAGCTGGCCGCTTCCGGGATCTCGTTCTGACGGATGCGGGTCACTTCGTAGTGCGGGGTTTCCAGATGCTGGTTCGGAATGATGTAGACACGGACATCATTGCGCTGCTCCAGACTGGCGATGGAGGCACGCTTCTCGTTGAGCAGATAGGCGGCAACATCGACCGGAACCTGACCGTGAACCTGTTCTGTGTTGTCCTTCATGGCCTCTTCTTCGATGAGACGCAGGATGGACAGGGCGAGGGATTCGTTGTCACGGATGACCCCTTGACCCTGGCAACGGGGGCAGATGTGACTGCTGGACTCGTTGAGGGAGGGGCGCAGACGCTGGCGAGACATTTCCAGCAGACCGAAACGGGAGATCCGGCCCAGCTGGATGCGTGCCCTGTCCTGGTGGACAGCTTCACGCAGACGGTTTTCCACTTCGCGCTGATGGCGAACCGGCGTCATGTCGATGAAGTCGATGACAATCAGGCCCCCCAGGTCGCGCAGACGCAATTGACGGGCAATTTCGTCGGCCGCTTCCAGGTTGGTCTGCAGCGCCGTCTCTTCGATATCGCCGCCCTTGGTGGCGCGGGAGGAGTTGATATCGATGGAGGTCAGCGCTTCGGTCGGATCGATGACGATGCTGCCGCCGGAGGGCAGACGCACTTCACGCTGGAAGGCAGACTCGATTTGGCTCTCGATCTGGAAGTGGTTGAACAGGGCGACATCACCCTTGTACAGCTTCACGCGATTGAGAAAATCGGGGCGAACCAGCTCGATATGCGACTTGGCACGCTCGAAGATGACCGGATTGTCGATCAGGATCTCGCCCACATCGCGACGCAGATAGTCACGAATGGCGCGCACGATGACGTTGCTCTCCTGGTGGATGAGCACGGGCGCGGTACGGTCCTGTGAGGCCTTGTGGATGGAGTCCCAGTGGTTGAGCAGAACGTTCAAGTCCCATTCCAGCTCTTCCGGGGATTTGCCGACACCGGCGGTACGCACGATGAGGCCCATACCGTCCGGCACGGTCAGTCCGCTCAGGGCTTCTTTCAACTCGGTCCGCTCGTCACCCTCGATACGACGGGAAATGCCGCCAGCACGGGGGTTGTTCGGCATCAGCACCAGGTAGCTGCCGGCCAGACTGATGAAGGTGGTGAGGGCTGCACCCTTGGTGCCACGCTCTTCCTTGTCAATCTGGACGATCACTTCCTGGCCTTCGCGGACCACTTCTTTGATGTTGGGACGACCCTGATAGGAGTAACCGGAGGGGAAGTAATTGCGGGCGATTTCCTTTAACGGCAGGAAACCGTGGCGCTCGGCGCCATAGTCAACAAAAGCAGCTTCAAGACTGGGTTCTACGCGGGTGATCTTACCCTTGTAAATGTTCGCTTTCTTCTGCTCGTGTCCCGGACTTTCAATATCCAAATCGTAGAGCTGTTGTCCGTCAACCAGCGCTACGCGCAACTCCTCTTCCTGAGTCGCGTTGATTAGCATTCTTTTCATTGAGTTCTCATTATTTTGTCATTTTGATTCCTCCACAGGATCCTGCCGGTGCCGGCCTCGGGTCTTCAGCATGCTTGGGCAACCTCCCGGTTGGGACATGCATGAGGCGCAAACTAAGGGCACTCTGGTTCAGCCTTCTCGAGAAGGCATGAATTAAGGATACCGGTGTGGAGACAATTAAATCGGTTCTGTTTGCGTTCTCCATGCGTTGTACCTCGCACCCGGGAACCGTCATGTTCTTGTATACACGGTGTTTCGGGATTGGGTGGCATACTTTTTGGCCACTTAGTACAAGGCTTGAACACAATGACAAAACCTTGTTTATTATCCCATTTAAACCACTTTTATAGCAAGACGCCATTTTTTAACAAAGCATGCAGCCAAGGGCTGCCGGCGGTGTTAAAATCCGCGCCATGACACAGATACATCAACAAGTGCAGCTGCTCACCATCGAAGCTGAGCATGAAGGGCAGCGCATCGACAATTTTCTCAAGACTCAGTTAAAGGGCGTCCCCAAGAGCCTGATCTATCGCATCCTTCGCAAAGGAGAGGTGCGCGTCAACAAGAAACGCATCAAACCGGAATACAAGCTCTGCGCCGGCGACGAGGTGCGGGTCCCCCCCGTGCGCGTGGCCGAGAAGAACGAATTGCCCTCTGCCAACCTCGGCAGCATCCAGCGTCTGGAGAGCCAGATCCTGTTTGAAGACGAGGCCATGATAGTGCTGAACAAGCCGTCCGGCATGGCGGTGCACGGTGGCAGCGGCTTGAGCTTTGGCGTCATCGAGGGGCTGCGTGCCCTGCGCCCGGAAGCCCGCTTCCTGGAGCTGGTGCACCGGCTCGACCGCGACACCTCCGGCGTGCTGCTGGTCGCCAAGAAGCGCAGTGCCCTGCGCAGCCTGCACGAGCAGCTGCGGGTCAAGACAATGCGCAAGCAATACCTGGCGCTGGTGCGCGGTCAGTGGCAGTCCCACGTCAAGGTGGTCAATGCGCCGTTGCGCAAGAACGATCTGCAATCCGGCGAGCGGGTGGTGCGGGTCAGCAGTGACGGCAAGCCTTCCGAGACCCGTTTCCGGATTGCCCGTCAATTTGCCGAGGCCACCTTGGTGGAATGCAGCCCGATCACCGGTCGGACCCACCAGATCCGGGTTCATACCCAGCACGCCGGTCACCCCATCGCCTGTGATGACAAATACGGTGAGGCAGCCTTCGATGAGAAGATGCGGACCCTGGGGCTCAAGCGCCTCTTCCTGCACGCCTGGAAGCTGAGCTTCACCCATCCGGCGGATGATCGCGAGATGCAGGTGGAAGCGCCGCTCGCCCCCGAGCTCGATGCCTTCCTGAACAAGCTGGCACGCTGATGCAGCACATCCGACTCGCCATTTTCGATTGGGACGGTACCCTGATGGATTCGGTGGGGCGGATCGTCGCCTGCGTGCAAGCGGCCGCCCGCGACTGCGGCGAGGGCGTGCCTGCGCCGCCGTCAATCCATCAGATCATCGGGCTCAGCCTGGAGGTCGGCATTCCCCGCCTGTTCAACCTGGCAGAGAGGAGTGAGCAGGCCCAGGCCCTGATCGCCCGGTATCGTCACCACTATATGCATGACAAGACACCCAGTCCGCTGTTTGCCGGCGCTCGCGATCTGCTTCATGGCTGGCAGGCGCAGGGCATTGGCCTCGCGGTCGCCACGGGCAAGTCCCGCAGGGGGCTCGACAGGGTGCTGGACGAAACTGGTTTGCGTCCTCTCTTTGCCGCCAGTCGCGGTGCGGATGAAGCCAACTCCAAACCCGATCCCCTGATGCTGGTTCAGATCCTGGCGGAACTGGGCTGTGAGCCGGCGCAGGCGGTGATGATAGGGGACTCCATTCATGACATGGCGATGGCCGAGGCCCTGCAGATGCCCCGCATCGGCGTGACCTGGGGCGTACATGACAGAGAACGCTTGCTCCGGCATGCTCCTCTTGCCGTGGTCGATACCATGGACGAGCTGAGGCAACTGCTGGGCTAGCACGCACCGGGTTGATGAACACTAAGACAACAATGGGAGCCTTGGCTCCCATTGTTGTTTCTGCTTCCTGCCCAGGCTCAGGGCAGATTGAGGCCGTGGCGCGCCAGCAGCTCGATCAGACCGATCAGGGGCAGGCCGATCAGGGCGTTGGGATCCCTTCCTTCCAGCCCCTTGAACAACATGATCCCCATGCCCTCACACTTGAAGCTGCCGGCGCAATCGAGGGGCAGTTCCGCCGCCACATAACGGCGCAGGGCCGCCTCGTCCAGGGAGCGAAAATGCACGGTGAAGGGCTCCACTAGCTGCTCGGCCTGGCCATTTGCGGCATCGAGTACGCACAGGCCGGTATAAAAGGTGATGCTCTTGCCCTGGGCCATCATCAGCTGTGCGACTGCATTATCCACAGTGCCGGGTTTGCCGAGGATGCGGCCGTCACAGACGCACACCTGATCCGAGCCTATGATCAACCCCTGATCATGTTGGCGGGCGATGGCGCTCGCCTTGGCATGGGCCAGGCGGCTGACCAGTGCGTCGGCCGACTCCCCGGGCTGCGGGGTTTCATCGACCTCGGGGGAGGCACATTGGAACGGCAGGCCGAGTTTTTCCAGCAGCGCCTTGCGATAACGGGAAGTGGAGGCGAGGATCAGAGTCGTCTGCATGTGTTGATGATATCCATTTATAAATCAATTGGTTGATTCTAACTGTGGCAGAAGGTCCACGCAAACTACCCCAAGCGCCCGTGTGCCGGCCTGGGTTTACCACGAAAAACCCCGGCAACATGCTGGCGGCCCGAGAACGGCGTAACAGAGGTTGATGGGACAGGAGTGCGACATGACAAGATACGGTGTGCTGGCCCTGATGCTGCTCTCCCTCGCGAGCTGGGGACAGGAGTGGCAGCCAGAGAAGGGGGAGGGCGGCGTACAGCTCTGGACCCAGGCACGCCCTCCGTCCCCCTTTCTGGCCTTGCGCCTGGAGATGCGGGTCAAGGCGGATCCCATGGCGTTGCTGGTCGTGCTGCGAGACACGGCGCGCCATCGGGAGTGGTTGCCGTCCAGTCGCGAGGTGCGGCTGCTGGCAAGATCCGGCCCCGATGATGACCTGGTTTACACCCGCCTGGCGTCCCCTTGGCCGGTGCAGGACAGGGAGCTCATCACGCGCTCCCACCTTAGCCGGCGGGCCGGTTGCGCGCTGGTGCTCGAGGTGTGGGCCGAGCCGGACGCCCTGGCGCCTCGCCCGGGCCTGTACCGGATCCGGGAGAGTGCCGGTCGCTGGGAGGCGCTGCCACAACGCGATGGCAGCACCCTGATCAGGCTCGAAAGCCATACCAACCCGGGCCGCCATTTGCCGGGCTGGCTGGTCAATCCGATGGCCATCAAGGCGGCGCTGGGCAGCTTTCAGGCCATACGTCGCCTGATGGAGGCCCAACCCAGAGCCGCGCCTCGGCAACAGTTGTTCGGTGGCGGAGGCTGTCCTGCCACGCCCTGAATCCGGTAAGAAGGTCAAGCCGGGTGCCGGGCGAGCGGGGTACGGGATGGGGGAGGGACGTGCAACGGCATAAAGGGCACACTGACCCCGAATTCCTGACCAAGGGGGATGACGGCACAGGATCCTGTGCGGGATCCCGCGGTTTATGGCATAATCGGCCACCGATGAACACAAGTTCCTGCATGCAGGGCCTTGTGCAGGTAAAATCATCGGCGGTAAGGACTTTTTCCTTTGACTATCCCTTGTTGGACCTATAATATTCGCGCCCTATGCAAAAGGTGAAGTTGCCCGTTAAGGTTGATCCAGTCCGTAATGCCTTGAAGCTACTCGATTATGTCGGGATAGTGGAAAAGTCGCAGATGCCCAGACTGGAAGCATCAACCGAAGGCTTGCGAAGTGATGTGGACGTCACTCTGCAGTTTGGCAAAGATGTCCAGAAATTGACCGTTATGAAAGGCACTGCCCATGCCAAGGTCGACCTGGTTTGCCAGCGTTGTGGAGAGGCTTTCGAGCACCTTTGTGAAGCTAGTTTTATTTACACTCCGCTGTTCGAGAGAACAAACGAGGAAGAGCTGCCGGAAGCTTATGAGCCCATTGAGTTGGACGAAAACGGCGAGATAGATCTTCATCAAATCCTGGAGGATGAACTCATCCTCTCGTTGCCTCAGGTGGCCATGCATCCCATGGATGTCTGCCCCAGAGGAAACATGGAGATGACCTGGGGTGATATCGAACCTGCTGATGAGCGGCCGAATCCCTTTGCAGTTCTTGAAGAGCTCAAACGTAAGTGAATTTTAGGAGTTAGCCTACCATGGCCGTACAACAGAACCGTAAAACCCGCGCCAAGCGTGGCATGCGTCGTTCCCACGATGCGCTGACCACTGCAGCCCTGACTGTTGATCAGACCAGTGGCGAAATTCATCGTCGTCACCACGTGACTGCCGATGGTTTCTACCGCGGTAAAAAGGTAATCGCTTAAGGATTGCCTTTGTCTACGCAAACTGTCGCGCTAGACATAATGGGGGGAGATATTGGCCCCTCTGAAACAGTGCCTGCCGCCGTGCAGGCACTGTCTCTTCTGCCTCAACTAAATCTTGTTCTGGTCGGTGACCAACACCTGATCGCCCCTCTGTTGCAGCAACACGGCTTGCTGACTCATCCCCGCGTTCGTCTCGTACATGCATCCCAGGTCGTCGGCATGGGCGAAAAGCCGATCGTGGCGCTGCGTACCCTGAAAGACTCCTCCATGCGGGTTGTGCTCAATCTGGTGAAAGCCGGTGAGGCCGATGCCTGCGTCAGTGCCGGCAATACCGGTGCCCTGATGGCCATGGCCAAATGCGTGCTCAAATCCCTGCCAGGGGTCGACAGGCCCGCCCTCATCAAGGCGCTGCCGACATTGAGCGGAAAACGCACAGTGATGCTGGATCTGGGGGCAAACGTGAGCTGCGATGCCGATACCTTGCTGCAATTTGCGGTGATGGGTTCCGTCGTGGCCGAGCAGGTCGAGGGGATAGCGTCCCCCCGGGTGGCGCTGCTCAACGTGGGGGAGGAGGAGATCAAGGGCAATGACCTGGTACGCCACAGTGCCGAGTTGTTGCGCCAGTGCGCCGCGCTCAATTTTGTCGGTTTCATCGAGGGGGACAGGATCTTCAGCGGTGACAGCGACGTCATCGTCTGTGACGGTTTCGTCGGCAACGTGGCGCTCAAGACCGCCGAGGGCGTGGTGCGAATGATGGCCGAACTGGCCGGATATCCTCGCAAAAAACGCAGTTTTCTTGGTCGACTCGCCGGATTTATGTTCAAACGGCGTTTTTCTTACCTGAACCCCGACCAGTATAATGGCGCGAGTCTGTTAGGATTGCGCGGCATTGTGGTAAAAAGCCATGGGCGGGCCGAGCGCCGCGCTCTGTGTCATGCGATTCTGCTGGCCGCACAAGAAGCCAAACACCAACTTCCATTGCAAATTGCAGATCGCCTTGAATCTGTCTTTTCCGACAGGGATTTATAAAACTCTATGCATAGCAAAATTCTGGGTACTGGCAGTTATCTGCCGAGTTCGGTTCGTACCAACGCCGATCTTGAGCAGATGGTTGAAACCAGTGACGAGTGGATCGTGGAACGTACCGGGATCCGTGAACGCCGCATCGCCGGGAGCGACGAGAGCGTCGCCACCCTGTCTCATCAGGCGGCCTTGCGGGCGCTGGATGCCGCGGGCCTGACCGCCGCCGATCTGGACATGATAGTGCTGGCGACCACCAGCGCCGAGAACGCCTTCCCGGCCGCGGCCTGCGAACTGCAGGGGCTGCTCGAGGTTCCGGGGATCCCGGCCTTTGACGTGGCGGCGGCCTGCGCCGGTTTCACCTATGCGCTCTCCATTGCCGATCAGTTCGTCAAGTCCGGCGCCGCTCGCCACGTCCTGGTGGTCGGTGCCGACGTGCTCTCCCGCATGTGTGATCCGGAAGACAGGGGCACCATCATACTGTTCGGTGATGGGGCCGGTGCCGTGGTGATAGGGGCGAGCGAGACGCCCGGTATCCTCTCCACCCACCTGCATGCCGACGGCCGTTATGGCGAACTGCTCAAGTTGCCGCAGCCTCGTCGTGGCATGCCGGGGGCCGAGCTCGAAGCCTACATGTACATGAAGGGCAACGACGTCTTCAAGGTCGCGGTGACGCGCCTGAGCGAGATCGTGACCGAGACCCTGGCTGCCGCCAACATAGCGCCGAGCGAGCTGGACTGGCTGGTCCCGCATCAAGCCAATTTCCGCATCATCAACGCCACCGCCAAGAAACTCGGCATGGGGCTCGACAAGGTGATCCTGACCCTGGATCGCCACGGCAACACCTCTGCCGCCTCCGTGCCCATCGCCTTCGATGAAGGGGTACGTGACGGCCGTATCAAACCGGGCCAGCTAGTATTGCTGGAAGCCTTCGGCGGCGGTTTTGCCTGGGGTTCGGCGCTGGTTCGCCTCTGATACCAAGCGGCGCCGCGAGTCTCGGGCGCCCGCTTATCGATTTCGTCTTACCTTAAAGGAATCAATGATGACCCGATTTGCCATTGCCTTCCCGGGACAAGGCTCCCAGAGCGTCGGCATGCTGGCGGAGCTCGCCGAGCAACACGCCGTGATTAAAGAGACCTTCGCCGAGGCGAGCCAGGTGCTGGGTTATGACCTGTTTGCCCTGGTATTGAACGGTCCCGCCGAGGATCTGAACAAGACCTGGCGCACCCAGCCGGCACTGCTGACCGCCTCCGTCGCCCTGTGGCGCCTGTGGCAACAGCAGGGTGGGGCAACCCCCGCCGTCATGGCCGGTCACAGCCTGGGCGAGTATTCCGCCCTGGTGTGCAGCGGCGCCCTGGCCTTTGCCGATGCGGTCAAGCTGGTTGAACTGCGTGGCCTCGCCATGCAGGAAGCCGTGCCGGAAGGCACCGGCGCCATGGCCGCCATCATAGGGCTGGACAACGACTCCATCGCCGCCAACTGCGAGAAAGCGGCGCAAGGCCAGGTGGTCTCTCCGGTCAACTTCAACTCCCCGGGCCAGGTGGTCATCGCCGGTCACAAGGAAGCGGTCGAGCGCGCCAACGTGCTGATGAAAGAGTCTGGCGCCAAGCGTGCACTGCCGCTGCCGGTCTCGGTGCCGTCCCACTGCGCCCTGATGAAACCCGCAGCCGAAAAACTGGCCGCCGCGCTGGATGGGATCGAGATCAAGGTTCCAACCATCGCAGTCATCAATAATGTCGACGTCTCCTGTGAACAGGATCCGGCCGCCATCAAGCAGGCCTTGGTGCGCCAGCTGTTCAGCCCGGTCCGTTGGACCGAGACGGTAGAGCGGATGGCAAACGACGGCGTCACCCTCGAGATCGAGATGGGACCGGGCAAGGTGTTGACCGGGCTGGCCAAGCGCATCGACTCGCGCGTGGAAGGCATTCACGCCAACGATGCCGCCTCTTTCGAGCAGGCCCTGGCCCAAGTCAAATAAACAGGAGCAAGTCATGAGTTTTACCGATAAAGTTGTGCTGGTCACCGGCGCCAGCCGTGGCATTGGTCGTGCGATTGCCGAAACTTTTGCGGCCCGTGGCGCGAAAGTGGTGGGAACCGCAACCAGCGAGAGCGGTGCCGAGGCCATCAGCGCCTATCTGGGTGAGCAGGGCTGCGGGATGGCACTGAACGTGACCAGCCAGGAATCCATCGAAACCGTCTTTGCCGCCATCAAGGAACGCTTTGGCGACATCGACATCCTGATCAACAACGCCGGTATCACCCGCGATAACCTGTTGATGCGGATGAAGGATGACGAGTGGAACGAGATCATCGACACCAATCTCACCTCCCTGTACCGTCTGAGCAAGCCGGTGTTGCGTGCCATGATGAAGAAGCGCCATGGTCGCATCATCAGCATAGGTTCCGTGGTCGGTACCATGGGCAACGCCGGTCAGGTCAACTATGCTGCCGCCAAGGCGGGCCTGGTGGGCTTTACCAAGTCATTGGCCCGTGAAGTGGCTTCCCGTGGCATCACGGTGAATGCGGTGGCCCCCGGTTTCATCGAAACCGACATGACCAAGGCGCTCAATGAAGAACAGCGTGCCGGCATCATGAATCAGGTGCCTGCCGCCCGTTTGGGTGATCCGAAAGAAATTGCTGCCGCTGTGGTATTCTTGGCGTCTGACGACGCTGCCTATATCACCGGCGAAACCCTGCATGTTAATGGCGGGATGTACATGGTGTAATCAATTTGTCGTGAGATCTGTTCAAATTTGCGATAGTACGCCGAAGTTTGGCGAATTTCGTGGTTTGACCAGCGGCAAGTCACTTGCAAACTCACGTCAATTGAATACACTACCCCAACCAGACGCAATAGCGTATTTTTAAAGGAAAATTCAGGTCATGAGCAACATCGAAGAACGCGTAAAGAAAATCATCATCGAACAACTGGGTGTTAAAGAGGAAGACGTCAAGAACGCTGCCTCCTTCGTCGACGACCTGGGCGCTGACTCTTTGGATACCGTTGAACTGGTAATGGCGCTGGAAGAAGAATTCGATACCGAAATTCCTGATGAAGAAGCCGAGAAGATCACCACTGTTCAAGCGGCTATCGACTACATCACCGCTAATCAGGAATAAGTTCCTGTTCTGAAAGAAGCGGCCCAAGGGCCGCTTCTTTTATGTTTACTCCCTTTCAAAATACCTCTCGGAGACTAGCTCAGTGTCAAAACGCAGAGTCGTGGTAACCGGCCTGGGGATGCTTTCCCCTGTGGGCAATACTGCCGAATCCAGCTGGCAAGCCCTGCTCAACGGGCAGAGCGGCATTTCTCTCATCGATCACTTTGATGCCAGCGAGTTTGCGACCCGTTTCGCAGGCCTGGTCAAAGAGTTCGATCCCGAACAATACGGCATCAACCGCAAAGAAGCCCGCAAGATGGATCTCTTCATCCAGTACGGCGTGGCGGCGGGGGTGCAGGCACTGGATGATTCCGGCCTCGTCATCAACGAAGAGAATGCGGAGCGGGTCGGTGTGGCCATCGGTTCCGGCATCGGCGGCCTGGGTCTCATCGAGCAGAACCACAGCAGCCTCGTCAACGGCGGCCCGCGCAAGCTGAGCCCCTTCTTCGTGCCATCCACCATCATCAATATGGTGTCCGGTCATCTCTCCATCATGAAGGGGCTGCAGGGCCCGAACATCGCCGTGACCACGGCGTGCACCACGGGCACCCACGCCATCGGCATGGCCGGCCGGATGATCGCCTACGGTGATGCGGACGTGATGGTCGCCGGTGGTACCGAGAAAGCCTCCACCCCCATGGGGATGGGCGGCTTTGCGGCGGCCAAGGCGCTCTCTACCCGCAACGACGAGCCGCAGAAGGCGAGCCGTCCCTGGGACAAGGATCGCGACGGTTTCGTGCTAGGTGATGGTGCCGGGGTTCTGGTGCTGGAAGAGTACGAACACGCCAAGGCCCGTGGCGCCAAGATCTATGCCGAGCTGGTTGGCTTTGGCATGAGCGGCGACGCCTACCACATGACGGCCCCTCCCTCCGATGGCAACGGTGGCGCTCGCGCCATGAAGAATGCCATCAAGGATGCCGGCATAGCGCCGGAGGCGATCGGTTACATCAATGCCCACGGCACCTCCACCCCGCTGGGGGATGTGGCCGAGCTGCGTGGCATGAAAGAGGTGTTTGGCGAGCACGCCAAATCCCTGATGATCAGCTCCACCAAGTCCATGACCGGCCACCTGCTGGGGGCGGCGGGGGCCATCGAGGCGATCATCACTGTGTTGGCCCTGCGCGATCAGGTGGCACCGCCCACCATCAACCTGGACAACCCGGATGAGGAGTGCGATCTGGATCTGGTGCCCCATGTGGCCAAACCCGGCCAGTTTGAATATGCCCTCTCCAATTCGTTTGGTTTCGGCGGCACCAATGGCTCCCTGATCTTCAAACGCGTATAATTCGCTTTGGGCGAAATGATAAGGCCCGATACGACTGTATCGGGCCTTTTTTATCGGAGGGATCCCCTTGCTGATTAATGGAATACCGACAGAAGCAGTGTCCGCCAGGGACAGAGGGCTGGCATACGGGGACGGCCATTTCACCACCATGCTGGTGAAGCAGGGTGAAGTGGTCTGGTGGCCGGCACACCTGGCCAGGTTGCAGCATGCCTGCGCCAGGCTCGGGTTTGCGGAGCTTCCCTGGGAGACCCTGGCCGCCGAGGTGGCGCAATTGGCAGCAGGGCAGACGCAGGCTGTCGCCAAGATAGTGCTGACCCGTGGCTGCGGGGGACGGGGCTATGATGGCGCGGGATGCAATACGCCCACCCGCATCGTCTCCCTGTCACCATACCCGGACCACTACCTTGGCTGGCAGCAAAACGGCATCGCCGCCCTGGTCTGTCAGCAACAACTCGGCGATGCTCCCATGCTGGCAGGGCTCAAGACCCTGGGCCGTCTGGAACAAGTTCTGCTCAAAAGCGAACTTGCCGTGCGGGGCGGGGTCGAAGGTATAGTATTGAACAGCCGTGGATTTCTGGTAGAAGGAGTCAGCGCGAATCTGTTTTGGCGTCGTGGCAAGACGGTGTTCACACCGGATCTCACCCGCGCAGGGATAGATGGCATCATGCGCAAGCGCGTGATCATGATGCTTAAACAGATGGGCATTGAACTGCGTGTCGTGGAGGCTCCGCTGGAGTCACTGTGGCAGGCCGAAGAAGTCTGGTTGACCAATACCCTGATGGGCATAGTGCCGGTCACCAGCATTGGGGATGTGCATTATCCCAGCCCGGTATTGATCCGCCGTTTACAGGAGCGTTTGGTCATTGAAGTTTAATCGGCTTTACACCCTGCTCGCGGGGGCAGCCCTGACCGTTGCCGTCGCCGGGGGTTATGTGTATTACAAATGGCAAGAGGTGGAGACGCTCACCAACAAGGGGCCGACGCGCCTCTTTACCGTCGAAAAAGGCGCCCATGCGGCGCGCCTGATTGCCGAACTGGGGGAGGGGGAAACCAGCCCCTGGGCGGTGCGGCTCTGGCTGCGTGGCCACCCCGAACTGGTCGCCATCAAGTCTGGTACCTATGAGATCAAGGAGGGGGCCCCGCTCAAGGAGACCCTCTCCCTGTTTGCTTCCGGCAAGGAGTTTCATTTCAGCCTGACCTTTGTCGAGGGTTCCCGTTTCGAGGACTGGTTGAAGCAGCTCTCGAGCGCCCCTTACCTGGAGCGGCTGACCGTGGAGCAGAGTGAGACCGAGCTGGCGCAGGAGCTTGGCATCGACAACGGCAAGCTGGAGGGTTGGTTCCTGCCGGAAACCTACGCCTACACCACCCATGCCAGCGACATCTCCATCCTGCGCCGTGCCTATCAGGACATGAAAGCCTTCCTGCAGGAGTGCTGGGAGAAGCGGCAGGCCAATCTGCCCTACAAGACGCCCTATGAGGCGCTCATCATGGCCTCCATCATCGAGAAGGAGACGGGCCAACCGGACGAGCGGGCGCAGATCGCTTCCGTGTTCGTCAATCGGCTGCGCCTTGGCATGAAGCTGCAGACAGATCCCACCGTCATCTACGGGGTAAAGGATCGCTACGATGGCAATATTCGCCGCAGCGATCTCACCGATGTGAACCCCTACAACACCTATGTTATCGATGGCTTGCCGCCGACCCCTATCGCCATGCCGGGCAAGGCCTCCATCGAGGCAGCGCTCAACCCCAAGTCGACCGACTATCTCTATTTCGTCGCCAAGGGGGGCGGGGCCCACTATTTCTCCAAGACCCTCGATGAACACAATCGGGCGGTTCGCGAATACATATTGAAGAAACCCTAATGTCTAAATTTATCGTGATTGAAGGACTGGAAGGGGCAGGGAAGAGCTCCGCGGTGCGCTATGTGACCGACTACCTGCATGCCCATGGCATCGACAGGATTGAGTGCACCCGTGAACCGGGTGGCACCCCCCTGGCGGAGCGGATGCGCGCCATCGTCAAGGAGGTGCACGACGAGCGCCTCACCATCGAAGCGGAATTGCTGCTGATGTATGCCTCCCGGGTGCAACTGGTGGAGACCCGGATCAAGCCGGCACTGGCCGAGGGCATCTGGGTGGTGGGTGATCGCCACGATCTCTCCTCCCAGGCCTATCAGGGGGGCGGTCGCGGCATCGATGCCCAGCTCATCGGCGCCATCAAGCAGGCGGTGCTCGGCGATTTCAAGCCGGATCTGACCCTCTACCTCGATATCGATCCCGCCCTCGGTCTGCAACGTGCCCGCCATCGCGGCGAGCTCGACAGGATAGAGCTGGAGCAACTCAGCTTCTTTGAGCGCACCCGCGCCCGCTACCTGGAACTCGCGGCCAGGGATGACAGCATACTGGTGATCGACGCTAGCCAGACGCCGGATCGGGTCAAGGCCGCCATCGAAACTGCACTGGACAGCACCCTATGTATCCCTGGCTGATCCCGGACTGGCAGGCCCTGAGCCAGACCGCCCAGGCCGGTCGCCTGGGCCACGCCTGGCTGCTGCTCGGGGATCCCGGTCTTGGCAAGGAGCAGCTTGCGGAACGATTGGCGCGCCTGTACCTCTGCCAGCAGCCGGATCGCGGTGAACCCTGCGGTCACTGCCACGCCTGCCAGTTGTTCGACAAGGGCCATCATCCGGATCTCGGCACCATAAGCGCCGACAGCAAGAGCATAGGGGTCGAGGCGATTCGCGAGATCTGCGGCCGCCTGCAGAGCACCTCCCAGCTGGGGCGCGGCAAGGTGGTGATCATTCCGGACGCGGAGCGGATGACGGAGTCCGCCGCCAACGCCCTGCTGAAAACCCTGGAAGAGCCGGCCGGCGACAGTCTTCTGTTGCTGATCGCATCTCAGGTTTCTCGCCTGCTGCCCACCATCCTCAGCCGTTGTCACAAACATGTCTGTCAGCTGCCGACGGAGGGGGAGACCCTGCGCTGGCTGAGTGAACAGGGCCATCAGGCCACCCAGGCCCAGGTGCGGATCTGTCAGGGGGCGCCGCTTCGGGTACTCAGTTACCTCGAAGAGCAGCAGGATGGAGCCAGACGGACGCTGCTCGAGAGCTTCGTCTCCCTGTCGCAGACGCCGACCAGGGCGGCGAGTGTCTGCTCCCAGCTGGCGGAGGAGAGCCAGATCAGATTGCACTGGTTGCAACTCTTCCTGTGCGATGCCCTCAAGACCCAGGCGGGCTGTGGCCACCACCAGCTGGCGATGCCGGATCTGGCCGCCCTCAGCGAGCAACTGGCCGAGCGCCACTCCAGCGAAAGATTGCTGGAGGCGGAGCAGCAGCTCGTCGCCCTGAAAGCCGCCTGCCAGCCGGGTCAGCTCTCCAATCCCACCATCCATCTGATGAACTGGCTCAATCGCTGGTTATGACAAGATACAAGGTTGTCTATGTTACTCGTTGATTCCCATTGCCATCTCGACCGTCTCAGCTACGGCAGCAAGCAGACCGACATGGCCGATGTCTTGGCCAAGGCCGCGAAACTGGATGTGGGATATTTTCTCTGCGTCAGCGTGACCCAGGCGCAGTTCCCGTCCATGCTGGCGGCGATTGCTCCTTATCCCCAGGTGTTTGCCTCCTGTGGCGTCCACCCGCTCAATCAGGATCCCGGTGTGGATGCCCCCTTGCTGCTGACCCAGGCGGCGGATGAGAGAGTGGTGGCCATAGGCGAAACCGGGCTCGACTACTTCTATTCGCCGGAAAACAAGGAGGTGCAGCAAGCCTCCTTCCGGGAACATATCCGGGTAGCCCGAGCATTGAACAAGCCCCTCATCATCCACACCCGGGATGCCCAGCAAGACACCTTGCAGATCATGCGCGAAGAGGGGGCCGAACAGGTGGGGGGCGTACTGCACTGTTTCACCGAATCTCTCGAGATGGCCCAGGCCGCCATGGAGATGGGCTTTTACATCTCCATCTCGGGGATAGCCACCTTCAAGAATGCCTCGGCACTGCAGGCCGTGGTCAAGGCATTGCCACTGGAGCGATTGCTGATAGAGACGGACTCTCCTTATCTTGCCCCCGTTCCTCACCGGGGGAGGGAGAACGAGCCTGCCTTCGTGCGAGACGTCGCGCAATTTATTGCCGATCTGCGGCAGATATCGCTGGCCGAATTGGCAGAGGCCACCAGCCACAATTTCTTTGAGCTATTCAAGCTGGCGAAAAAATAACCCCAAGGAGCCCCGACAGACGGGGCTCTTTATTTAAAATCATCAGCCAGATTACCCCCGGCTATATCAATCACCCACCTCGTTATCTCTCACTCAATATCCGATACTGGACCATCTTCTGGAAAACATTTTCTCCGGATATAGAGTAAGCCTGCTTATTATCCCCGGGAGGCTGGAGGCATTGAATCAATACCCAATTAATATCGATAATATTCATTATCGATACTTGATGGATCTGTAAGATCCTGTAAGATCCTCCTAAACTCCATATCGAATCATAGACTTACGTGGCCTATCCAACCATTTCACCACCGGCTCATCAGTCACTGCAGACGGTGTTCGATCCTGCGCTCAATAGCCGGGCGCGGCGTTTCCTGCGCAGCGCAAAAGCGGATTCCACCCTCAATGCCTATCAGGCCGATACCCGTATCTTCGTATTCTGGTGCCAGTTGCATGGGCTGGATCCACTGCAAACCAGCCATCACGACATCATGAACTTTCTGGCGGATCAGGCTGACGGCATATTGGCCGACTGGGTATGGCTGGATAAAGAGGAGGGGAAGGGGGAGCTGCGCAACGGGGAGCCTCGAAAACCGGCCACTCTGGTGCGGCGGCTCGCCGGCATCCGTTATGCCTTCAAGCAGAAGGGCATTCATCCCATGCCGACCGAGCATGCGGAAATAAAGGAGATGATGCGGGGCATAGTACGCCTCGGGGATAACCGCAAACACAAGACGGGAGCCCTGACCCTGCAACCCCTGACCCGGGTGCTCGACGAGATAGACACCTCCACCCTGGCGGGGCTGCGGGATCACACCCTGCTGCTCTTGATGTTCAGCGGCGCCCTGCGCCGTTCGGAGGCGGCTCGTATCGAAGTGGGCGATCTCGACTTCGTGGGGCAGGGGATCCGGCTCCGGCTCAAGCCGAGCAAGCATCAACTCCATGAAACCGAAATCGCGCTCATTCCCGGCAAGCACTATTGCCCGGTAACCGCCCTCGGCCGCTGGTTGAAAGCGAGCCGCATAAGCCAGGGCCCGCTGTTTCGCCGCATGACCCGCTGGGGGCAGCTCACCGCAGATCCCCTGGGGCCGCAAGGCATCAACCTGATGATCAAGCGGCGAACCGGCCAGGTCATCCACGATCTCTATGTCAGTGGCCACAGCCTGCGCCGAGGCTTCATCACCTCGGCGGTGACCGCGGGCAAGCCGATGAACAAGATCATCGAGGTGACACGGCACAAGGACATGCGTACCCTGCAGGAGTATTTCGACGATGCGCACAAGTTCTCCGATCATGCCCTCGCAGGCTTGCTGTAAGATAACCGCGCCACGGTATTTTTTATGTTAAATGCCATCTGATTGATTTGATGATATATTTCTCGCACTCCGACGCTGTGCCGGTGAAGGGTCAGCATCAAGGGAAAAGAGCCAGGCACAGCAGGCGGCTCTCACCCCTGGCAGGGGAGTGTCATTCCGGCGCACACCAGAGTGAGAGATAACAAACCCCACTCTCTTATTTAGCAAGGTCATATGAGCCAGAAAATGAAGATGAATGTGGCGCAAGACAATGCCGAGCGGCAACGCCAACACGTGAAACGCAAGCAGGAGACCCACAGCAGGCTGCAATGCTGGATCAGCAATCGCCACGCCGAGCGGTTGCAGGAGCTAGGTCAGCACCTGGAAGACAATCAGGCTTCCCTCATCGAGCAGGCGATCGATCTGCTGTACCAGCACGAGCTGGTGCCCCAGGGGAGACCGGAGAAAGCCCTCGCGGAGATCAGCGAATAAAAAAAGCCAGGTACGAATTCCTTGTACCTGGCATAGGGGAATTGGCTCCTTGCAGAGCCGTGCGCTAATTGATAGGCGGATTGCCTTAAGCTTAGACAAGGCGCGAGGCATTTCAAGAAGTGACTAAAAGTTCAACCAGAGTGTGGGTTTTCCAGACTCGAACAGGTGTCAGTCCTTGAAATGGCCGCCGGCATCTCACTCGTTGAACAGGTTGTTGTCCCGCACCAGCTCACGGGGCAGGGCATTCTTGATGCGGCTCCCGACCCATTTCCCCATCCCAAGCGGGTAACCCTGATAGCGGACGATCACTTCCCCCGTTCCCGGGGCCAGCTCGGGCCAGACATCCCGCCCCATCATGAATTCCCGCCCGTTGGCGGCATCCAGCTCGACACATCCCCGGGTGGCCAGGCTGCCATAGGCCAGCGCCCATTCGTGGGTGAGGCGATATCCCTTCTTGAAGGTTTCCGCCAGCTTGATGCCGATGCGATCGAAGCGCAGCTTGCCCTGCACCTGCTCAAAGGCGTGGGGGAAGAGCCAGATCTCGTCATTGCGACCAAACAGCTGACCCCGCGCAGCGACCCCGAAGCTCGCCTCTATCTCTCGCAACATGGGCTCGGCCTCTGTCGCCGGCAGAGGGGAGAAGGGGAACTTGCCGAGCTTGCCCGGCTTGAACATGGTGTTGGGCACTGAGTGATGCTTGCTGATCCTGGCGACGAAGAAGCCCTCGCTGTCGAAGATCTGGGGCCAGACATGCAGGTAACCCTCTGGGGTGCAGGCCTGCCCGGCACCGGGGAAGAGAGAGGCCAGGGAGTCGACGCTCAGGGCGTCGCCGAACTTCTCTTGCAGCGACTGACAGACCGCCTGGTTCTCCTGAAGGCTCAGTGTGCAGGTGGAGTAGACCAGCACGCCACCGGGTTTGAGGGCGTGGAAGGCACTCTCCAGCAGCCCTTGCTGCACAGCGGCGATCTCCTCGATGCTCTCGAGACTCCAGTTTCGCAGGGCATCTTCATCCTTGCGCACCGTGCCTTCCCCCGAGCAGGGGGCATCGAGCAGGATAGCATCGAAGGTTTCCGGCAACCACTGGCCAAACACCTTGGCATCGAAATGGGTCATGCCCACGTTGGTCACGCCACAGCGCTGGATATTGGCGCTCAGTACCTTGAGCCGGCTGCTGGAAAACTCGTTGGCAACCAGCATGCCCTGGTTGTCCATCAGGGCCGCCACCTGGGTTGTCTTTGAGCCGGGCGCCGCCGCCGCATCCAGCAGCATGCCATCGTGCTTTATCCGCTCGCTGGCAAAGAGCGCCGTCACCGGCAGCATGGAACTCGCCTCCTGGATGTAAAAGAGGCCGCACAGGTGCTCGGCGGTGTTGCCAAGGGGCACGCTCTCGTCGGCCCGGGTCAGCCAGAAGCCGGTTTCGCACCAGGGCACGGGATCCAGCTGCCAGCCCAGTGGCGCCATGCGTGTCACGAAGTCGGGCACGGATATCTTGAGGGTGTTGACCCGGATGCTGCGCCGCAGCGGCCGCCGACAGCTCGCCACGAACGCATCCATGGAGAGATGGGCCGGCATGATGCCCGCGATATGACGCAGGAAGTGTTCGGGAAGGTAGGTATTGTCGTGCACAGTGCCGTCTCGCTGACCCAAAAGAGGGGCGACATAGTACCACAGGGGTCGGAATATTCTGAATGGGCGATGGGCAAAACGAACAAGCCCGGCACTGGGCCGGGCTTGGGTCAAAGGGTCAGGAGAACATCAGGGCTGGATGCGGGGGCTCCACTCCAGCCACTCCTTCTCTGCCTTGCCATAGAGCGGGTAGCTGTGGCCGGCCTTGACGGTCGGCCCCATCTCCCGCTCCGGGGTGTTGAAGGCGATGCCGCCGGCCAGCAGGCTCTGTACGGTTTCCACCTCTATGGTGCCGCCGGTCAGGCCGATGTCGGCCTTGACCCCGGACACGTTCCAGAAGCGGCTGTTGGCGCGTACCAGGTGGGCGTATTCCTGAGCGACGTTCACCTCGATCAGTACCTCGCTGCCATCCCGTGCCAGCGCCACATCGCTGACGCTGCCCACCACCATCTTGCGAAACAGCAGGGGGCTGCCGACGCTGATGCCGCTCACGGAGGGGCTCTTGAGGGTCAGGGCCAAGCCGATGGGGGTGTTCTGACTCAGGGGGAAGCGCTCCTTGCCCGCGCCCTGGCCCGGGCTTGCCTCCACGAAGGCACCCTTGATCAGGGTGTCCAGGTGGGAGACCCCCCCCAGCCCGAGCTTGGCCTGCACCAGGGTGTAGCGTGCGCCGCTCTGCAGGAAGCGGGCGGCGTACTGCCCATCCAGCTCGGCTCTGAAGCTCACCTGACCCAGGGCGGGATCCAGTTCAATCTGCTCCACCTTGCCGATGTCCACCCCACGGTAACGGATGGGGCTGCCCACCCCGAGCCCGGGGTTGCTGTCGGCGGTCAGGGTCAGGGTGCGCACCTGGGTGCCGGCCTGCTCCTTGCTGTCAAACAGCTGATGGCTGCTGCGGCCGGTGCCAAGCCGGTCAAATTCGATGGCCCCCCGCAGCAGGGTGGCGAGGTTGCCCATCCTGACCTGCACCCCGTCGAGCCGGATCTTGCCGTCGATGGCGGCCTTCTTCCAGAACTGGGGCTGCTGCCTGAGCAGGGGCGCGTAGACGGCGTCTATCTCCAGGGTGATGGCCACCCCGCGCTCCTCGGCTTTCAACGCCTTGACCTTGCCCGCTTCCAGCCCCAGATAGAGGACGGGGGAGCCTACGCCTATCCCGTCCGCTTGCTCGGCGCGCAGTGTCCAGCGCTCGGGTCTTGCATCACGACTGCCGAGCAGGGCCAGCTCCTGACTGGGATAGAGGCGGTCGATACGCTCCCCCACTGTGGCCTGGACAAGCTTGATCCCGCCCGCCAGCCAGGCGCTCGCCGGGCTGGTCTCCACCTTGAGGCCGCTCAGATCGGCCTGGACCTGCAAGGGGGCGGCACGATAGAAACGGGCCCGCTTCAGCAGGTGCTGATAACGCTCGTTTACCACCAGGCTAACGCTGGCATTGCCGCCGGCATCCAGGGTCAGTGCCCCCAGCTCACCTATCTGCAACCCCTTGAACCAGAGCGGGGCCCCCTCGTTCAAGCCGGCGAGATCGTCCGCCTGCAGGGTCAGCTTGATGCCATCGCGCGGCTCCTGGCTCGCCAGCGTCATGGTGCTGACCTTTTCCCCTGCCACATAGTCGAGACGGATGGCCGGTCCGGCCAGCAGGCGATCCGCGTGCTTGACCCCGGTGGGGGAGAGGGAGACTGTCTCCCAGACCAGACGGCTCTTGCCGGTCATTCGAAATGCCTGCTCGGGGTTGATCAGCGCAGTGACGACTCGGCCCTGCTCGGTCAGGCGAATGGGGTCTATCCTGCCAATCTCTATCCCTTCATAGAGGATGGGCATGCCTTCCTTGACTGGCAGGGAGCCCGCCTGGATGGTGATGCGCTCCCCTCTGGCCGCCTCGGCCAGTCCCTTGTAAAGGGTGAAATTGAGCCCCTTCTGCGCGACGGGCGACGCCTTGGGGGAGTCAAACGCTATGCCGCCGCTCAGTATGGAGGTGAGGCTGCCAGCCTCCACGCTGACACCGGCCAGGCTGAAGGAGCCCTTGATGCCGCTGATGTTCCAGAAGCGGGTATCCACCTTGACCAGGTGCTCGAAGCGCGGCTCTATCACCAGATCCAGGATCACATTCTGGTTGTCTTCGCCCAGACGGGTATTGATGACGCTACCGACCTCGAGCCCGCGGAAGTAGATCTTGGCCCCGATGCCGACCGATCCCAGGGAGTCGGCGGTCAGGTGCAGGGTGCGCCCCTGGGCCTGATAGCCGGGGGGAGGGCCGT
Source organism: Aeromonas sp. Marseille-Q7275 (assembly GCF_965119515.1). Lineage (NCBI taxonomy): Bacteria > Pseudomonadati > Pseudomonadota > Gammaproteobacteria > Aeromonadales > Aeromonadaceae > Aeromonas > Aeromonas sp. Marseille-Q7275. The sequence goes on from NZ_CBCPLW010000021.1 coordinate 65,221, forward strand.
CCAGGGCATCGAACTCGTCCTCCAGCGGGTTGTTGTCCCGACCGGGTTGCAGGTTGATGTAGTTGCCGGAGACCAGGGTATCGAGACCGGAGATCTCGGTCAGCGACGCCTTGGGGCTCACCAGCCAGAAGTCGGAGCCCTTGCGGATGAGCGGGCGGGCGCGGCTGTCGACCTTGGCGAGCACGGCTATCTTGCGACCGTCCTGTGCCAGCTCCAGATCCTGGACCACCCCTATGGCAACCCCCTGATAACGCAGCTGGGTCTTGCCCGGCAGGATGCCATTGCCCTGGGCAAAGTTGATGCGAATGAGTTGACCGCTGCTCGTCCACTGCTGGTAGATGAAACCACCCGCCAGCAAGAGGGCGATGAAGGGCAACAACCAGACTGGGGATAACCAGCGATGTTTCTCAATGACGGGTTCAGCCCCGATCATACCGACTCCTTAAATTGGCTGTGATGCACAGCACATCCGATACAGAAAAAATGCATTAACGGGCCGCCTTGTCCCACAGCAGACGGGTGTCGAGCATCCGGGCCGACATCATGGTGAGGATCACCACGCCGGCGAAGGCGGTTGCCCCGGGCCCGGCCCGCACGTTGAGCAAGACCCCGCGATCCACCAGGGCCACCATCAGCGAGATCACGAACAGGTCCAGCATGGACCAGCGACCGATGAAATCGATGATGCGATACATGATGAGCTGACGCTTGCGCCGCACCGGCTTGCTGCGCTGCAACTGCCAGCAGATCCAACCCAGCCCCAGTATCTTGCCGATGGGGACTATGATGCTCGCGGTCAGCACTATGGTGGCTATCCCTGACATCTTGCTGCGATAGAGCGCCATGATACCGCTGAAAATGGTATCGGACTGCAGTAATCCCTTGTTGTAGAAATGGGTGATGGGCAGCAGGTTGGCGGGGAGCAGCATGAAGGCGGCGAGCGCCAGCAGGCCCCATGACCAGGCAAGCGAATGGGGGATCCGCATCTGCAGGGGGCTGTGGCAGCGGGGGCAGCGCATGGCGCTCTGGTAACGCACCAGCAGTCCGCAGGTGTGGCAGCGGCAGAGCCCGAGTTCACGGGCGCTGGTCGGTATCATGAGCCGGCTCCTGCGAGGCGTTTTGCAGCGGTATCCGCTCCCAGTAGGGGGAAGGGTCGAAGAGGATCAATAGCGTCATGTTGAGCAGCATCAATATCCCCAGGCTGAGCAGACCGCCCCCCAGGCGCACGTCGGCAATGTCGATGAGCTTGAACAGGGCGACCAGCAGGCTGACGATATAGACCTCCAGCATGGCCCAGTGCCGGAACACCTCCACGGCCTTGAGCGTCGGGGCCAGTATGTGCCAGCGTTTGGCAAGGCCGGAGGCGAGCGCAAAGATGCCGAGCAGCAGCCCCACCGGCGCCAGCACGGCGCACCAGAGCACCAGGCTCGCCACCCAGAGTTCGCTCTCCTCAAACAGCATCAGAATGCCTTTGAGCAGGTTGGCATCGGAGTTGACCCCCGCCAGGCGCAGGTAGAGCAGAGGTTCGAAGAGGGCGGAGGGGAGCAGCAGGAAGCCGGTGATGGTGAGGGCCATCAACTGGGAAGGACGAAAAGCATAGCGCCCATAGAGATGCTGGTGACAGCGCGGACAATGGGCGTGACGACGCAGGGGCAGCAGCTTGCGTTCGATCAGCAAGTCACACGCCGGGCAGACGATCACGGAGTGGGGATCCGACATACGATTCAACCTGTTGAAGGAATTGATAAAATTTACCCTAAAACGCCTTCGCTGTCTTGCCGCAGCTCAGCCTCTGGCCAAGAAAAGATGGCTCGGCCTGCCAACTCCCAGGGCCATGGAGAGAAACACGGGACCTGGTTGCCACATAAGAGACGCCCGATAAAGCGATGGGCGCGGTGGCGGATCCTGAGTGTTATTTGCAACACTGTATATTCATACATATACTTGCAGTCACTATCATGAGGAGGACGCCACTATGGCCGTTGAGATCAAGTATGTTGTCGTGCGTGGGGGAGTAGAGAAGATGACCTTTGCCAGCAAGAAAGAGGCGGATGCCTATGACAAGCTGCTGGATACCGCCGATGAACTGATGACGCTGCTGGCCGGGGCACCTGTCCAGCTGGCGCCCGAGCAGCAGGAGAGCCTGGCCTTTTACCTGGCCGAGCAGCGGGATCTGCTGCAGAACGTGTTGCGCGGCGGCAAGGTGCAGGGGATCAGCCCCAGGGAAGACAAGGTGGACGCCGAGAAGCCCAAGGGAAAATCCCTCAAGAGCGTGGCCTGACAAGGGAAGGGCGGGGTAGGGCGTCCAGCCCTGGGCCCCGCACCACAATATTCATGAAGAGTCCATTTTCAGTCACTCTTGTCGCTATTTACCCCGATAAATTTCCAACAAGAGTGCATATTCATTGAATAAACACCGTGTTCTATCCTGACCTCTGTCCGCCAGGGGAAGCCTTGACGACTGATCCGGGGCCATCTGGCATCTCCTGATGCCGATAACCCCATTTATCGGCATCAGGATTGCGCGACACTAGGCCAGCCTCACTCAACAAGACTCACAAGCACCATCATGACTCATCCGTCACTGCCGCCCGCCATGCCGCTGTTCGACAATTTGCTCCATCTGGAGGCGGGCAACCCCCAGGTCAACCAGTATCTGGCCACCCTCAGCCTGGGCAATGTCCCCGATGCCGGCCTTGTCTATGAGCTGGCCGTCGACTGGCTGCTGGAGCAACGCCACAGCGAGAACAACTACAAGACCTACCGCAGCGAGCTGACCACCTTCCTGCATTGGTGTTTCTGCGAGGTGGCCATCAGCCCCAAGGATCTCACCAGGCGCATCATGATGCGCTATCTCGACTACTGCCAGGCACCGCCACAGGGGCTTATCGCATACCGAAACGTGGCCCAGTTCGTGCTCGACAAGGAGTGGGGAGAGCGGTTGCCCAACCCCTTGTGGCGACCGTTTCTCGGCAAGCGGGAGTTGGGCCGCGAGTTGCCATATCGCCTGAGCGAACAGGCGATGAAGACCAAGCTCGCCATACTGTCGGCCTTCTTCCAGTTCCTTATCCAGGAGGAGTACATGGATCGCAATCCGGCGCTCCTGCTGCAGCGGGTCAAGCGGCCGAACAACCAGGATGCCGGTGAAGAGGCCCAGTCCTTTACCGAATTGCAGTGGTCCTATGTGATGCAGGCCGCCGAGCGGCTGGCAACCGAATGCCCGGCCCAGCATGAGCGCAGCCGGTTTCTCATCTGCCTCATGTACGCCTGTTATCTGCGTATCTCCGAGGTGGCGGCCAGACCGGGCTTCAGCCCCGTCATGAGCCAGTTTCGCCGCGACAGCAAGACCGTGGTCTGGGGTTATGACATTCCTCGCAGCAAAGGCGGCAAACGCCGTACAGTGGCCGTCTCCCAGGCGTTGCTGGATGCATTGGCACGCTATCGAACCTTCCTTGGACTCTCGCCGCTGCCAACCCCGGGCGAACAGACGCCGCTCTTCGTGCGCCACAAGGCGGCGGCCCATGGCCGGGAGCAAGGCGAGCTCAACGCCAACCTGGGTATCCGCCAACTGCGGGATCTGGTGATGGCGGTCTTCGAGCAGGCCGCCAACCTGGCCGAGCAGGATGGGTTTGATCAGGACGCTGCCGAGATGCGCACCCTGACGCCGCACTCCATCCGCCATACCGGCATCACCCACGACATCAACCTGCATGGCCGACCGCTGTCACACGTGCAGGCCGACGCGGGACACGACAGCATAGACACCACATCCAAATACCTGCACACCGGCAACAGCGAACGCCACGAGAGTGCCAACTATAAGCCGCTGGATCGCCTGCATGAATAAGTGCCCATGTGCAGACTGCGTAAAGAGCAGCCAAGTGCGGGGTGGCGGGAAAACATGCCCGCCAGTCGCCCCAGCCAAAACCGCGCATAATGTCGCGTTTGGTTAAATGCCCATCTGAAACCTGCCGATAAGCCAGCCCACGCAATTTTGCTGGTTTATCAGGTATTTACTTGGATGGAACGAGAGTTGACCAAAAACTTCATTTTTCGTTGGTTTGAATGCGGTTTATCGGAAGAGGAGACGGCAAATCTATGTTTCGTTTCTGTGAGGCAGGTCACATATTGGGATAAGGGTAAAGAGATCCCACCTGTCTATAAACGGCTTATGCGTATGGCATCCGGGCGGGAGCTGCCCACAATCTTCAAAAGCTGGGAGGGGTGGCGGATGGCAAATGACTGTTTGATTTCTCCCACTGGTGTGAGGTTTGACAGACGAAGGATCGAAGCGATGGCCATCATCCAGGCAGATAGGTCCGAGAGACAGATGGCAGCTTTCTACTGGCGGAAGAAGCTAGGCATCAACTAGACAGGGGAGGGGGCGCAAGCCCCCTTTTACACTAGTGCGAGACTCTATTAGTCAGGGTCATCGCATTTGTAGCAACACTCAGCCGTTTCTCCTACTACTTGCCTAACATGTTCTTCCATATCATCTATGTCATCAAAAATGCCTGCCAGTTCCCCAGCATTAAACTGTTGAACACCATACTCTAAGGCTGCACCTTCAGGCTCCCCCTCAATCAACACATCATCATGTACCCAGCATCGCTTTGCAGAACCGGCTTCAATCGCGATTCCAACAGCACAAGAGCGCTTGGCTTCTTGCTCTTCGATAAGACGCTTAGCTCCACTCATTCCTCACCCCCTTTGGCACACAAATTTGCAACATGTCAACAACAATGACACTAATTTTACTTGGGAACAACAAACCACCGCAGCATTGAGTTGGTCTAGCAATTCCCCCCGTATTACTACACGGGGGGGGCCTCAGTAACTCAAAACAGCTCTAAGCTTTCCTGATGAATACGTATAACTTGATCCATCATCTGATTATAATTTTTTCGTGAATTAAAACTATATGGGATTAAAGAATACTGACGAGCGCCTACGCCTAAATAAATAACATCAATTCCCGTCCGAGTATGAAAATCTAAAGCCAAGCCTTTCAACCTAGCATTAGCATTAGCCCCTACATATATACACTCAAGCAAATCAGGTTCAACACCGCGCACGTAAATATCATTATCAAAAAAATCCTTTTTTACCTGTATTGGTACAATCATCTAAATGTCTTGGGAATCTAACTTCACGTTCATAAGCCCATGAGTCAGACTTAAAAAACCAATCTCCAATAGAAATATTTTCATGATCGAAAAAAATCCTTGCATTTATTATTGGCCTTGATTTTACATATTTAATTTCATGAGATTCAGAAACAAACTGACAGCTATTTTTAAACTTCAAGGCTATTCCAGAATGCGATTCACCATAATGAGCCCACATAAGAGAATTTTTAGGCAGTGAGTGATGATCTCTAGTTAAACATAAGACGCCAAGATTAGCGTTAAACTGCTCAATTTGATATTGAACATCCACCATTAAACTTCCTTTAGAAAAATTATCTTGAGGGACAATGTATTTTTTTACAACAGACGGGCATCCGGTAAGAAAATATTTTGTTTTGAAATTCATCCGCCCTTTGAGTTCGAATTGTTCGCAGTATATTTCAGGACTAAGCTCAAAAGGATCATTCAATGCTTTTGGTTGAGAAAAGCGAATTGTCAAATCTGTCAAAAAACATTCTGATGAAATACGCCCCATATATTTATAATAATTCATTACCCCACCCCCTCTACAGCAATCAATATTTGACATCATGCTATACATTACAACATCAAAGGGTGCTATTGCATTCACTTCCCTCAGAGCCCGAAAGCCTCAAAAGCCGGTTTTGCAGGGAAGGGGAGAGTCACAGCCTCACAGAGGCATTCCAAAGAAGTTTCGGCGAGCCTACCACCTTCCCGACAATGGGCCTCAGTGGGTCGCCTTATAGGGGCTGACGCCCCTGTGATTCAGTTGCCAGACTTAAGACGAGCGGCAGCAGCCCGAGCGCGGCGTTTTGCCCGGCAGTGGTGCCGCCACTTCTCCTCCAGCTCGATAAGGTGGCCCCCAAAGAGCCAGAGCAGGGGAGGCAGCGAGAACAACGCAACCAGGGCAAAGCAGGCCAAACGAGCCTCGGCGGAATAGTTAGGATTGCTCCCCAGGGTTATCAGGATGGCAATATCAAGGCAGACAGCGACGATGCCAATCACATCAACCCCCCATTAGAACCACAGTTGTATTTATGTCCGGTCATCGCTCGGAGCCTCACCATTCTTGGCGCCAGCAAAGAGCGCCCCATTGACCCGCTTACGCAATGCGTCCCCGTCAGGGTCGCAATACACATCCACGGGCTTGCCCTGGTACTGGATCACCGCATGGCACGCCGTCATGGCTTTCACGCCCACGAAATACTGAGGCCACTCCTCGGCATAGATGGCTTGCTCGTCGTCGCCCTTGCGCAGCGCGAAACAGTATTCGACGTTGTAGACGTCTCGATCGCTCTTGGTCAGCACATGGCAGTTGATAATCAGGCGGTATCCGGCGAACGGCCCTACAGCAAAGACGCCATCAGCAGACGCAGCAGGATCGCCGCTAGGACGTACATCAGCAGTGGGCGTAGCACCCACCGCCCCAGGAGCCGGAGCAGCGGCAGGAGAGGGCGCAGGGGCCTTAGCAGGAGCATCAATATATTCAGGCTTGATGAAGCCAAAAAATACACAGAGTCCCCAAATCGCCAGAACAAAGAGTATTTTAGGATCTCGCAGCATCGAGCTGCCCGCGATTGTATCCGAGACCTTACCGGTTGTAGTCGAGTCATAAAGCTTGAAAACATATTTTGGCACCTTATTGAATGGCTTGGCCTGCAGCACATCAGACATAGATGTACCGGAGTTATCGGAGAGGTGAAGCACCGTCTTATAACGGCCACCGATGCCCAATATCGCCATATTGGTATGGCGAATGGCCGTTTCAGCCGCCGCCCGAATTACTTGGTGCACCTTTTTTATGTTCGGGGTCGTTAATACAAAGTCCCAGTTATGGTGACGGTGCATATCAAATGCCACGTCGATGGTTTCCGGTCGGCCATCTTCTTTGGCTTTGTCCGGCCCACCTGGATAATTGAGGCGGTCTAAATCACTCTGGCGCCATGCTGGAGGAAATACCCGTTGCACCTCATCGACCAGGAAGAAAGCCCCCTTGGGCGCCCAGTGGTAGAAACGTGCCAGATGATCACGCCCCTCCTGGGATTCAGTCTCGATATAGAGCACCTCAAAACTTTCTGGTACATCCTTGCCGAGCACCTCACGGCAGCGCTCAACCGAGAAGCCTCGCACGTTCGTGACAATCAAGCGACCCGCCTTGATAGCCGGGATCACATCGGTATGAATAGCACCGGAGGACTTATAAGAACCAGGGGCACCGTGATGGATTTTAATCGACATACATCACCACCCGAACATATTAAGCAAGAAGCGGGTCACAAACGCTTGGGTAACAATGGACAACCCTTTATCAAAATGCAGATAGAGCAAAATATCCCGCACCGTATCAGGCAGGTTATTAAAGGACTGCGAAATCAAATCGCTGAATTGCAGATTTATCAGGATTTCTCTGGCAACGTCCCAGGAAAACATCAGCATGAACAACTTGAACTCAACCCATTGAATCGCCATCTTTACCGAAATCCAGGCAGTTACCTGGACAGCGAGCTCATATATATCGTTGAATAACCCGCTAAACAAATCACCTAGCCACTCCATGATTTACCTCCTGGCAACTATCATCAAAGCTACAAAGTAAAAAATAAACAACATGACTGCCGCCAGGATTTCCCAATATCCATCCACTTCGGGACAAACTGAAAACGACTTGCCATCAATAGAAAACAGGTCAAAGCACTTAGGGACTGAGGCAGAGCCAGAAAGCTGAAATTTAAATACCTCGGAAACATCGCTCTTTATTTCCTTGTATTTTTCTTTAAGCTCACCCTTCTTATCCTCATACTCTTTATTTATACGTCCCAGGTTAAACGCGCAATTATCACCTTCTTGGCACAAACCAGATTTATATTCTGTACCCGCCACGTGCAATGGATTATCGGCTGCCCCTGGCATTTGGGAATAATCTATATCAGCGCCCCCTTCATTACCCGAACCACCCGAGCCCTGCCCGTTGCCTAGTGCGTCTTTGATTGCAGCCAAATCACCTGCCATTTGAGTTTGCAAACCCGTCTGCAGCTTATTGAAATGCTCAAGCATAGGGAACATTGGCGCAACGCTATTAGAAATGCCCGTCAGCTGACCACTGATCGCGGTCAGATTCCCTGGAGTGCCACCCCACCACCCCATGGCCGTTTGCATCATGCCTTTGATTGCCGCAGCATCACCAGGAAGAGTACCTAAATCAGAACCACCACTGCCACCACCAAGAGAGCCAATATTATCAGCAATCTTCTTTAACTGAACATTAGCTAAATCAAAATCAGCCTCCATGCGAGACAAATAAAGATTAGTCCCCTCAATTCGACCAGACGTTTCTTTTATATAAGGCAGCGCCTCATTAAGTCTATCATTAACGCCAGACAATTCGAGTTGCGTCTTAAATGTATTGCCAGAAATCTGATTGGAATAATTCTTCAAATCAGAAAGCCTAGAATTAACACCCGTCAACTGTTTGCCTAAATTAGCGTTAATCTTTGAAAGGGTATAACCGACGTTCTCATAACCATAATGATTAAAATACTGCCAACCAGCAATATTATCGGTATCACCAGGAAGACTACCATCCCCGCCAGGACTGCCCCCTGTATCACCGCCACCGTCACCGCCACCGTCACCACCACCGCCCACAGAGCATTCAACGCCACTCGAATATATAGGCCCCATCGTGCCCGTAGCAGGCGTTTCAACACACACACCAGAACAACCCACCTCACAGCCGCCCAGTGAAGAGGACTCCCATTTGACGCAATAAGGCATTGCCGTACCAATCGGCACATTTTGTAAATGGAGCCCAGCCGGACAGCTCGCAAACGCCCCCAGCGGCACCAGGAGCAGCAAATAAAGGACTCTCACACGACCCCCAATAAAAAAGGCGACCGAAGCCGCCTTGTGTCATATCGAAAACGATGCCCTGTAACCTTCGACAAAGAACAGGAACCAGAGCGTCCCGATTAGCAAAGACATGGCTTAGGCTTTGCGGATCAGGACGATCAGGATGCCGACCGCAACGACAGAAGCGACGACCATCAGTACCTTGGGGCCGGTCGCAGTTACATCGGATTGTGCACTTTGCAGAGCAGCAGCCGCAGCAGCAGCAAGACCACCGTCCTCAGCATTGGCACTCATTGCAGCCACGGAACCCGCCAGGGCAATACAACCATTACGATAGAAATTAGGCATTTCGTTTATCCTCTTTTTGCACCTACAATTACACGGGCAATTGCGCCCAGTTTTAAACCCAAAGCCCAGATAACAATCCCTGAACTAAAGGCAAGTCCAATTTGTGTTACATCCAACTGAAACCAGTTGGATATATCCGTTAATTTGGTGTGCTCCTGGACAGTCAAGAGCACATATTTACAGGCATCCCCCTCAGAAAGACGGGCATATCCCTCAGAGGTAATATCTAGACAAAGCATTATCGCGCCCTCGTCGTCGCTCGCTGCGCGCTCTCGCTCCTCCTCCTCGTTGCGCGGTAGTTACAGCGGCTTTTTAGTGGGCTGGAAACCAACAACAACGTTACGGGTCGGATTCTGGGGATCAGCTTCCAGGACAAGATCCACGGCCACCAATTTCGGACAGTCGGCCAGCTCTTTAATCGTGGCGGCGTCATTGCGCAGGGCCAATTGGCGCACCTCATAACCCCAGGAAGTGATATTGCACTCCGGCTTGTTGACGTTATTTGCCAGTGCCAGGTATTCCACCTGGGCGAAGTCATAAGGCACCGGTGCACCGGATTTGCGGGAAACACCATAGCCATGGGTCACGCGAGTGACCAGAACACCGGACAGAATAGACATAGTTATTACCTCGTTGAAGAACCTTAGTTAGGTCGAAAATAGTGGCAGCTCGTCCAGGTCAGGAGGGAGCGGCATTCTTAATCGCGCTGGAATATCTGTTTCTTCCAGGTGCGCAGTTAATTGGTTAACAATCTTGTCAGGGGATAACCCCTCAATATTGGCTAACCAATTAACAAGGCGGCCTGCCATCCTGGACATATTAAATACGGCGTTGTCCCTGGACGTTTTGAACTTGTTTTTAAAGGTGGTCAGTCTGACGGGTGTTATTTCCGATTGCTGAACAGCCGCCAACCATGTGGCGAACTGCGGATACATCCCCGCAAAATAGGGGTCTGGGTTTACCAGGACGTCCAGCGGAATAATCCTGTCCTTGTTGTGTAATTCGCCTTCGGCGCGTACCCAGTTCGGATACTCTGCCGACTGCATCTGTTTTCCCTTTTCGTATACCCGGGCACACTTACCGTTAATGCGGCTGCCCACGTAGAAGGAGCAGCCCTTGGTCGGCACCATCCCGAAACGCTTGGCGATGCCTTTGGCCAGCTCGGTGATCACGAACTCGCCCGATTCAATCTTCATCCAGGACGGCGCGCGGCCCCGCTGGGGATGGAACTCGCCAGCTTCGGCGCCGGCAATGGCACCCTGGTAGGTGATGTGCTCGCCGCCGTAATCGTCCAGGGCGAGATCCACCCGAGTGATGCGCACCCCAGGAACGTGAGAGATAACATCATGCAAAGCCTGGAAGTCCAGGGCCGCACAACCCACGCCGGAAAAACTCACCATGCAACCGTGGTTAGCCGCACCCCAGCCAATCAGGCCGCAGGGGAGGCCATCACACAGCAAGTCAGCTGAATTGGCGTAGCCATGCAGACCGGAGCGGCGAGGGCGCATGGTGAAGCGCGGCTCGGGGATAGGGACACCGATGCGGGTATTCAGCTCTTCGAGCCACAGCTCGATCTCATTGCAGCAGAGGGCATCCAGGAACTGGACGCCGTAGCAGTCGATCAAGTCGTTGTACGCTTCCCAATACTTGGCACCCTGGACAACCTCAAACTCGGAGAACTCCAGCAGGGCAGAGCAGACGGCCTTGAGCTCCTGGCGCATGTCGGCGCGGGACTTGTACCCAGAGTGCAGGGCCTGCTCCATCATTTCGGTCATGGACGGCGTGAGCACAGGGGAGGGGGCTTTCACGGCCAAGGGCTTGGGCGAGGCTTTCTCACACAAGCGCTCGGTCACCTTGTCAAAGCGGGCGAGGGGAGCGAAGCCAACCGGACGCTTCCACAGGTAGCGCAAGCCTTCCACCGCAGGGGCAGCAAAGGCCGCCTGGATAGCCTTGTTGGTGGTGTCGAACCGCGGGATGGCCTTGAGCAGTGCGCCTTGCTTGGCTAAGTCGGTCATCCGGCGCAGTTCGTCCGGTGCCCAGGTAAAGGACAGATAGTCGATCAAGGTTTTGGCGCCGATAACCCTATTTATCGGCATTACGTCGCTGGACATGGTCATGGCATCACGAAGATAGCCAGAAGTTGAGGTGATCATGAGCGACCCCCGTCAATCAGCAGCACGGCGTTATGACCAGTCATCGAAAAATACTCCCTGGTCATAGAAGTCGCGCCATGTGTCCTCGGTGACCTCTACTAGGTCAAACACGGTGTCGGGGTACGTCATCGACAAGTAGATCCGCAACTCATGCAGGTCGCGGAACATCTCGACCTGACCCGCGATGCAGGCGGAGTAATCGCCAGTCGGCTCTGCCTGCCAATAGACCTTGCGCTCGATGAGCGCGGGCAGATCCTGATTTTGTGGGCTAGAGTGGGTCATAGGTCGGTCAGATTTATTATGAATTGACCGGATTGAATCAGAACTAAATCTAACTAACAACGGGTGACTTTTGACCCTAATAGGTGTGTTATATGCCCACTCGAAAAAGTCAGGAGACAGTCAAATGGACTCTAAAGCACTGATTCAGGCCTACATGAGGGCTAAAAAATTCAGCCAGTATCAGCAAGTCGCTGCCGAGCTGGGTTTTACCAAGTCGCATATCTCCAGCCTAACCACTGGCAAGGTGCAACTCACTGATAGCACTGCAAAAAAGATTGCCCAGGAAATTGGCCTGGACGTCCAAGAAGTGCTGATAAGTCTGGCGGCGGTCAGGGCCACCGATCCCGAGCTAAAACAGGCTTGGTATGACATCCTGGCGAAGTATTCAAAAGGAGCAGGCACGGCTGTAGCCCTTGCAGCGGCTGTGTTTCTGTCTCCACTGAACGGGCCTGACCTAACCGCGCATAATGT
>NZ_CBCPLW010000022.1:0-75619 GCF_965119515.1 Aeromonas sp. Marseille-Q7275
CTTTAAAAATGATACAGATGGGTCGTTAGCTCAGTCGGTAGAGCAGTTGACTTTTAATCAATTGGTCGCTGGTTCGAATCCAGCACGACCCACCATCATTCAGCTTTATCCCAGGTCGTTTAGCTCAGCTGGGAGAGCACCTCCCTTACAAGGAGGGGGTCACTGGTTCGAGCCCAGTAACGACCACCAGATTGAAAAAAAGCCCGCTACAATGCGGGCTTTTTTGTATCCGCTTGTCAGGTGCGCAGTCGCTCGAGTTCGCTGGCCAGCGTGGTGGCCGCCTGCTCCAGCTCCTCGCTCAAGAGGTGGCTGGCACTCGCCTCCTGCCCCAGGGAGGTGGCGGTATCCCCAATGCGCATCAGATTCTGGTTGATGGTATCGCTGACGGCGCTCTGCTGCTCGGCGGCGGTCGCCACCTGGCTGATGTGATCATGGATCTGCTGGATCTGACTCACTACCTGATTGAGCGCCTCGAAGGCCTGCTCTGTCCCCTCGACCGTGCTGACGGATCGGGTGATGCCCGTGCTCATCAGTTGCTGGCTGCTGCTCACCTCGGCTTGCAGGCTGCCGATAAGCTGGCCTATCTCGTCGGTAGAGGCCCGGGTCTTGTTGGCAAGGGCTCTCACTTCATCTGCCACCACGGCAAAGCCTCTGCCCATGTCGCCAGCCCGCGCCGCCTCTATGGCCGCATTGAGTGCCAGCAGGTTGGTCTGTTCGGCGATTGCCCGGATCACGTCGAGAATGTGGCTGATGTTGGTGCTGCGTTGTGCCACCTGCGCCACCGCCTTGTCCGCCTGGTGCATGTCCTCGACCAGGGTGTGGATCTCGCCGCGGGCCCGGTTCAAGGCTTGCTGGGCCGTCTGGATATGATGGGTGGCCGCTTCCGACTCTTGCGCCGCCTGCTCGGCGTAACCCGCCACGCTGACCGCCGTGGTGCTCATCTCGTGCATGGCACTGACCACGCTCTCCAGCTCCAGACTCTGCTCGTCCAGGCTGCTGCGCATGGCATTGGCCGTCTGCTTCATGCCCCGCGCCTGCTGGTGTACCTGCTGGCCAACCTGCTTGCTGCCCTGCACCATGGCCCTCAGTTTGCCGAGGAAGGCATTGAGGTGTCTGCCTAGCTCGATGAGCTCCTGGTGGGTGTCGATGCGCATCTGCTGGGTCAGATCCCCCTCATTGCTGGCGAGGTGTGAGACGTGGCGGCTGATGAGGGAGAGGGGGGCCGTGATACTCTGAATGAACCAGACGAGCAGACCCAGTGCTACCAGGGTGATGACGACCATGGTCATCAGCTGCTGTTGCTGGGTGGCCTGCAGCAGGCTGCCGAGCTGGTTGCTGATGGTGTTGGCCTGACTGAGGGCGAGTGCCTTGGGCACCTTGATCATCAGCCACCACTGGCTGTCGGCGGCGTCGATCTTGATGGGTTGCTGCAGGATGAAGTCGCTGTCGCTATCCCTGGGCTTGCCGTCTGGCGCCACCAGCCCGGCCTCCGTCAGCGGACGGCCCAGCTTGTCGGCATGGCGGTTGCTGCCGACGATAAAGCCCATCTTGCTGACCAGGGTCACCTCGGCCTGATTGTCATACAGGCTCTTGCCGAGGCGCTCGGCCAGTTGCTGGAAGATGGGCAGGTTCATGTCGACCCCGGTGATCCCGACAAACTTTCCCTCCTTGAGGATGGGAACCGTCAGGCTGGTCATCAGCATCTGCTTGCCCGGACTTATCTCGTAGAGGTAAGGCTCCATCAGGCAGGGGCGCAGGCTGTCACGGCCACAGAGATACCACTCGCTGTTGCGAATGCCGAACTCGTTGCGCGAGGTGTCAAACTTGGCCTCGCTGGTTGCCGCATCTATCTGCTGCTGCGCAATCTGGCCATTCTGCTCACGGGTGAAGTACACCTCCAGGCTGCCCTTGCCCGCGACCGAATGCGTTGCCCCCGTCTGCCAGCTGGCATCCTGCCCGTCATAGCCATCGGGTTCGAACTGGGCATAGATGGAGCTGATCCCGTCAGCCTGATGCAGGCGGCTGCCGAGCAGCAGTTCCACCTGCGGGCGGCTCGGCATCAGGTCCGGCTGTGCCATGCTGCCTTCGAGCTGTGCGGCCATCCCCAGCGGTATCTGATAAGACTGCTGCAACAGGTCGGCGATTTGCACGGCATAGCGCTCGGCCTGGAACTGCAGGGTGCGCGATACCTCCTGCTCCAGGGCGCCGCTAGTCTGGGTCATGATGTCATTGCGCAGGGTGTTCAGGGAGGCAGACTGCATCAGCGTCATGGCGACACCACTGGCGAGAAAGAGACCCAGGGTGAGCAGCAACAATTTGGTTTTGAGCGAGCGTTGTTTCATTCGACAACTCCTTTTGGCAAGAATGACAACGATAAATCCGGGCGGGTTCTGACTGTTTTACTGTACTGGATTTGTTGATGGGTTTGTGCGCGGCTTCTGGTTATAATTTTGGCCTTTCCAAGCGTTGATGGAACAGTCGCAATGAGCAATGCACTGAGCAGTGTCCCTCCGGTCATCGAGATGGACTATCCCTTTCCGGTCAAACCGGCTCCCCTGACTGCCGAACAGAAGGCGGCCCTGATCATCGAGATCAAGGCGCTGCTCGAGGCGCGTCAGGCCGTGCTGGTTGCCCACTACTACACGGATCCCGAGATCCAGGCGCTGGCCGAGGCCACCGGCGGTTTCGTCGGCGACTCCCTCGAGATGGCTCGCTTCGGTCGTGATCACGCCGCCCAGACCCTGATCGTGGCCGGTGTGCGCTTCATGGGAGAGACCTCCAAGATCCTGAGCCCCCACAAGCGGGTGCTGATGCCGACTCTGGAGGCGGAGTGCTCCCTGGATCTGGGCTGTCCCATCGACCAGTTCTCCGCCTTCTGCGATGCCCATCCCGACCATATAGTCGTGGTCTATGCCAATACCTCGGCGGCGGTGAAGGCGCGGGCTGACTGGGTGGTCACCTCCAGCATCGCGCTGGAGATAGTCGAGCACCTGGACAGCCAGGGCCACAAGATCATCTGGGGGCCGGACAGACACCTGGGTGCCTACATCGAGAAGAAGACGGGCGCCGAGATGCTGCGCTGGCAGGGCCACTGCATAGTCCACGACGAGTTCAAGGCCAAGGCCCTGCGCGAGCTCAAGGCTCAGAACCCGGATGCGGCCGTGCTGGTGCACCCGGAGTCCCCGGCTTCCGTCATCGAACTGGCGGATGCGGTGGGGTCTACCAGCCAGCTCATCAAGGCGGCCCGCGAGCTGCCCCAGCAGAAGCTGATCGTGGCGACCGATCGCGGCATCTTCTACAAGATGCAGCAGGCCTGTCCGGAGAAGGAGATGGTGGAGGCGCCGACCGGTGGCGATGGTGCCACCTGCCGCAGCTGTGCCCACTGTCCCTGGATGGCGATGAATGGCCTGGTGGCGATCAAGGAAGCGTTGACCGACGGCGCCGAGCGTCACGAGATCCATGTGGATGAGGCGCTGCGCCTGAAGGCCCTGATCCCGCTGGATCGCATGCTGAACTTCGCTGCCGAGCTCAAGCTCAAGACCCAGGGCAATGCCTGATCTTCTCTGATGACAAGATGCAAAGAGGGCTCCCGCGGGAGCCCTCTTTATTTATCCGTCTGACATATCGTCAGATGATCACGGTAGAGAAGCTGTGCTCCTCGTCCGGCGCCACCGTTACGCCGGCGTCGGCGGTGATGGCCGCCTCGACACAGAGCATGGTGCGGTAGCCGTCGTCGCTCATGTCCGCCATGGCGGTGGCCCCTTCCAGCCAAGGGGTCCAGACCACGACGCTGTCGTTGTTGCCGCTCACCACTTTAGTGGTGCGATCGCCGTCCTTGACCATTACCATGGCGTCGGGCTGGCGGTAGATGCGATCCATGGCGGCAGAGAGCGTCAGTGCCCCCTGTTGCTGGGCATCCCGGCCGGTCAGCTTGTCATGGTAAGGCTCGCCGAGGCCGGTCACCTGAACGGCCTCCGGGCGGCTTATCTGCAGATAGGTGTGCAGGGCCGCGTTGTAGGTGAGGGGCGTCTTGCCGGTGTTGCGGGTGGTCAGCACCAGGGAGAGCTCCTTGCCCACCAGCACATCCAGCTCCAGCTCGAAGACGTGGGGCCAGAGGGTACGGCTGGCGTCGGTGTCACGCAGAGAGAGATGGACGAGGGTGCCATCCCCGTGATCGGAGACGCCATCCAGGGTCCAGAGGCTGGTGCGGGCGAAGCCATGGGCGGGCTTTCCGCTGCCGACGCGAGCGGGGGAGGGGCCGAACCAGGGCCAGCACAGAGGGATACCGCCCCGGATCGGCTTGCTGCCATCCAGCACGGCCTTCTCGCTGAGCCAGATAGAGGCGGGTTCGCCGTGGCGCTGATAGCTCAGCACATGGGCGCCAAACAGGCTGATCTCGGCCTTGGCATGCTGGTTGTCGATGGTCAGCAGAGGCTGGCCATCCGCTGGGTGGCTAAGGGTGCAGTGGGCAGTCAGAGTACGTGTCGGTTGCATGGCGACTCCTGTGTTCGGGCACATTCAGAAAGGGTCCGTGATTCAGAATACAAAAAGGCGGCCAATGGCCGCCTTTTTTCAAGCTACGCGATTGCGCATCCCAAATTACTTGGAGATGTGAGCGATCAGGTCCAGAACCTTGCTGGAGTAGCCCATTTCGTTGTCGTACCAGGAGACGACTTTCACGAAGGTCTTGTTCAGCTGGATACCAGCCTTGGCATCGAACACGGAAGTCTGACGCTCACCCAGGAAGTCGGTGGAAACCACTTCGTCTTCGGTGTAGCCCAGTACGCCCTTCATGGCGCCTTCGGAGGCAGCCTTCATGGCCTGGCAGATTTCAGCGTAGGAAGCTTCTTTCTTCAGGTTGACGGTCAGGTCAACGACGGACACGTCCGGAGTCGGAACGCGGAAGGCCATGCCGGTCAGCTTGCCGTTCAGTTCCGGGATGACCACGCCAACAGCCTTGGCAGCACCGGTGGAGGACGGGATGATGTTCTGAGCCGCACCGCGGCCACCGCGCCAGTCTTTGGCAGACGGACCATCAACGGTCTTCTGGGTAGCAGTGGTAGCGTGAACAGTGGTCATCAGGCCGGATTCGATACCGAAGGTATCGTTCAGAACCTTGGCGATGGGGGCCAGGCAGTTGGTGGTGCAGGAAGCGTTGGAAACGATGTCCTGGCCAGCGTAGGAGTTCTGGTTAACACCCATGACGAACATCGGGGTGGCGTCTTTGGACGGACCGGTCAGTACGACTTTCTTGGCACCGGCAGCGATGTGCTTGCGAGCGGTCTCGTCGGTCAGGAACAGACCGGTAGCTTCGGCAACAACGTCAACACCGATGGCATCCCATTTCAGGTTTGCCGGGTCACGTTCAGCGGTAACACGTACGGTTTTGCCGTTGACAACCAGGTTGCCGTCTTTGACTTCAACGGTGCCCTTGAAGCGGCCGTGGGTGGAGTCGTACTTCAGCATGTAAGCCATGTAGTCAACGTCGATCAGATCGTTGATACCAACCACTTCGATGTCAGCACGCTCAGCGGCCAGACGGAAAACGAAACGACCGATACGGCCAAAACCGTTAATACCTACTTTGATAGTCATAATTGGTTACCTAACTGTTCAGTAGTCAAAGAAAATTCCGTTTGTAAATTTACTAGAACTCACCGGTGAGTCAACCAACAATCTGCGCGAAATTGCGCTATATCATGAAAAACTGTGAAATTTATTTTCGTTTTATGTAACTGGCTACCAACTTTTGTCGAATGCATCATCAGCGGATCCGGTCGCAGAGATCAACAATAGTGCCTGTCCGGTCACACATCCGGCCGGGGAGATATGTAAAAATGTGCGCGGTTTAGCATGGCCAAAGAGCCACTGTTCAAGTACCACCCATAAAAATTAATCACAAATAGTGTAGATAGAATCCACAGCGGGAATTCTCAAACTATGACCACCCTGATTGAACAGCTGGCTGCCGCCAAAGGTATCGCCAGTGAGTATGTTGATGCCTGGGGCCACCCGGCCCAGGTATCCGAAGAGAGCAAGGCCGCCATGCTGGGCGCCATGGGCTACCGCGTCGACGACGAGGCCGCCCTGACCGAGCAACTGGAGCAGGAGCACCGTCAGCACTGGTTGCGGCCTCTGGATCCCGTGATGGTAGTGCGCAGTGGCGATCCCGTCAGCCTCGAGGTTCGTCTGCCCATCGAGTTCGTCAACGACGCCCTCCACTGGCAGATAGTGCTGGAGCAGGGGACCCTGTTGTCCGGCCAGCTGACCCCCATCGAAGGGGAACTGGTCGGCGTCGCCGAATTCGAAGAGATGGAGTGCCAGGCCTACAGGGTCGCGCTGGATGTGCAGCCGGAGCTTGGCTATCACCAGCTGGTGCTGCTGGAAGAGGGCAACGACGAGCCGCTCGCCACCATGCGCCTCATCGTCGCCCCCAAGTCCTGCTACAAGCAGGCGCCGATTGCCAACGGCCGCAAGGTGTGGGGCCCGAGCGTGCAGCTTTACTGCCTGCGCAGCCGCCACAACTGGGGCATAGGTGATTTCAGCGACCTCGGCCAGCTGGTCGAGAAGGCCGCCGCCTGGGGCGCCCACTTCGTGGGGCTGAACCCCATCCACGCCCTCTATCCGGCCAACCCCGAGAGTGCCAGCCCCTACAGCCCCTCTTCCCGTCGCTGGCTCAACGTGGCCTACATCAACGTGGAAGCCGTGCCCGAGTTTCTCGCCAACGAGCGGCTCAAGGCCGACGTGGCGAGCCCGGCCTTCCAGCAGCATCTGGCCTCCCTGCGGGCCAAGGAGAACGTGGATTACACCGGCGTCATCGAGACCAAGATCGGCATGCTGCGTCAGGTGTTCGATGAGGCCAGGCTCGGCGCCGAGCGTCAGGCTGCGTTCGATGCCTTCGTGGCCGCCGGCGGCGACAGCCTGCAACAGCAGGCCGCCTTCGATGCCCTGCAGGCCCACTTCTATGGCAAGGGTGAGAACGCCTGGGGCTGGCCGGTCTGGCCGGATGCCTTCCGCGATTACCACAACCCGGAAGTGGCGGCCTGGATGAAGGAGCACCGCCAGGATGTGAATTTCTATCTCTATCTGCAGTTCCTGGCCGATGAGCAGCTGGCACAGGCCGATGCCCGCGCCAAGGCGGCCGGCATGGTGATGGGGATCTACCGGGATCTGGCGGTGGGCGTCTCCGAAGGCTCCACCGAGATCTGGGCCAACCGGGATCTCTACTGCCCGAAAGCCTCGGTCGGTGCTCCCCCCGACATCCTGGGCCCCCTCGGCCAGAACTGGGGCCTGCCCCCCATGAACCCGAACCAGCTGTTCGAGGCGGCCTATCAGCCCATGGTGGATCTGTTCCGCGCCAACATGCGTGCCTGCGGCGCGCTGCGCATCGATCACGTGATGGCCTTGCTGCGGCTGTGGTGGGTTCCGCCCGGAGCGTCTGCCGCCAAGGGCGCCTACATCTACTATCCGGTCAACGATCTGCTGGGGATACTTGCCCTCGAGTCCCACCGCAACCAGTGCCTGCTGATCGGCGAAGATCTCGGCACTGTGCCGGAAGGCATAGACGTGACCCTCAAAGAGAACGGGGTCCACTCCTACAAGGTGTTCTTCTTCGAACGCTCCAAGGACGACGGCGGCTTCATCTCCCCGGCCCACTACACCGAGCAGGCGATGTCGGCCCTGACCACCCACGACATGCCGACCCTGAAGGGCTTCTGGCATTGCGACGATCTGGCGCTGGGTCGCGAGCTGGGCCTGTACCCGGATGAAGAGGTACTCAAGACCCTGTATGCTGATCGCCACCAGGCCAAGCAGCGGATCCTTGACAGCCTGCATGCCCATGGGGTCATCTCTGGCAACATCAGCCATGACGTGAACTGGGTCGGGATGAACACCGAACTCAACCATGGCCTGCAACTGCACATGTCCCGCGGCAGCTGTGCCCTGTTCAGCACCCAGCTGGAAGACTGGCTGGAGATGGACAAGCCGGTCAACGTGCCGGGCACCAGTTACGAATACCCGAACTGGCGTCGCAAGCTTTCAAAGGATCTGGAAGATATTTTTGCCGATGAGGCGCTCAAGGCGCTGGCGGGCAAGATGAGCCAGGCCCGTGACGAGGCCAGTCGTTGAGCCCCTGCTGTCAACATGTGACTCACTTTCATCCGCTTCGGCTCAGGCCGGAGCGGATGTTCAGCCATGAAAGGAAATGTCGATGCCCGTTGAACGTTTGGTTGCCGCCCGCTGTGCCGATCCCTTCTCCCATCTAGGCCTGCTGGCCAATCCGGATGGGCCAGGCCTGAAACTGACGGCCTGGTTGCCCGATGCGCTCGAGGTCCGGGTCAGGGACCTCAAGTCAGGCAAGATAGTTGCCACCCTGACCTCCGCCGACGAAGCGGGCCTTTTTGAAACTGTTTTCACTCGCCGCAAGAATCCCTTCCCCTATCAGCTGATCGCCAGCTACCCCGATGCCAGTGCCGAATCCATCGACCCTTACCAGTTCCAGGCTGCCGCCTGGGAAGGCTTGGCCGAGCTGAGCTTCCAGCCGGAAAACCTCTACCACACCCTGGGTGCCCAGCTGCGCACCGTGGAGCATCTCGGCCAGCGGGTGGCAGGGGTGCGCTTTGCCGTCTATGCGCCGAGCGCCACGGCGGTGAGCCTGATCGGCGATTTCAACTTCTGGGATGGCCGTCGCCACCCCATGCAGCGCAGCCAGTGCGGTCACTGGGTGCTGTTCGTGCCTGGCCTCAAGGCCGGGGATCGCTACAAGTTCGAGCTCAAAGACCCCATGGGCAACCGCCTGCCCCACAAGAGCGATCCCGTGGGCTTCTACTGCGAGCAGTATCCGTCGTTCGCCTCCGTCATCCACGACCACGAGCAGTACCAGTGGCAGGATGCCGCCTGGCGCGAGAGCCAGCGCAACGACAAGCGGGAGCAGCCGCTCTCCATCTACGAGCTGCACGTGGGATCCTGGAAGCGTCACCCCAACGGCGACAGCCTGAACTGGCGCGAGCTGGCGGTGGAGCTGGTCAACTACGTCACCGAGATGGGGTACACCCACATCGAGCTGATGCCGGTCTCCGAGCACCCCTTCAGCGGCTCCTGGGGCTACCAGCCGGTGGGCATGTTCTCCCCCACCAGTCGCTACGGCAGTGCCGATGACTTCAAGCATTTCGTCGACGCCTGCCACCAGGCCGGCATAGGCGTCATCCTCGACTGGGTGCCGGCCCACTTCCCGGCGGATGCCCATGGCCTCGCCCGCTTCGACGGCACCCCGCTCTACGAGTACGAGGATCCGCGTCGTGGCTGGCACCCGGACTGGAACTCCTACATCTACGATTTCGGCCGCAACAACGTGCGCCAGTTCCTGGTGGCGAGCGCCCTGTTCTGGCTCGACAAGTTCCACATCGACGGCCTGCGGGTGGATGCGGTGGCCTCCATGCTCTATCTGGACTATTCCCGCAACGCCGGCGAGTGGGTGCCGAACGTCGACGGGGGCAACCACAACTACGAGGCGATCAGCCTGCTCAAGTGGACCAACGAGGAGGTCTACGGCAAGTATCCCCACGCCATGACCATAGCCGAGGAGTCCACCGCCTTTGCCGGTGTCTCCCGTCCCACCTTCCTCGGCGGCCTCGGGTTTGGTTTCAAGTGGAATATGGGCTGGATGCACGACACCCTGAGCTACGTGCAGAAGGAGCCTATCCACCGCCGCTATCACCACAACGAGATGACCTTCTCCATGGTCTATCACTATGACGAGAACTTCATCCTGGCCCTGTCCCACGACGAGGTGGTGCACGGCAAGCACTCCCTGCTCTACAAGATGCCCGGTGACGAGTGGCAGCAGGCCGCGAACCTGCGGGCCTACATGGGCTTCATGTATGGCCATCCGGGCAAGAAGCTCAACTTCATGGGTACCGAAATCGCCCAGAGCAACGAGTGGAATCACGATGCCCAGCTGCCCTGGCACCTGCTGCAATTCCCCAAGCACGGCGGCCAGCAGCGGCTGATCCGGGATCTCAACCGGCTCTATCGTCATGAAGCTGCCTTGTATCAGGCGGATTATGAGCAGAGCGGCTTCCGCTGGCTGGATCACAACGACGCCGACAACAGCATCTTCGCCTGGCTGCGCGCCGACAGGCAGGGGGCCAATCCTGTGGTGATCGCCTCCAACTTCACCCCGGTGCCGCGCCTCGCCTATCGCCTCGGGGTGCCGGCGGCGGGCCGCTATGCCGTGGTGCTCAACACCGACAGTGAGCATTACTGGGGCAGCAACTATGATGTGGGTTTGACCCTAGTCGCCGAGCCGACCCCCTGGCAGGGGATGGCGCACAGCATAGTGCTGGACTTGCCGCCGCTCGCGACCTTGTTCATCAAACAGGAGTCCTGATGTTTGTAATGGAAAATGGGGTGGACTACCCGCTGGGAGCCCGGCTCGACGAGGCAGGCTGCCACTTCTGCGTCTGGGCCCCCCAATCGGACAAGGTGGAGCTCTGTCTGTTCGACGAACAGGAGCAGGAGCTGGTCCGGCTGGCCCTGCCCGGTCGGCGCGGCCAATACAGATTCGGCTATGTGCGCGGGGTGCGGGCAGGTCGGCGTTACGGCTATCGGGTCCATGGCACGCCCCAGGAGGGGATGCTGTTCGACCCGGACAAGCTGCTGATCGACCCCTATGCCAGGGCGCTCAGCCGGGCGACCCGTTGGGATGACGACCTCTATCAGGGGGACAGTGCGGCCATGGTGGCCAAGTCGGTGGTGGTGGACGACGCCTTCGACTGGCAGGGCGTCGGCAAGCCCGCCATCTCCCCCGAGCGGGTGGTGCTCTACGAGACCCACGTCAAGGGCTTCACTCGTCAGCACCCCGGGGTGCCCGAGGCGCTGCGGGGCACCTACCTCGGCATCAGCCATCCGCTGATGATCGAGCACCTGCTCTCTCTCGGGGTCACTTCGGTGCAGCTGATGCCGGTGGCCGCCTTCATGTCGGAGCCCAGGCTCGAGCAGCTTGGGCTGACCAACTACTGGGGCTACAACCCCATCGCCTTCTTCGCCCCCGAGCCGCGCTACGGGGCGGGGGAGGCGGTGACCGAGTTCAAGACCATGGTGCGCGAGCTGCACCGGGTCGGGCTCGAGGTGATACTGGACGTGGTCTACAACCACACCGCAGAGTCCGGTGCCGACGGCCCCATGCTCTCCCTCAAGGGGTTCGACAACGCCGGCTACTACGCCTTCGAATCCGGGGCCCACGGCCCTGACTACCAGCGCCACGCCAACGTCACCGGCTGTGGCAACAGCGTCAACCTGGATCACCCCAACAGCCTGCGCCTGGTGCTCGATGCCCTGCGCTACTGGGTCACCGAGATGCAGGTGGACGGTTTCCGCTTCGATCTGGCGGTCACCCTGGCGCGGGAGGCGGGGGAGTTCGATCCCATGAGCGCCTTCTTCAAGGCCCTGCTGGCGGATCCCGTGCTGGCGCGGGTGAGGCTGATTGCCGAACCCTGGGACATAGGCCCCTTCGGCTATCGCCTGGGTCAGTTCCCGAGCCAGTGGCTGGAGATCAACGACCGCTATCGCGACACGGTACGCGCCTTCTGGCGCGGCGACGCGGGCAAGATGGGGGACTTCGCCACCCGGCTGGCGGGGTCGCGGGATCTCTTCCCGAAGAACTGGCGTTCCCCCCACACCAGCGTCAACTACCTCTGCTATCACGACGGCTTCACCCTGGAGGATCTGGTCTCCTACAACCAGCGCCACAACCAGGCCAACGGCGAAGACAACAGAGACGGTCACGGCAACAACCTCTCCTACAACCACGGGGTGGAGGGGCCGACCCTGGACCCCAGGGTGAACAACCTGCGCCAGCAGCAGAAGCGCAACCTCATCGCCACCCTGTTGCTCTCCCAGGGCACGCCGCACTTCCTGGCCGGGGACGAGATGGGTCGCAGCCAGCTCGGCAACAACAACGCCTATTGCCAGGACAACCAGATAAGCTGGGTCAACTGGCAACTGCGCCCCGAAGATGAACGGCTGCTCGCCTTCACCCGCCAGATGATGGCGCTGCGGGCGGAGTCCGGGGTCTTCGCCAACCTGCAACTGAGTGACGATGAGTGGAATGGCAAGGCGACCAGCTGTCACAGGGTCAACTGGTATCACCCCGATGGCCATCAGCTCACCGATCAGGACTGGCACGCCCCCATGGGGCAGGCGTTCGCCATGGACATCGGCATGCTGACGTGCGGCGGGGAGCGCTGGTACGTGCTGTTCAACGCCAGCGACTACGACATCCAGTTCCGCCTGCCACCACCGGGAGAAGGGCTGGAGTGGATCCAGACCATAGACACGGCCACCAACGACGGCCTGCCCTTCCTGCCTGACGACATCAAGCGGCAGGTGGCGGTGGGGCGCGCCCACTCCCTCAAATTGCTGGAGCGGGTCGCGCTGCCGGCGGTGGCGCTGGCCAAGGAAGGGGTGGTCGCCACGCCGGATGTTGCCGCCGTGTTGCCAACGGGATCACAGTTCCCGCTGGCGGGGTAGAGTCGGGGCGTCCGAGTGGGTATGCTGGGCGCCGTGATAAAAGGCAAGGAGTCAGTATGAAGGGCAACAATCCCGAGCAATGGCGCAGCAAGTTGAGTGCAGAGCAGTTTCACGTTTGCTGGGAGAAGGGCACAGAGCGCCCCTACAGCGGCGCCCTGCTGCACAATCGCAAGAGCGGCGACTACCTCTGCGTCTGCTGCAAGAGCGTACTGTTCCATGCGGATGCCAAGTTTGACTCCGGCTGCGGCTGGCCCTCCTTCGATCGGGCCATCGAGGGGACAGTGACCTACACAGAGGATCGCAGCCACGGCATGGCAAGGGTGGAGATCACCTGCAGCCAGTGCGGCTCCCACCTGGGTCACGTCTTCCCGGACGGGCCGACCGAGACAGGCCAGCGCTACTGCGTCAACAGCCTGAGCCTGGAGTTCGAGCCCGATACAGACGCCTGAGCGCGTCGGAAATGAAAAATGGCGCCTCCGCTTGCGGAGGCGCCATTTTTTTATGGGGCCCTGGTTGGCCCTCAGAGCGGCAGCAGGCTGGCCCCCACCAGCAGGGCGGCGAGCGCCAGTATGGGCAGCCTGATGACGCGCAGCAGATAGAAGCCGATGGCGGCCAGCGCCAGATCGGTCGGGGCCAGCACGGCGCTCTGCCACACCGGCTGATAGAGGGCGGCCAGCAGCAACCCCACCACGGCGGCGTTGATGCCGGCCACGGCTCCCGCCAGCCTGGGGTGGGCCAGCCAGCGCTGCCAGCAGGGACCCAGGGCCCAGAGCAGCAAAAATCCCGGCAAAAATAGTGCGAACGTTGCCAGCAGGGCGCCCGCCAGCGGCGCGGCAGGCAGCAGCTGGGCGCCCAGGTAGGTGGCCAGGGTGAACATGGGGCCGGGCACCAGCTGGGCCAGGCCATAGCCGGTCAGGAACTGCTGCTCGCTGAGGCTGTGGCCGACGCTCTCCTGCAACAGGGGCAGCACCACGTGACCGCCGCCGAACACCAGGCTGCCCGCCCGATAGAAGTCGGCGACCAGCTGGCTGGCGGGGCCCTGGGCCAGCAGCGGCAGGCCGACAAACAGCAGGGCAAACAGCAGCAGGGTCGGCCAGTGGGGTTGGCGAGCCAGATCCTCTGAGGGGGCCTGCGCCGGCTCGCTCTGCTCACGGTAGGCGCAGAGCAGGGCCGCCCCCAGCAGCATGCCCAGCTGGGTCAGCAGGCCAGGCTGCCACCAGAGGGCGGCGGCGGTCGCCACCATGACTCCCTGTTGCAGCGCCGTCTTGCAGAACTGGCGGCTCATGGTGAGCACCGCATCGGCCACCACCACCAGCGCCAGCAGCTTGAGGCCGTGCAGGGCGGCATCCAGCCAGAGGTTGTTGCCGAGCTGCCCGAGGCCGATGGCAGCGGCCAGCAACAGCAGGAAGGAGGGCAGGGTGAAGCCGGCAAAGGCGGCAAGCGCGCCCCCAAGGCCGGCCCGCTGGCGGCCGATGGCGAAGCCGAGCTGGCTGGAGGCGGGTCCCGGCAACAGCTGGCACAGGGCCAGCAACTGGGCAAACTCGGCCTGGCTCAGCCAGCCCAGCCGCTGGACGAAGGTGCGCTGGAAGTAGCCGATATGGGCGGCCGGCCCGCCGAAACTGATGCAGCCGAGCCACAGAAATTGAAGGAATACCTGTCCCACCACTCACTCCCCGTTGTCATCGTTGATGGGCAGGATGATATGACAAGGCGATGACTTTTTTATGACAATTCGCGCTGGTGTGGCTGTGGCAATTAGCCGCGAGCCAGCCAGCAGGGGATGGGGATTAGGTCGGCTGGTCTGGTTGTGGCAAGTAACAGCGACCAGCCAGCTGGCAAGCGATGGTCACGCTGTCGGCTGAGGCAGATAGCAGCGCCCCGCCAGCCAGCAGGCGATGGACTGGCGGCTGGCATCGAAGTGGGGCTCGGGCAGCGCGCGGGGATCGCACCAGACCCAGCCCTCGCACTTCTCCGGCTCCAGCAGTTGCGGCTCCCCTTCCACCTCGGCCAGCAGGGTGACAGAGATGTAGTGCAGCCCGCTCTCGCGCCAGGTCTCCAGGTTGTTTGTGATGGCGATGACGCTGGGGTTGGTGATGAGAAAACCTGTCTCCTCGGCCACCTCCCGGATCGCCGCCGACTCGAAGCTCTCGCCAAGCTCCAGATGGCCGCCGGCGATGGACCAGTAGGGGGCGTGGCTGCCCTTGCGCTTGCCGAGCAGCACCTGGCCCTGATGGTTGACGAGGATGACACCGACCCCGACGCGGGGATAGGGCGTGGACATAAGAAGAGCTCCTTGCTGTGGCTGTGCGACGAGGTGCATCGACCACCGACGCCGGGACAAGACGTGGCAGGGATGGGCAGGGCACCCTGCCGACCCGGCATGGCACCATAAAAAACGGGCCCACCTTAGGACGGATGGGCCCGTTTCGCAAGTCACCGCAGGGGGAGCCCGAGGGCGCGGGATCTTGCCGTTTCTCTATCTGCCAATCAGATGGCTATCGCGATATTGCATCTACCAAGCAGATGGTAGAAACGAGGAATGAGGCTCCCCGGTGCGTGGCTGGCCGTCAGTCCAGCCTGATCGACCTCTTGCCGTAGCTGTGCCCATCGTCGATAAAGGCCGGGGCGGGCCGCTTGTCAGCCCAGCTTGACCAGCATCTTGCCGGTGTTGCGGCCCTCGAACAGCCCGATAAAGGCCTGCGGCATGCTGGCCAGCCCCTCGCTGATGGTCTCCTCGGCCTGCAGGGCGCCGGCCTCGAAGGCGGGGATGGCCTCGGCCAGGAACTCCCCGTAGTGCTGCCAGTGATCGGAGACCAGCAGCCCCTGCATCAGGAGGCGTTTGCGGATCATCTGGGAGAGGTTGTGCGGGCCGCTCCCCTGGCCATTGCTGTTGTACTGCTCGATGAGGCCGCACAGGACGATGCGCCCGTGCAGCGCCATGTGGTTGAGGGCCGCGTCCAGCATGGCGCCCCCCACATTCTCGAAATAGACCTGGATGCCTTCCGGGGCGAGGCGGGCCAGCTCGGCGTCGAGATCCGGCGTCTCCCTGTAGTTGATCACCGCATCAGCGCCCAGCGTCTCGAGGTAGGCGACCTTGTCGGCCGAGCCGGTGGAGCCGATCACCCGGGCACCGGCCCGCTTGGCGAGCTGCACCGCCATGGTGCCGACCGCGCCGGAGGCGGCCGAGACCAGCAGGGTCTCACCGGCCTGCAGGCGGGCGACCTTGTGCAAGCCCGCCCAGGCGGTCATGCCCGGCATGCCGAGGGCGCCGAGGAAGAGCTGGGAGGGCAGCGGCGTGGCGGGCAACCGGGTCAACTGCTCCCCCTTGGCGACGAAGGCATCCCGCCAGCCCAGCATGCTGCTCACCTGGTCACCCACCTGGAAGTCGGGGTGACGGGAGGCCTGCACGGTGCCGATGGCGCCGCCGTCGAGGGGGCCGTTCAGGGGGAAGGGGGGCACATAGCTCTTGGCCTCGCTCATGCGACCGCGCATGTAAGGGTCCACCGACAGCCACTGGTTGGCTACCTGCACCCTCGCCCTCCTGCAGGGCGGGCAGGGGGCACTTCCGAGGGCGAAATCGTCCGGGGTGGGGAGTAGCCGGTGGGGCGGCGCAGCAGTTGGATCTGATGGCTGATCGGGGTCATGGTCTTTCTCCAGCGAGGTAGGGGGCTGTCGACGCCGCGCCAGCCTGGGGGCGGAGGCAACGGCTCGGGCATTCTGTTTGTGTGCAAACTAAAATCAGGTTAATCCCGAAAAGAGGGGGTGACAACTGTTTTGTGTGCAAATTATTCAGGCGTCAGTTGTCCTGGGGTATACTGGCCCCAGTCGTCAGCGAGGTGCCCCATGAGTGAATTGAAAAAGCAGGTCTGTTTTGCCCTCTACAGCGCCTCCAATGCGGTGATGCGCGCCTATCGGCCGCTGCTGGACAAGCTGGATCTCACCTACACCCAGTACCTGGTGATGCTGTCGCTCTGGGCGCGGGACGAGGTCAGCCTCAAGGAGATTGGCCAGGAGACAGGGCTGGACGCGGGCACCCTGACCCCCATCGTCAAGCGGCTGGAGAGCAAGGGCTGGCTGACCCGCACCGTCTCAAGCGAAGACGAGCGGCAAAAATGCATCCGCCTGACCGAGGCGGGACGCCAGCTGCAGCAGGGAGTCAGGGAGTGCTGTCTGGCGGACAACTTGCGCAATCAGGTGGATCTGGCCGATGCCGAGTTGGCCGAGCTCAAGCGACTCTGCGATCGCGTGGCGGCCCAGCTCGGGCGCTGAATCCTCTTCCCCCTGTCTGGAGTCTGGAGTCATCCGATGAAACCCTGGTTACCCTTGCTTGTTCTGCTGCTCGGTGGCTGCGCCGGCGGCACCCAGCCCCCGTCCGAGTTGCGGATCGATGATGCGGATGCCTGGCAGGCCCTCTGCAAGGATGGCGTCCGGGTCAGGGCCATCAGCGAGGAGGGGATCTGCGCGGATCACCGCGGCCTGGCCATGTGGACGAATAAGCCAAGGGCGGTTCGAATGGCAGAGGAAGCCGCCAAATAGTGTGATCCAGACGCCATAAAATGACACAACCGGCCCCTTGGCCGGTTTTTTTCGCGATCTCGCCTGCACTTTGCGGCCTTGTTCATGGTGCACTCATGCTTCCCTTTCCATACTGGCCCCACAGTTTCATGAGAGGAGAGAGAGATGCAGTCATCCATCGTCGGGCTCTCCATTCTGTGGGGGCTGGCCAGTTTTGGTGTTCAGGGGGATTTCATCGAGAGCCGTGATTCCGTTGCGCCGTCCTGGCAAGCCGAGTCCAGAGTGGAGATGGAAGGTTATCTGATTGAGTCGCTCGGCGAAGATCGCTGGGTGTTCGACAACGGCAGCGAGAGTCTGCTGGTCTCCCTGCCCGAGGGGCAGTGGGTGTCAGAGGGGGAGCGGTTGCGACTGAGCGGCGAACCCCAGCAGGAGCAGGCCGGCTGGCTGTTGCAGGTGCAGGACGTCAGCCCGGTCGGCGTCTGATCCGGTCAGTTCCCGGTGACACAAGATACAAAGAGGAGGCCTGGGCCTCCTCTTGCTTTTTGCGTCTCTGGCCCTCCGGGGGCCGGGCTGTCAGCCCAGGTGGTTGAGGGGCAGCGCCGTCTTGTGCTTGATGCGGCGCAGCACGAAGCTGGAGCGCACCCCGGTCACCCCGGAGATGTGGGTCAGCTTGTCCAGCAGGAAGTGCTGGTAGTGCTCCATGTCCCGCACCACCACCTTGAGCTGGTAGTCGGCGTCGTTGCCGGTGATGAGGTCGCACTCCAGCACCTCGGGCAGATCCTGGATGGCCCGATCGAAGTTTTCGAACCGCTCAGGGGTGTGCCTGTCCATGGAGATGTGAATGTAGGCGGTGAGGGTGAGCCCCAGCTGGCGGGCGTTGAGCAGGGTGACGTGGGTATCGATGAGACCGGCATCCTCCAGCGCCTTGACCCGGCGCGAGCAGGGGGAGGGGGAGAGCCCGACCAGTTCGGCCAGCTCCAGGTTGCTGATGCGGCCATTCTCCTGCATCAACTCCAGAATATGCCTGTCTATGCGATCAAGTTTCAGCATTCTCCGTTCCTCGTTGCAATTACTGATTCACTTTTCCTAGATTAAGGGTGAACTATTGCAAAAACAACTGAAAATACCTACTACTTCACAACCACTCACCGCACCGGCAGGCGTACCATGGTTTCATCTTCCGGTGGCAAGACAGATGCCCGACCAGGCCTCTGTGGTGAAGGACCTTACCGGGTCAACAACCCCATCAGCCGTCCGACCTTATCGGGAAACGACGGGCTGGAACGAGAGCATCCCCTCCCCGAAGGCAACAAAGCAGGCATCCCGGCGCCTGCTTTGTTGTTTTTGCGCGCCGGCATCCTCAGGCCTGCGGCGGCCGGATGCGATAGAGGCAGCGCCTGTCCCCCTCCAGCAGGTACTGCTCCCGCTCCACCCCGGCCGGCGCCAGCAGCTGGCGAAACAGCGCCAGCTCGCTCCGGCAAAAGCCCCGGCAGGCCCGCGCCGCGGCGCAGATGGGGCAGTGACTCTCCCACCATAGCCAGCTGCCATCCTCCTCCTGGCTCATGTCCGCCATATAGCCCTCCCGGCTGCGCAGCTCCTTGAGCGCGGTCAGCCGATCCGCCAGCGCCGGCTGGGTCAGCTTGGCCTGATAGCGGCTCAGCATCTGCTGCTCCCGCCGTGCGATCAGTTGATCCAGGCCGCTCTCGCCAAACAGCTGCTGCACGTCGTCGATGAGCTGCAGGGTCAGCTCGCTGTGGGTGTCGGGGAAGCGCTGCCAGGCCTGCTCGGTCAGGTGCCAGAGCCGTACCGGGCGACCGCGGCCCCGCGCCTCGTCGCTAAAGCCCACCCAGCCGTCGGCCTCCAGCGCCGTCAGATGCTGGCGGGCGCCCATGGAGGTCATCTGCAGCTGCTCCCCCAGCGCGGCGGCACTCTGGGGACCGTGAGTCTTAAGCAGGTAGAGGATCTTGTCGGTACTGGCGTTCATGGAGTGGATCTCGTTATCGACAGGCGTTCGCTGCGGGAAAGCCAGGGCGGCACTGGCGTTGATAGGGTCATTATGGGCAGCGGCCTCATTTAAATCAACAATTCACTTTACTTAATGCCGTTCCCTTTGCAGTATAAATAAACCAATAACTTTATTTAATGAGGCGAAGATGGAAGGGATCAAGGGACAGGCGACCCTCTGGGTATTGGTGATGACGGTGACCCTGGCGGTGGCGGGCTTCAGCCTGCCCTCGCCGGTGCTGGCGCCGCTGATGCTGGATCCGGCCCAGGGCATGTTGACGCCCGAGGCATCTGACTGGAGCCGCAAGCTGTGGCTCGGGGTCATCATGGGGCTCTATCCGCTGTTTCAACTGCTGGGGGCCCCCTGGCTGGGCAAGCTGTCGGATCGCCATGGCCGCAAGCCGGTGCTGACCCTCTGCCTGGTCGGGGTGTTGGCGGGTTATGTGCTGATGGCCCTGGGGATCGCCTGGCGCTCCCTGCCGCTCTTGCTGCTGAGCCGGGTGGTGGAGGGCTTCTTCAACGGCGACATCGCCATCGTCCAGGCCATGGCGGCGGACATGAGCACGGCCAAAACCAAGGCGCGCAACTTCGCCCGCATCAACATCGGCATGAACCTGGGCTGGGTGCTGGGCCCCATGATAGGGGGCTATGCCGCCGTGGTGTCGGGGGATTACAGCCTGGCGGCCTGGCTGGCGGTGGCCATGACGGCGGGCAACCTGTTGTTGGTGCTCTGGCTGTTGCCCAACCGGCCGCCGGTACCCGCCGAGCAGGAGCTGGCCTCCCTCTCGACCCGGCAGTTGCTGTTGCAGCCCCGCCTCCTGCCCTACTTCGTGCTGACCCTGCTCAGCTACGGGGCGGTGCAGCTCTACTTCACCTACTTCAACGTCTGGCTGGTGGAGCGGCTCTCCTGGGATCCGGTGCAGCTGGCCCAGGCCGCCGTGCTGGTGAGCGTGCCCATGATGCTGGGTTCCTGGCTCGGGGAACAGTTGGCCCGCCACTGGCGCGGCAGCTCCCTCGGCATAGTCGGGCATCTGGTGATGGCGGCGGGCATGCTGATGTTCATCCTGCCGACCCAGTGGTGGGGGCTGGCGCTCACCTTCATTCCGGCCGGCATCGGCATGAGCCTGGGGGAGCTCGCCACCTCGGTGGCCATCTCCAATCGCAGCCATGCCAGCCAGCAGGGGCAGGCGATGGGGATCTATCGCGGCCTGGCGGTGGGCAGCGAGATCCTGGCGGTGGTGCTCGGCAGCCTGGCGCTGCTGGCAGGCACCGAGTGGCCCTTCTATCTGGCGGCGCTCTGCGGCGTGATCTGCGCCCTCGGCTTCTACGGGTTGCGCAGACGGGCGGACAGACGAAGCGCCGTGGCCGCCTTTGCCGAGCCGGGCTGACGAAGGGCGAGGGGATCACAGATTGGCGCTGGGGTGGCAGGTGGGGCTTGCATCCCGGCGCCGAGTTTGGGACGGTATGGCTCTTTGTCCCCTTTTACTCCGTCGCCCGGCGAACCTGGCCTGCACAGGCCTTCATTTGCGCCCCGCGATGCCCAGTCCTGAGAGGTGATATGAATCATTATCAAGCCATTGCGTTGGACGCGGGATTGTACGGTGCCGCATTCGTTTCGACATTCTTGGAGGTGATATGAGTCGTTTTCAGGCGATTGCTTTGGATATGGACGGTACCCTGCTGACCCGGGATCACAAGATCTCGTCCGCCACCCGGGCCGCCCTGGCCCAGGCCCGGGCCCACGGCATCAAGGTGCTGCTGGTGACGGGCCGCCACTTCATGACGGCCCGCCCCTTCCATCACGAGCTGGCCCTCGACACCCCCCTCATCTGCAGCAACGGCGCCTACCTCTATGATCCGGTGCAGGATCGGATCCAGGTCGGGGATCCCCTGGCGGTGGCGCCGCTCACCGCCCTGCTCGCCGAGGTGCAGGCCCAGCAGATGGGCGCCCTGTTCCACCTCGACGAAGGCATAGGCTATCTCGGCTGCGAGGAGCATGTGGGACGGATGCGGCACCGGTCGGCGAACCAGCCGGATCACCTCAAGGTCTCCCTGCTGCCCGCCGAGGATATCGACAGCTGGCTGCAAAAGCCCATCTGGAAGCTGGAGCTGTTCAATCAGGATCCCGGCCTGCTGCACCGCTTCGTGGGGGAGGTGGTGCAGCATCTGCCCTTCACCCAGGACTGGGCGGCGCCCTATGCGGTGGAGCTGGTGCAGCCCGGGTGCAGCAAGGGCAACCGGCTGGCCCAGTGGGCGGCGAGGGAGGGCATAGCGATGGAAAACGTGGTGGCCTTTGGGGACAACAACAACGATATCAGCATGTTCGAGCAGGTGGGGCTGGCGGTGGCCATGGGCAATGCGGCGCCCCAGATCCAGGCCCATGCGGACAGGGTCACCGCGGATCACAACGAAGACGGCATAGCGCTGGCGCTGCAGCGCTGGGTCCTGCCCTCCTGAGGGGCAACAGAAAGGGGCCGGCGCGGCCCCTTGTTGGTCAGCTCCCGAAGGAGAACTGGATCACCCGATCCGGGAAGCGGATCCGGTTGTAGTCACGGCGCACCCCCTCGTAGTGGCGGATGGCACGCTCGCGCTGGGCCTGGTAGTAGTCCCGCTGCTTGCTGTCGCTTTCGCCCCGGATCTGCTGATCCAGCTGATAGATGGTCCGCTCGGTGCGCTCCAGCTCCTGTTGCAGCTCGCCGAGGCGCTGCTCAAGCAGGAACTCCTTGCGGCCGCGCTCGAACTGGGTGAGGAAGCTGGTGTCGTTGGGGCAGACCCCCAGGTATTCGTTCCCCTCCCGCCCCTTGCTGTAGGCGAGCTCCGGGATGCAGTAGAGCTCCAGCCCCTTGGCGTAGCCGCGCTGCCACTCGTCTTCGTCCACCCTGAGGCCGTACTCCCCGCAGGTCTGCTTGTAGTCACGGGTGGCGGTCCGGGTCTTGCCCTGCTCCCCGTCCTGATAACCCTGGTTGTACCAGCTCATGGCGCGGCACTCCTCCTCCGACAGGGAGCTGCACCCGGCGAGCAGCAGGGGGAGGGTCAACAGCAGGATCTTGGGGGACATGAAGGGGCTCCGACAGCAATGATGGTGGGGCATTCTAGAAGAGGAAGCCCGCCCGGGACAAGCACCCGGCACCAGGCCGATATCATGATGTTTTTATCAGTATTTTCAAGCCGTTGCTAACGGGCCTCCGGCAACCTTTTCTTGCCGGGGGAGGCAGGGTAAACTGCGCCTACTTTTAACTGGCATGTAACAAAAAAACAATGAAAGTCCTGACCGTCGATTATCGCTCCCCCGACGCGGCCGAGCGCTTCACCGAATCCCTGCGCACCACCGGCTTCGGAGTGCTGACCCACCACCCCATCCCGAAGGAGCTGGTGCAGTCCATCTATGACAACTGGTATCGCTTCTTCATGAGCGAGCAGAAGCAGGCGTTCCTGTTCAACCGCGAGACCCAGGACGGCTACTTCCCGCCCTCGGTGTCCGAGGTGGCCAAGGGCAACACCCAGAAGGACATCAAGGAGTACTTCCACCTCTACCCCTGGGGCCAGATGCCGGAAGAGCTGAGGGCGCAGGCGATGGAGTACTACCGCCTCGCCAACGATCTCGCCGCCGAGCTGCTCTCCTGGGTGGAGCAATACACCCCGGCGGACATCGCCGCCCACTACAGCTGCCCGCTCTCCTCCATGATCGAAGAGAGCCAGAAGACCCTGCTGCGGGTGCTGCACTATCCGCCGTTCGACGGCACCGAGGAGCCGGGGGCCATCCGCGCCGCCGCCCATGAAGACATCAACCTGCTGACCATTTTGCCCGCCGCGAGCGAGCCCGGCCTGCAGGTGAAGGGCTCGGACGGGGAGTGGATGGACGTGCCCTGCGACTTTGGCACCCTGATCATCAACATAGGTGACATGCTGCAGGAGGCCTCCCGTGGCTATTACCCCTCCACCACCCACAGGGTCATCAACCCGACCGGCGGCAGTGCCGCCAAGTCCCGCATCTCCTTGCCGCTGTTCCTGCACCCGCGCCCGGACGTGGTGCTCTCCGAGCGCCACACCGCCCACAGCTACCTGATGGAGCGGCTGCGGGAGCTGGGGGTCATCTAATCCCGCCAGACGCGAGCAGACAGCAAACCGGAGCAAACTCGCTCCGGTTTTTTATTTTGTGGCACGTTTGGTGGGTTATCCGAATTTTATTGGTTAATGATGCTAAAAACTGAGTTTTATATCGGATATACGCCGAGTGATTGCGCGCCCCCGGGCGTACTCTGAGCGCCATTCCGGGCCCCGCTGGCGGGCCCCTCGATTGGAGTTCCCATGAAGCAGTCCCAATGGTCATCCCGGCTCGGTTACATCCTGGCCGCCGCAGGTTCGGCGGTCGGTCTCGGCGCCATCTGGAAGTTCCCCTATGTGACCGCCGCCAACGGTGGCGGCGCCTTCCTGCTGGTGTTCCTGCTGTTCAGCTTCACCCTGGGGGTGGCGGTGCTGATGGGGGAGACCTTGCTCGGCAGCCTGACCCGGCGCGGGGTGGTGGGGGCCTTCGGCGAACTGATGGGCAAGCGCTGGCGCTGGGTCGGTGCCATGGGCCTGCTGTGCAGCCTGCTCATCTTCAGCTTCTACAGCGTGGTGGGGGGCTGGACCCTGGGTTACACCGGCATGGCGCTGGCGGGAGAGTTGCAACAGGGGGACGGCGCGGCCCTCACCGCCCGCTTCAACGACTACGTCGGTGATCCGCTCTGGCCGGTGCTGACCCACCTGCTGTTCGCCGCCCTCACCTGGTGGTTCGTGCAGGGGGGCGTGCAGAAGGGGGTGGAGCGCACCCTGCGCTGGATGATGCCGGCCCTCTTCATCATGATCCTGCTGCTGGTGGCCTTCGGTCTCACCCTGCCCAATGCCATGGCCGGGGTGCGCCACTTCCTGATGCCTGACTTCAGCAAGCTCGGCATGTCCGGGGTGCTGGACGCCATGGGGCTGGCCTTCTTCTCCCTCTCCATTGGCCTGGGCATCCACACCACCTATGGCGCCTACCTGCCCTCCAGCGAAGGGGTGGGCCGCTCCAGCCTCTGGGTGGTGCTGCTGGCGAGCCTGATCGCCGTGCTGGCGGGCTTGATGATCTTCCCGGTGCTGGCGGCGACCGGCATAGATCCCGCCTCGGGGCCCGGCCTCACCTTCATGACCATGCCGGCGGTGTTCCAGCAATTGCCCTTCGGCCAGGGGCTGGCGGTGGTCTTCTTCGCCCTGCTGGTGGTGGCGGCGCTCTCCTCGGCCATCTCCCTGCTGGAGCACCTGCAGTGCTTCGTCTGCGAGGGCCTGGGTTGGTCGCGGCGGGCGGCCTGCAGCCTGATCACTGCCCTGGTGATGGCGGGAGGCATCCCGGTCAGCCTGTCGTTCGGCCCCTGGGCGCAGGTGACCCTGTTTGGCAAGAACATCTTCGAGCTGCTGGACTTCATCACCTCCAACCTGATGATGCCCCTGTTCGGGCTGGCCCTGACGCTGCTGCTGGGCTGGCAGCTCGGTCGCCGGGCGCTGCCCGCCGGGCTGGCACCGCACTGGCGCACCCTGCTGATGGGCTGCTGGCGCTGGCTGGCTCCCCTGCTCATCGGCGGCATCCTGGTGCGGGGTCTGCTGTAACCTCCGACCGTGCGGGTGGGCCCCCGGGCCTGCCCGTTGTCCGGGCAGAGAGAGGATCCTCGCCGGCAGGATTGACTGCCTCGAAAAATCCACGAAATAGCGGTTTATCAAAACTTTGATTTATCGAGCGGCCATTTAATTGATAAATATTCTGTTTTGCGGGCAAAAATGGACTATTGGCTGTCAACTTCTCTTGCCGTGGTTTAGGCTGTGGCTCCTTTTTCGCGTCCAGGTTACCCACTGCATGTCACCCCTCATCGCCCTCACTGGTCGATTTTTCCGCTCGCAAGAGAGGTGACCCTGCACGCGCACTCAGTCTGAATGTTCATTGCAAAGGTCGCCCCCGGGCGGCCTTTTTGTTGCAACCCGGTCGTTGCGACCCAGGTTGCACTTACCCATGGAGTATCGATTCGATGTTGTCTTCCCCGGAGGTTGTATGAGCCAGGTTCAGTGGTCTTCCCGTCTCGGTCATGTGCTGGCGGCGGCCGGCACGGCCATCGGCCTCGGCGCCATCTGGAAGTTTCCCTATGTGACCGCCACCAATGGCGGCGGCGCCTTCCTGCTGGTGTTTCTGCTGTTCAGCTTCACCCTGGGGGTGGCGGTGCTGGTGGGTGAGACCCTGCTCGGCAGCCGCAGCCAGCGCGGGGTGCTCGGCGCCTTCCACAAGCTGGTGGGGCCGAACTGGCGCTGGATGGGCTACATGGGGATCCTCTGCGGCTTCTTCATCTACAGCTTCTACAGCGTGGTGGGGGGCTGGACCGTGGGCTATGCGGCGCTGGCTGTGGCGGGCAAGCTCAACCTCGGCGAGGGCTCGGCGCTGACCGCCCTGTTCAACGGCTATGTCAGCCATCCCTGGTGGCCTGTGCTGACCCATCTGGTCTTCGCCGGGCTCACCTGGTGGTTCGTGCAGGGGGGCATCCAGAAGGGAGTGGAGCGGGCGCTGCGCTGGATGATGCCGGCGCTCTTCATCATGATGCTGCTGCTGGTGGGAGTGGGTCTCTCCATGCCGGGGGCCATGGCGGGCGTGCGCCAGCTGCTGCTGCCGGACTTCTCCATGCTGACCGGCCAGAGCGTGCTGGATGCCCTGGGGCTGGCCTTCTTCTCCCTCTCCATCGGGCTCGGGGTACACACCACCTATGGCGCCTACCTGCCGAGCAGCGAAGGGGTGCTGCGCTCCGGGGTCTGGGTTGTGACCCTGGCGAGCCTCATCTCTGTGCTGGCGGGGCTGATGATCTTCCCGGCGCTGGCCTCCACCGGCATAGACCCCACCGCCGGCCCGGGCCTCACCTTCATGACCATGCCCGCGGTGTTCAGCCACCTGCCGTTCGGCCAGGGGCTGGGGGTGGTCTTCTTCCTGCTGCTGCTGGTGGCGGCGCTCTCCTCCTCCATCTCCATGCTGGAGCACCTGGTGCGCTTCACCTGCGAGGAGTGGGGCTGGTCGCGCCGTGGCGCCTGCCGGGTGCTGACCCTGCTGATCATGGCCTCCGGCATTCCGGTCAGCCTGTCGTTCGGCCCCTGGGCCGACTACACCCTGTTTGGCAAGACCATCTTCGACCTGCTGGACTACCTCACCTCCAACCTGATGATGCCGCTGTTCGGTCTGGTGCTGACCCTGCTGCTGGGCTGGCGGCTGGGGGAGACCATATTGCCCGGGGGGCTCTCCCCGACCCTGCGTCTGTGCCTGCTCTGGTGCTGGCGACTGGTGGCGCCGCTCTTGATCGGCGGGATCCTGGTGCGGGGTCTGATTCAGCTTGCCGCCCTCGGTGGCGGCGCTGGTTTCGGGCTGCCCCTAATGGGGTGGAGGGGGGAAAGCCTGGGGGCCAGATGAGATCGGATCTGCCGCAGCGTCTCCTGACAGGCGTCGGCATGCTGCCCCATGAAGGCGGCGCTGTGGTTGAGGCGCAGCTCCAGCCTGTCCACCAGTTGCGCCACCGCCGGGGCAGCCATGCCGGCGGGCCAGCAGTGGGTGAGCAACGTCAGCAGTTGCCAGGCATCTCCCGCCTGGGCGGGGAACGCCTCCTGCAGGGTCAGGGCACACTGCACGGCGAGCTGGTGCTGGCCCGCCGTCATGGCCTGTTGCCGCTGCTGGCGCAACTGGGCCAGGTGCTGCTCGCGCTGCTCCAGCTGCCGCTGGAGATCCTCGACCACCTGGCGGATCAGCCGCTGCAACTGCGGGCTCTGCGCCACCGGCCCCCGGTACTGGCCAAGCTGGGCCAGATAGCGCCGGGCGTGGTGGGGCAGGCCGCAGAACTGGCTGACGGCCACGCCGAGCAACTGGTTGAGGTGATGGTCCCGCGCCGCCTCCGGCGGGTGCTTGGCCAGCAGCAGCAGGGCCTCGTCGAAGCGGTAATCCAGCCCCAGCATCAGGGCGCGTAGCAGGGCCTCCTCGTGGACCCGCAGGGTGCCCGCCTGCTGGCCGAGATCCGCGAGACCCTGTTGCAGTCCATGCGCCCTGGCCGCGACCGGGGGATGCCAGAGCACCGCCAGGGTGGCATCCAGCATGCAGCGCTCGACGGACTGGCGAAACTTCTGCTTGGGGAAGAAGCGCAGGGTGAAGTCGTCGGCCTGGGCCAGCACCTTCCCCTCCTCTTTGAGCAACAGGGCCAGCAAGATGGCGGTCTGGCGCCATTGTGGCTGCCAGGGACAGCGTTGCAGCAATCCCGTCAAGGTGTCCCAGGCGCTCTCCCACTGCGCCTCGTGCAGTTGGCAGGCGAGGAAGAGCTCCTGATGAATGGCGGGGGGCAACTTCTGCTGATTGCGGGCCAGATCCTTGCGGGCACTCTCCAGCCGGTTCAATCCGAGCAGGGCGAGGATCAACCCCTTGCGCGGCCACCAGGCGTCGTGCTCAGTGGTGCACATGGCGTAGTGCTGGGTGGCCTGGAAGTGATCCTGCTCCTGCAACAGCATGTAACCCTTGACCCTGTCCATCTGCGGCCCCAGCGCCTTGTTGCTGGCATGCCGGTAGAGCAGATCCTCGCACTGGGCGCAGGCGCTGCGCCACTCCCTGAGGGCCATGGGCGTCGCCAGGGGGCGGCTCAGGGTCGTCAGCACCAGCAGATCGTGCAGGCTGCGGCTCAACTGCTCGGTGGTGAAGGGCACAGCCAGGCGCAGGGCGAAATAGAGATCGGCGGGGGGATAATGGCCGGCATCATCGTCATGGTCCAGCAGCAGCAGCACGCAACCCGGCGTGAGCAGCCCCAGGTGGTGGGCCTCCTGCAGCAGGCGGACCCCCTCGCGGGCCTGGTGGTGATACTGGCGGCAGAGGATGGCATCGAACGACTGCTGGCGCAGCAGGGCTGGCAGGGTGGCGAGCTCTTTGCAATGGTGCAGCTGGGAGGGGGCCATCCCCTGGTCACTCAACCCCTGGGTGAGGGCCGAGCCCAGCATGGCATCGTCTTCGATCAGGAGGATCTGCATCTTCGACGCTCCTTCGCCGGTTGGGGTGGCGAGGTTGGATTCAAAAGTAGCCTCCACTGTCGTCCGGGAGCCGTGACGGGGTCAATACCTCACTTGGGTCAGTGGTGAGCTGGCGGGGCCGCAAGGCTCACGCAGGGCACCCCGCCCGGACAGGGCCCCGGCGTCGGCAGGCCTCATTGCAACCCCTGCCCCCTGGCGGAGAAGGGACAGTCGCGCTGGTGGATGCGCTGGCTGCCCTGCTGGCCGCTCCCCTGCCAGGCGAGCTCGAGCTGGCCGAGGCGACCGAGGTGGCGCAGCTCGAACTCGTAGCGCAGGCAGGGGTTGTCCGTGGGTAGCCGGGTCATGGACGCCGGCAGGCGGTAGTCATAGCGTAGCAGGGGGCCGTCCTGCAGCTGGCTCTGGGCGGGCACCAGGCCCTCCGCCGTGGGGGAGGGAGCGCTCAGGTAGCGGCGCAGGGTCAGGGGGGCGTCGATGGCCTTCTGATAGTGGAGCCCGTTCATGGCGGCGAGCTCCTCCTCCAGCCGCTGCAACTCCCCCTCCAGCCCGCTCAGCGCCGCACCCAGCTGCTGATGGCTGGGCGAGGCGCAGCCCCCCAGCAACAGGGTCATGAGCAGCAGGGCGGGGCGGACGGGCAGCATGGTCACTCCTTCGGGATCAGGGCCACAGACTATAGCAGGGGA
Source organism: Aeromonas sp. Marseille-Q7275 (assembly GCF_965119515.1). NCBI lineage: Bacteria > Pseudomonadati > Pseudomonadota > Gammaproteobacteria > Aeromonadales > Aeromonadaceae > Aeromonas > Aeromonas sp. Marseille-Q7275. The sequence continues at coordinate 28,770 of NZ_CBCPLW010000022.1, forward strand.
TTGGTGGGCGGCGTGCCCCGCAGTAGCCCGGCGAGGCGCTCCAGCCCCTCGGCGACGCGGGCGTCGGTGGCGGGCTGGCTCAGGCTCAGGCGCACCCCTTGCGGGGCGGCAAACTGGCCGGCGGCGAAGTGTTCTCCACTCGCGACCCCGACGTCAAGGGCGTTGGCCGCCTCGGCGAACTCCTGACTGCGCCAGGGCTCGGGCAGCGGCAGCCAGGCGTGCATGGAACCCGGCTGCCAGCGGGCCCCCGGTAGCAGGTGGCGCAGCAGCTCCCCCCGACGCGCCAGGATTTTTCGCTGTTGTTCGATGAGCGGCATGATCTGGCGCTGGCTCACCAGCTTGCAGGCCAGCTCGATGAGCAGGGGGCTCACCATCCAGCTCGACAGCCGCATGGCCTGGGCGAAGCCGTTGCGAAGGGCGGGGGGAGTCAGCACGAAGCCGACCCTCAGGCCGCCGCAGGCGATCTTGGCCAGGCTGCCGAGGTAGATGACCCGCTCCGGCGCCAGGTTGACCAGGGGCGGCAGCATCTCCTCGGGCAGCAGGCCGTTGACGTCGTCCTCGACGATCAGCAGATCGTGGCGGCGGGCGATGGCGACGATTTCCTCCCGCCGCGCCAGGCTCATGGTGGCCGTGGTGGGATTCTGCAGTGTGGGGGTCAGGTAGAGCAGCTTGGCCCGCCGCTGGCGGCAGGCGGCCTCCAGGGCGGCGGGGATCAGCCCCTCCTCGTCCATCGCCAGCCCCATCACCTGATTCTTCAGCTGGCGCGCATTGCCCAGCATGCCGGGGTAGCTGAGCCCCTCGCAGAAGAGGGTCTCCCCCACGCAGCCGGTGGCCAGCAGGGCCAGCATGATGCCGTGCTGGGCCCCATGGCTGAACAGCAGCCTCTCCTCGCTTCCCCGGATGCCCTGCTCGGCGAGCCAGTCGATGAACAGCTGGCGCTGGGGGGCACGCCCCGCCTCCTTGTCATAGCCGAGCAGGCCGTTGAGATCCCCGTCCGCCAGTTCGGTCAGCATGGGCTTGATGATGGCGGCCCTGTCCAGCTGCACCGGCAGGTTCTGCCACAGCTCGATGCGGTGATTGTCCTCGTTGCGGATCACCCATTCGTTGGCGGGATCCGCCGCGGCCCTGACCCAGGTGCCATGACCCACCCTGGCCGCCAGCAGACCCCGCCGCTCGGCCTCGGTGTAGGCGCGGGTGATGGTGCCCACCGTCACCCCCAGCCGGTCCGCCAGCGCCCTGTGAGTGGGCAGCCGGGTCTGGGGAGGCAGGGCGCCATCGGCAATGGCCTGCTCGATGGCCTTGACCAGTTTCAGGTAGAGGGGCCCCTCGAAGGGGGTGAGGTCGGGTGTCCAGATTGTCATGGTGACAATAAATCCATTGATCCAATATTGTCCCCAATATAGCGTGATATTCAGCCTGTTAACAACCCGATAGCTCACATTGTACCGATACAATGTGGCGAGAAAGGAGTCACCCCATGACCATCGAATGGTACGCCACCCTGTTTGGCTTCGCCCTGCTCACCTGCGGAACCCCGGGGCCCAACAACCTGATGCTGACGGCATCCGGCGCCAACTTCGGGGTGCGTCGCACCCTGCCACACCTCATCGGGGTGACGGTCGGCCAGCCCGTGCTGCAACTGGTGCTGGCGCTCGGCTTCTATCCGCTGTTCGAGCGCTGGCCCCTGCTCAAGCTGAGCCTGCAGGTGCTCGGCAGCCTCTATCTGCTGTGGCTGGCCTGGCGCATCGCGGTGGCCGGTGCGCCAGGGGATCCGGCGAGACGCGCCCGCCCGCTGACCCTGCTGGAAGGGCTGGGCTTCCAGTTTCTCAACCCCAAGGCCTGGATGATGGGGATCTCCGCCATCAGTCTGTTCAGCCTGCCGGGGAGCGACTACTGGGCGAGCATGTGGGGCATCATGTCGGTCTTCCCCATGGCGGGGCTGCCGGTCTGCTTTGCCTGGGTGCTGTTCGGTCATCAGCTCAGCCGCTGGATCAACTCGGACAAGGGGTGGCGCCGCCTCAATGGCAGCCTGGGGGCCCTCACCGCCCTGTGCGTGGTGATGCTCTGGTATTAATGAGCGCCTGATTATTCATGCAAAGAAAATGCATTGCTGACCTTGTCGTCAGGGCAGAGGCTCTGCATATTAGGAGGCTTGCCGCGCTCTTGCCGCATTAAAGGATGAGATTGAGATGGATCTGAACTGGTTGTTTCCCCTGGCGGGCTTTGCCCTGATCACCTGTGCCACCCCGGGCCCCAACAACATGCTGCTCACCAGCGCCGGGGCCGCCCAGGGATTTCGCCGCTCCATTCCCCTGCTGGTGGGGGTGGTGGGGGGCATCAACCTGATGATCCTGGCCACGGCCCTGGGGCTGGGGGTGATGTTCGAGAAGGTGCCGTTGCTGCACGACGGTCTCAAGCTGGTGGGCTCGGCCTACCTGCTCTGGCTGGCCTGGAAGGTGGCCAATGCCAGCGGCCCGGCGGATGGCAGCCGGCCGCTCATTCCGGCTCATCAGGGGGCCATGTTGCAGTTGCTCAACCCCAAGGCCTGGATGATGGCGCTCTCCGCCATCAGCGGCTTCACCCTGGCGGGGGAGGCTTACTGGCCGTCCGCCGGCTGGGTGCTCGGCATCTTCTTCGTGACCGGCCTCTACACGGGGGCCTTCTGGGTGCTGTTCGGTGCCCAGGTGCGCCGCCTCATCCGTACCGCCAGAGGCTGGCGTCGTTTTAACCTCGGCATGGGGATCGCCACGGCGGCCTGCGTGCTGATGATCTGGGTTTAGGCCCTGGCCTGAGCCTTTACCGGCTGTCTTGTTGGCCCTTCGGGGCCTTTTTTGTTTCCCCGGCGGCGCGGCATGGCGCTCGCGTCGCCCAGTGCCTGCATCGCGGCAAGGAGGTCTAATGAAATGTATCGGTCTGCTGGGTGGCATGAGCTGGGAGTCCACCGTCAGCTACTACCAGGCGCTCAACCGGGGCGTACGGGGACGGCTCGGCGGCCTGCACTCGGCGCGGGTGTTGCTCAATAGCGTCGATTTTGCCGAGATAGAGCGGTTGCAACATGCCGGTGACTGGCCCGCCACCGCCCGTCTGCTGGCGGCCGAGGCCCGCGCACTCCAGGCCGGTGGCGCCGATTTCCTGATGATAGGGACCAACACCATGCACAAGGTGGCGCCCGAGATCGCCGCCGCCATCGAGATCCCGCTGCTGCACATCGCCGACGCCACCGCCCGCCGCCTGCTGGCAGACGGGGTGACCCGGGTCGGCTTGCTCGGTACCCGCTTCACCATGGAGCAGGATTTCTACAAGGGGCGGCTGGAGGCGCAGTTCGGGCTGGAGGTGCTGGTGCCCGGTGACGCCGCGCGGGAGCGGGTGCACCGCATCATCTATGACGAGCTCTGCCTTGGGCAGATCCGCGAGTCGTCGCAGGCCGAATACCTGGCCATCATCGCCGATCTGGCCCGGGCCGGGGCCCAGGCCGTGATCCTGGGCTGCACCGAAATCGCCCTGCTGGTGGGGGAGTGCCAGGCCGCCGTGCCGCTCTACGACACCACCGCCATTCATGCCGACGCCGCCGTGGCGTGGGCGCTGGAGTAGGGCAGGGAGAGACAGGATCCCGTGGAGGCGCTGCGGCGCCTCCCCTCCTCCTTGCCCGTCATCCCCCGATCCTGACTGTGAGTCAGCCTTCACTTCAGCAAGCCGATCGACGCTTTTATTGTCAAACGGCTCACATTTCCCCCTTTTGACCCTTGAGTCTGGTGCGTCAGGCGCCTAGTTTTCGATCACTGAAACGATTCAGCTTTCACGAAAACCACTCACAAAAACAAGAGACACGAGGATAAAGCCATGTTGAAGAGACTCTCCATTGCCGTGCTGCTCGCCCTGGGCACGAGTGCTGGCCAGGCCGCCGAATTCCTGCTGACCGACGCTCAGCAGGGGCTGGATGTGGGGGACTGGAAGATCACCAGCGACAAGCTGGGGATCAAGAGCCCGGTCCCCTTCTCCATCGAGAAGAGGCGCCTGCACGGCGGGCGCCAGGAGGGGGTGGATCTGCTCATCGTCGACAACGGGGTGATGAAGATCACCCTGGTGCCGACCCGCGGCATGGGGATCAAGGAGGTCAAGGGGGCCGATCTGCGCCTGGGTTGGGATTCCCCGGTCAAGGAGGTGGTCAACCCGGCCTTCATCGATCTGGAGAGCCGCGCCGGTCTCGGCTGGCTCGATGGCTTCAACGAGATGCTGGTGCGCTGCGGCTACGAGTGGACCGGCCACCCCGGGGTGGATGACGACGGCCGCCTCAAGAGCCTGCACGGCCGGGTACAGAACATACCGGCGTCCGTGGTCAGCGTGACGGTGGACGAGGAGCCGCCCTACGCCATCCACGTGCGGGGCCGGGTGGACGAGCGCACCTTCAAGATGAGCGAGTTGGTCACCTGGACCCAGCTGAGCGTAGTGCCAGGTCAGGCGGAATTTGCCCTGCAGGACAAGCTGACCAACCACGCCGACTACGAGAACGAGTACCAGATCATCTATCACGGCAACTTCGGGGCCCCCATCCTGGAGGAGGGGGCGCGCGTTAGCACCCCGGTGAAGCAGATCTCTCCGTTCAACGACTACGCCAAGGCAGGGCTCAAGGGCTGGCAAACCTATCTGGGGCCCACCAAGGGCTTCGACGAGATGGTGTTCAACCTGGTGCCCTACAGCGATGCCGAGGGCAATACCCTGGCGGTGCTGAACAATAAAGCGGGCAGCGTCGGGGTGGCGGTGGGTTACAACACGCACCAGTTGCCTGTGCTGACCCTGTGGAAGAACACAGACACCCGGGCCCAGGGCTATGTGACCGGCATCGAGCCAGGCACCAGCTATGCCTACAGCACCAAGTACCAGCGTCCGCTGGGGCTGGTGCCCAAGATCCAGCCTGGGGAGACCAAGACCTTCGACCTGACCTATCGCCTGCTGCGCAATGGGGAGGAGGTGAAGCAGGCCCTGGCCCAGGTGGAGAAGATCCAGGATGGCCGCCCCACCGAGCTGCGGGAGCAGCCCCTGGTCAAGCTGCCCTGAGTCACAGGCAGACAGCAAAAAGCCGCTCCATGAGCGGCTTTTTCATGCCAGATGAGGGATCAGCCGTAGCTGGACTCAGACATGGCTATACATGGCTTCGATCTCGCTCTGGTACTTGGATTCGATGATCTTGCGGCGCAGCTTCATGGTGGGGGTGATCTCCCCGAGCTCCATGGAGAAGGCGCTCGGCAGCAGGGTGAACTTCTTCACCTGCTCGAACTTGGCCAGCTCCTGTTGCAGATCCGCGATCCGTGCCTCGAAGAACTCCACCACCTTGGAGTGGCGCAGCAGTTCGGTCTTGCACTGGTATTGCAGGTTGATGGAGCGGGCATACTCCTCCAGGGACTCGAAGCAGGGCACGATCAACGCCGAGACGAAGTGGCGGGCGTCGGCGACAATGGCGATCTGCTCGATGAAGCGATCCTTGCCCAGGGTCCCCTCCACCAGCTGCGGTGCCACGTACTTGCCGTTGGAGGTCTTCATCAACTCCTTGAGGCGCTCGGTGAAGTAGATGTTGCCATCGTCGTCCAGCTCGCCGGCATCGCCGGTACGCAGGAAGCCATCCGCCGTCATCACCTCGGCCGTGGCATCTGGCTTGTTGTAGTAGCCGCGCATCACCGTGGGCGAGCGCACCAGCAGCTCGTTGTTCTCCCCGAGTTTGACCTCTATGCCCTCCATGACGGTGCCGATGGAGCCCAGCTTGAACTGGCTCTCCTCGTAGCAGCAGACGGTGGCCGTGGTCTCTGTCATGCCGTAGCCGTACTTGAGGTTGAGCCCCATGGCCTGGAAGAAGAGGTTGACGTCGTCCGCGAGGCGGGCGCCCGCCACCGGCAGGAAGCGGGTGCGGCCGCCGAAGCGGGCACGCAGTTTGCGAAACACCAGCCGCTCGGCCAGGGCCAGCTGCAGGTAGAGCAGGGGGGAGGCGGACTTGCCCGCCTGGCGGGTGGCGACCATCCGCTTGCCGACCCCGGTGGCCCAGCCGAACAGGGCACGGCGCAGGCGCGGCGCCTGGGCAACTTTGGCCTGGATCATGGCGTAGGCCTTCTCGTAGAGGCGCGGCACGGCGCACATCACGGTCGGCTTCACCTCGCCAATCACCTCCATCACCTTCTGCGGATCGCGGATATAGACGTTCTCGGCGCCGCAATAGAGCACGTAGTAGCTCCAGGCGCGCTCGAACACGTGGCTCAGCGGCAGCATGCAGAGGGACACGTCCTGCTCGCCAAGATCCAGGCGGCGATCGTGCATCTCGAAGCAGGCGGCGATGTTGTTAAAGTCGAGCATGACCCCCTTGGGTTCACCCGTGGTGCCCGAGGTGTAGATCAGGGTCAGCAGGTCGTCCATGCGGTAGTGCTGCTCGCGCTCCCTCAGCGCCTGCTCGCTGGGCTGATGGTTGCCGGAGACCAGGAAGCTCTGGAAGTGGCTCGCCTGCTCGCAGCCACGCAGATCGACGGTGCCGTCTAGGGTGACTATCTGGTTGATCTCGCCGCTCTCGAGCAGCAGGAGCGCCTGATCGAACTGGGGCTGTTCCCCCACGAACAGCAGCTTGATGCCGGCATCCTTTACGATGTAGCGCAGCTGATCCAGGGTGCTGGTGGGGTAGATGGGCACGCTGACGCCGCGGGCGGCCAGGATGCCGAGATCGGCCTGGGTCCACTCCGGCATGTTGCGGGCATAGATGCCGACCATCTCGGTGGGCTGGTGGCCGGCGCGGATCAGCGCCTGGGCACAGTAGTCCATGGCCTGGCCCAGGGTGCGCCAGCCGATGGCACGCCACTGGCCATCCTGCTGGACGCGCAGGGCGGCCTTGTTGCCAAGGCGGGCAATACGCTCACGCATCACTCTAACCAGATGAAGCTGCGACATCTAAATCATCCTCAAGTAACAGTTGTGCGCCCGCAGGGGCACTAAAATCGGGGCTGGAGTTTAAACTCTAACATTACAGCTTACAAGTGTGCGCCATTTGTCCTGGATCACAAAGTCGTCAACTCGGGGAGAGTCAGGCATGATAAGGGCAAGGGTCGGATTCATTCAGGGAGGTGCGCCATGGGGATCGGGGTCAAGAGTCTGTTGACGGGCATGCTGTTGCTGCTGGCGGGAGCCGGCGCACTCTGGTTCCTCCTTGGCGGATCCGAGGGGCAGGACAATCCCTGGCTGAGCGGGGCCGAGGGTTATGAGCAGGCGCAGCGGCTGGCGCTGAGGGAAGGATACCCCTTGCTCTACGTGATAGAGCGCGCCAAATGCCGACGCTGCAAGGCGCTCGATAGCGAGCTGTGGCGTGCCCCCGAGATGCAGTCTGCCCTGGCGGGGCTGGCCAAGGTGCGGCTCAACCCGGATGCGGGGGATGGCAGCGAGCACATACTGCGGCGCTTCCCCCAGGTGGCGACCGCCCCCGGCATCTATGTGCAGCGACCGGGGGAGCCGCTTCGGCCCATCAAGGTGGCGGTGGATATCCAGCAGATCTGGATGCCAGGGGTCACCTACGGGCGCGGCTTCTTCATGCCGCTCTCGGGGGCCGCCTTCGAGGCGGTGCTGAGGGTCACCCTCAGCCTGGAGGATCCCGCCATCGACAATGCCCCCCTGCCCTGAGGGGCGGCTGGGGAGCGGGATGAGGGTAGACACGACAAGGGGGCTGCACGGCCCCCTTGTCTGTTGCGGGCGGTCTCTTAGCCGAAGTCGAAAAGGCGGGACATCAGCACGGCGTCTTCCCGATCCTGGCCGGTGCCGTAGTAGTCGGCGCGACGGCAATACTCGGCAAACCCCTCGCTCTCGTAGAGGCCGATGGCGGTACGGTTGCCCGCCCGCACCTCCAGGAACCAGGCCTCGGCCCCCTTCGCCTTGCTGCGGGCCAGATACTCCTTGAGCAGCGCCCGACCCAGCCCCTTGCCCTGAAACTCGGGGTGCACGCAGATGTTCATCAGCGAGCTGTCTCCCGCCACCAGATCCGAGATATAGAAACCGGCGGGACGGCCCTCCACCAGCATCAGGCCGTTGAGATAGCGCGGCCCGAAGCAGGAGAGCAGGTTGGCCTGGCTCCAGGGCTCCTGGTGGGCGGCCCGCTCTATGGGATAGATGGCATCGAAATCGGATTCGAGCAGGGGACGAAAGCTGGGCAAGAGGTCAGACATGGTTACTCCGGACGGGATTCGGACTTGCGACGGACGGCATGGTCATGCCATGGTCGTGGCTTCAAGGATCTTGGGGGCTGGCCGGTTCAACCGGGCTGGCGCTGCCGGCACTGCTGCCAGAGGGCGCGCTTGTGCGCCGGGCCTGGCTTGAGCGGGCAGACGAGGGCATGGGGCCAGCGCGGATCCGGGGCCGTCAGCCAGAGCAGGGGGGGCGTCACCCCCTCGGGCAGCTCGCCGAGCAAGGAGACCTCGTCCGTGCCTATGCCGAGCCACTGGCAGATGTCCCCGAGCAAAGAGGGCGCGGGCAGCGCCTCGGCCTGCAGCCACAGCTTGCCGGTCGGCACCGCCACCTGCTGGCGTGAGGCCGCCGCATCCTCTGCCGCCATGTTTACCGGCGGCTGGGTTGCAGCAGCGTCTGCCGGTTTGCCTGGCAGGCCCTGGGCTCTCAGTTGCCAGAGGGGGATGCCCATCCTGGCCAGGATGCGCTGACGCAGTGGGTCCAGTAGGGGATCTTGCATGCGAAGGCTCACTCTTGATCTGCGTTGGGGTAAATTCTGATGCGCAGAGTACACTCTCGCAGGTTTTGCTGCACCCCCTTGCGTGCCGGGATTGTCCCGCCAGGGCCGTGCAGGATCCCGACCCTAGCCGCGGGATGAACAGATTCAACAGACCATGACAGTGAGGCGGGGCCTGAGGCCGGACCCTGCGGACACTGATGACAATACCAGCTTCGGAACTGTGCCTATGCCGCCTTTAGCCCAGAATACTGTTCGTGCCACCCCCATCCATGAGCGCCTGCCACGGCTGCTGGCCGCCCTCGGGGAGGGGCTCTATGAGCGCCAGGATGCTCTGCGGCTCGGCCTGCTGGCGGCCTTGAGTGGCGAGAGCGTCTTCCTGCTGGGCCCCCCCGGCATCGCCAAGAGCCTGATCGCACGGCGCCTCAAGCTCGCCTTTCACGATGCCCGCCACTTCGAATACCTGATGACCCGCTTCAGCACGCCGGAGGAGGTGTTCGGCCCCCTCTCCATCCAGGCGCTCAAGGAGGATGGCAAGTACCTGAGGCTGACCCAGGGCTACCTGCCGGAGGCCGAGGTGGTCTTCCTCGACGAGATCTGGAAGGCGGGCCCGGCCATCCTCAACACCCTGCTCACCGCCATCAACGAGCGGCAGTTCCGCAACGGCGACAGCCAGCACCCCATTCCCATGCGGCTGCTGGTGACCGCCTCCAACGAGTTGCCCGCCCCGGACAGCGGGCTGGAGGCGCTCTACGATCGCATGCTGGTGCGGATCTGGATGGACAGGGTGCAGGAGAAATCCAACTTCCAGGCCATGCTGGCGAGCGATGGCCAATCCCACCAGAACCTGACTCCCTCGGTGCAGATCCGGGGGGAGGAGTACGAGGCCTGGCAGCAGGAGATCGAGCAGGTGCGCCTGCCCGACGCCTGTTTCGAGCTCATCTACCAGCTGCGCCAGCAGCTCGACAGCCAGCTCGGCCACGGCTGCTATGTGTCGGATCGGCGCTGGAAGAAGGCGGTCAGGCTCATCAAGGCGAGCGCCTTCTTCAACGGCCGCGACGAAGTGGCCCCGCTGGATCTGCTGCTGTTCAAGGATTGCCTCTGGCACGACGAGGCCTCCCGCACCGCCTTGCTGGAGATGATCGGCGAGTTCTCCCGCCTCTACGGCTACCAGCAACTGGTGCTGACCCGTGAGCTGCTGGCCCTGCGCGAGCGGTTCAAGCAACTCAAGGGGGCGGTTGCCCAGCGACTCGGCTGCAAGGCGGTCAAGCGCAAGCAGTGGTTCGGCCGCCGCGCCCGCGGCACCGAGTTGCCGCTGGCCAACGCCAAACCCTTCGGCAAGCAGGTGCACTTCCACCTGCTCACCCCGGCGCCCCTGGATGGGGGGGATCCCGATCGCCTGACCGAGACCCTCACCTTCGATCGCACCCTGCTCTCCCACTGGCACCCCACCGGGGAGGCGCTGGTGGGCTGGCCCCTTGGCAACCCCAAGGAGGGGCACTACGAGCTGGTGCTCGACGAGCAGCTGCGGCTGCAGGTGCTGGATGTCCAGCGCCAGCCCGTGCCCCTGGTGCTGGTGGAGCGAACCCCCATTCCCGAGGTGGTGACGGCCCCCTGGCAGGCGGAGCTCGGTGAGCTGGCGAGCCAGGTTGTCAGGGTGCAGCAGAGCCTCAAGGGGCAGCGCAGCCTGTTCGACCGTCACCAGCCCCACCTGTTTGTCGGGGAGCACTGGCTGCGCCAGGTGGAGGACAGCTTCTTCGTGCTGAACAGGGACCTGGAACGGCTGGGCGAGGAGCTGCAGCAGTGGCGGGATCGCCTGCCCGGGCTGGATGCCTGATGCGCTCCGGACTGACGCCGCCACCAGCCCTTGGCCTCCGGCAGCAAGGCGCCGTGCGTCCCTTGCCTAGGGAGTGCCCATGCTAGAGATCGGCATGATGGATCTGGGGCTCCTCATCGGTGAGGGGGAGCTGGCGGGGGAGATGGCGCTGCTGCTGGCCTCCACCCCCAAGATCTCCGAGTTTCTCAAACGCTCCCCGCTGCAGGGCAAGCTGCTGAAAAAACGCATCCAGAGCTGGAGCGAGCAGCTCGGCGAGGAGATGCGCCACAAGCCGGTGCCGGTGGCGCTGGAGCAGGAGTACCTGCTCTATCAGGCCCACAGATTGCTGTCCCTGCCCGAGCTGGTGGGGCGGCTGCCGGCCCTGCTTGAGGCGCTGGAGCAGCACAGCCCCTTCGCCGGGGATGCCCGCAGCCTGGTGCGCCAGATCATGGTGCAGCCGACCGAGGGGCTGCGTCAGCTGTTCGTGGAGAAGTGGCGGGCCAGCCTGGTGGGCAGCCTGCTGCAGTTGCAGCAGCAGATCGCCGAGGCGGAGCGGGAGAAGCAGCGCCAGGAGATAGAGGATCAGCTGCTGGCGAACCGGACCCTGGCCGATGCCCTGGATCCGCACCAGATCTCCGCCGGGGGGCTCTGGGATCTGGCCCAGGGCAGCTGGCACAAGCGCAGCCTGGTGCTGGTGCAGCAATATGCCCGCATGTTGCAGCGCGAACCCCTGCTGGGGGAGATAGCGGCCCTGCTGGGGCGCAGCGAGCGGGATCGGCGGACCGACGCCCGGACGCTGCCCCCCGTGCCCATGCACGAGCTGGAAGAGGTGCAGACCGACGACGTGCCTGACGATCTGGTGGGGGTGCACCCGGCCAGCGATCTGATGCGCCTCTTGCCGAGCGAGGCGGTGATGCTGGCCCTGCCGGAGCTGGAGCTGGAGTTCTATCGCCGCTATCTGGAGCGGCGCCTGCTGAGCTATCAGTCGCGGGGCACCTTGCCGCGCCAGCGCCTGATGCAGCGCTCCCCGGAGCAGGGCGGGCAGGAGGTGCAGCCGCGGGGCCCCTTCATCGTCTGCGTCGATACCTCGGGCTCCATGGGGGGCTATCCGGAGGAGTGCGCCAAGGCGCTCTTCCTGGCCCTGCTCAAACTGGCGATGGACGAGAAGCGGGGCTGCTATCTAATGTTATTTTCCACCGAGGTGGCGACCCTGGAGATCACCGCAGACACCGGGCTGGACAAGGCGGAGCGCTTCCTCTCCATGAGTTTCCACGGCGGCACCGATCTGGTGCCCTGCCTCGAGCAGGCGCTGGTGCAGCTGGATCAACCGGATTTTGCCAGGGCGGACGTGCTGGTGATCTCCGACTTCATCGCCCAGAGCCTGCCCCATGCCCTGCTCGATCGGATGAACCGGCGGCGAACACAGCAGACCCGCTTCCACGCCGTCGCCATGTCCAGGCATGCCAAGTCGGCCATCTTGCGGGTGTTCGACAACAGCTGGTTGCTGGACTGCGGTCTGCGGGGCCGCCTGCTCAGGCGCTGGCAACGCGGCTAGGGGCGGGCTGGCGCCGCTCCGGTGTCAGATGTCGACCCTGTGGTAGAGGCCCCGTTCGCTGATCTGATCCTGATCCAGCAGCGGCTGGCCGCTCGGCCTGGCGATATAGAATCCCCGTTTGCCGCTGCGCTTGACCCTGTACATGGCCTGATCGGCCCGGGCCAGCGCGGTGCTGAAGTCATCCTGTGGCCGAATGGCCGCTATCCCCATGCTCATGCCCACGGCCGCCTCTCCATTGGGCAGCTCGAACGGGGTGGTAATGGTGTCGACACATTGACGGGCCAGGTGGCTGGTGCGGGGATCCTCGCTCGGCCAGGGCAGCAGCAGCACGAACTCATCCCCCCCGAGCCGACCCAGCCTGACCTCCTCGCCGCAGCAGTGACGCAGCCGCTGGCTGAGGGCCACCAGCAGCTCGTCCCCGGCGCGGTGGCCCAGGTTGTCGTTCACCTGCTTGAAGTCATCGAGATCGATGAAGCAGATCGCCTGGTATTCCTGCGGGAACTGGCGGTGCAGGGCGGTGCGATTGAGCAGGCCGGTGAGGGGATCCCGGTGGGCGAGCTGGGCCAGCTGCTGCTCGTACTCCTTCTCGTGGGTGATGTCGATATGGGTGCCCATCACCCGGATGGGGTTGCCCTGGGCATCCCGCTCCACCACCCGGCCGCGATCCAGCACCCAGGTGGTCTTGCCATCCTTGGCGATCATCCGGTGCATCACCTGATAGAAGGGGCTCTTGCCCTCCAGGTGGTCGAAGAAGGCCTGCAGCACCCGCTCCCTGTCTTCCGGGTGCAGGTGCTCGCGCCAGATGTCGAAGTGGGCAGACAGCTCCTTGGGCTGATAGCCGAGCATGGATCCCCAGCGCCGGTTGAAGATGATGAGCTTGCCGGTGGGCACATGGTTCTGCCAGATGCACAGGCCGGTGCCGTCCATGGCGGCATCCAGCTTCTCCCGTGCGTCATCCGCGATGCGTTTGAGGCGCTCGTTCTCCAGCAACAACCTGTCGTAAGCCTCCCGCAGCTCCTCGTAGGTCATTCTTCATCCCTTCCCTTGTGTCAGTTCGCTTATAGTCGATGCAGACTTTCCTTCTGTAAAGAATGAGATAGCAGGAGTGAGCGCTGACAGGGCAATGCATGCCGTGGCTGTGCGCCCATGGCAAGGAGGGATATGATTGAGGCGGCGGGCATGGCGTCCGGGCCATCGAACGGGGAGACTGAATCAGCATGAAGATCCTGATGGGCGTTAGCCTGCTGTTATGGCTGGGAGTGACACCCGCCTTCGCGGTGTCTCCCCGGCTGACCGAGCCCGCGCTCTCCCGGGAGTTGCAGCAGCTGGAGGATGATACCCCGCCCCTGCAGGTGTTTCGCGACCGTGTCGCCGCCCTGGTTGCCCATGTCGATGCCTATCCGCCGGAGGTGCAGGGTCGCATCGCCCGGTTGCAGTGCTGGGCCCAGCCGAGCGAGCGGGACGAGGAGTTCCTGCGCGCCGTGCAGTTTGCCGATCGGGCGCTGGCAGAGGTGAAGAGCCGCAAGGACAGGGTCGCCGAGAGCGGTCTGCTCGCCTGTCGCGGTTATCATCAGCAGTTGCTCGGCAACATGGACGAGGCGCGGCAGGATTACGACGCAGCCCTGACCCTGGCGCGCAGACTGGGGGATGAGCGGCAACGGGCCGACATCCTCAACCTGCGGGGGGAGATGTACTCCTACCAGGGGGAGCTGGCCGAGGGGCTGATGGAGCTTATCGATGCCCATCGCCGCTACGAGGCGCTGGGGTTGGAGAACAAGGGGCGGGAGGTGCTGGCCAGGATCGCCAATGCCTATCGCCGGATGGGGCTCTTCGAGCGGGCCGAGGGCTACTTCCAGGAGCTGGAGCACGACTACCGGACGCTGGGGGATCAGGAGCGGCTGGTGGATATACACACCCAGCAGGGGCTGCTCTATGTGGACACGGGCGAGTACGACAAGGCGCTGCCCCTGATGGTGGAGGCCGAGCGCTACTATGAGGCGCAGCGGCAGGACGGTGTGCTGGCCTGGAGCAGGATAGAGCTGGCTACCATCCTGCTCAGGCAGGGCAAGACGGCGCAGGCCATGGCCAAGCTGGAGCAGGCCGCCACCTTGCTGCAGCAGGGGGAGGGGGCGGACAGCGTGACTCTGGGCCACTGGCACATCGTCATGGCTACCGCGCTGGATGCCATGGGCAAGCCGGCCGAGGCGCTGCGGCACCTGGACGAGGCCGAGCCGATATTTGCCCGGGAGCAGAACCTGCGCTTCCTCGCCTGGGTGCATGAGGTGCGCGCCCGGGTGCTGGAGCATCAGGGGCGGATCGGGGAGGCCCTGGCCAGCCTCAAGGCCTTCGTGCAGACCCGTCATGCACTGGATCAGCGGCTGCGGGAGCAGCGGGCCCTGCAGATGCGCTTCGAGTTCGATCTGGCGCGCAAGGAGCTGGAGAACCAGACCCTCAGATCCCAGCAGCAGCTGCAGGCGGAGAAGCTCAAGCAGCTGCAGGAGCGGCGCTACTGGCAATATCTGGTGGTGGTCCTGTCGCTGCTGGTCATGGGGGTACTGGTGCTCCATCAGCGCAGCCGCACCCGCAAGATGCAGCACCTCGCCATGACGGACGAGCTGACCGGCATTCACAACCGGCGCCAGATCCAGGCCAAGGGGCGCAAATGGTTCGCCCAGGCGCGCGAGAGCGGCAAGCCCCTGTGCGTGCTGCTGCTGGACATAGATCACTTCAAGAAGGTCAACGACCAGCTCGGCCACCAGGTGGGGGATCAGGTGCTGACCGCCGTGGCCCAGTGCATCGAGGCGCAGGTGCGCAGCCTGGACAGGGTGGGGCGCAACGGGGGCGAGGAGTTTCTGGTGCTGCTGCCGGACACCGGGCTTGAGGAGGCGGCCGAGGTGGCCGAGCGGGTCAGGATTGCCGTCTCCCGCCTCGTCATCGAGGGGGTGCCTGAGGATCACCCCATCCACGTCAGCATAGGCTGTGCCGAGTACAAGGCAGAGGATGACAATCTCGGGGAGCTGATCCGCCGGGCCGATGAGGCCATGTACGGCGCCAAGCTGGCGGGGCGCAACCGGGTGGTGAAGGCGGCCTGATCCCGAACCGCCCTCCAGCCCCTCATGCCGGGCTGGGTATTTTTCACTCGCGCGGGTATAATGTCGCGCAATTTTGCTTTGACTCAGGCGAGAAGGCCCATGTAACGCAGCGCTCCTCCTTTTTCCACCTGCGGGTTCCATGACCCGGCTGCGTGGCGTCGTTGTCTGCATGGGAGCCCTGATCCCAAGGTGCTGTCCCGCATTTATTCCCACGGTGGCTCCAGGCCGCCGCTCAATAGAAGAACGTCGAATTATGTCAGCTGAATTTCTGAGTGAAGTCTCCAAGAGACGCACTTTTGCGATCATCTCGCACCCGGATGCGGGTAAAACCACCATCACCGAAAAGGTCCTGCTGTTCGGACAGGCCATCCAGCGCGCCGGTACCGTCAAGGGCCGTGGCTCGGGTCAGCACGCCAAATCCGACTGGATGGAGATGGAGAAGCAGCGCGGCATCTCCATCACTACGTCCGTGATGCAGTTCCCCTATGCGGACTGCCTGGTCAACCTGCTCGATACCCCGGGTCACGAGGACTTCTCCGAAGATACCTACCGTACCCTCACCGCGGTCGACTGCTGCCTGATGGTCATCGATGCCGCCAAGGGCGTCGAAGATCGGACCCGCAAGCTGATGGAAGTGACCCGGCTGCGCGATACCCCCATCCTCACCTTCATGAACAAGCTGGACCGCGAAGTGCGCGATCCCATGGAAGTGATGGACGAGG
Source organism: Aeromonas sp. Marseille-Q7275 (assembly GCF_965119515.1). Classification (NCBI taxonomy): domain Bacteria; kingdom Pseudomonadati; phylum Pseudomonadota; class Gammaproteobacteria; order Aeromonadales; family Aeromonadaceae; genus Aeromonas; species Aeromonas sp. Marseille-Q7275. The sequence goes on from NZ_CBCPLW010000022.1 coordinate 44,653, forward strand.
TGGAGCGCGAGCTGAAGATCATGTGCGCCCCCATCACCTGGCCCATCGGCTGCGGCAAGTCCTTCAAGGGGGTCTACCACCTCTACAAGGACGAGACCTATCTGTATCAGACCGGTCAGGGCCACACCATCCAGGAGAAGCGGGTGGTCAAGGGGCTGAACAACCCGGAGCTGGACGCCGCCATAGGTGAAGATCTGGCCGCCCAGCTGCGCGGCGAACTGGAGCTGGTGCAGGGCGCCTCTCCGGAGTTCGATCACGAGGCCTTCATCGCCGGCGAGATGACCCCTGTCTTCTTCGGGACTGCGCTCGGCAACTTCGGTGTCGACCACATGCTGGATGGCCTGACCGACTGGGCGCCGTCTCCGATGCCGCGCAAGGCCGAGAGCCGCGAAGTGGTGGCCACCGAGGAGAAGTTCTCCGGCTTCGTGTTCAAGATCCAGGCGAACATGGACCCGAAACACCGAGACCGTATCGCCTTTATGCGCATCGTCTCCGGCACCTACTCCAAGGGCATGAAGATGCGCCACGTGCGCATCGGCAAGGACGTGAACATCTCCGATGCCGTCACCTTCATGGCCGGTGACCGGGAGCAGGCGGTCGAAGCCTGCGCCGGTGACATCATAGGGCTGCACAACCACGGCACCATCCAGATCGGCGACACCTTCACCCAGGGTGAGGATCTGAAATTCACCGGCATCCCGAACTTCGCCCCCGAACTGTTCCGCCGCATCCGCCTGCGCGACCCGCTCAAGCAGAAGCAACTGCTCAAGGGGCTGGTGCAGCTCTCCGAAGAGGGCGCGGTGCAGGTGTTCCGTCCGCTCATCAGCAACGATCTCATCGTCGGCGCGGTCGGTGTGCTGCAGTTTGACGTGGTGGTCTCGCGCCTGAAGAGCGAATACAACGTCGAGGCCATCTACGAGGCGGTCAACGTCTCCACCGCCCGCTGGGTGGAAGGGACCGACGTCAAGAAGTTCGAGGAGTTCAAGCGCAAGAACGAGGTCAACCTGGCCCTGGATGGCGGTGACAACCTCACCTACATAGCCCCGACCATGGTCAACCTGCGCCTGGCCCAGGAGCGTCACCCGGACGTGGCGTTCCGCCAGACCCGCGAGCACTGATCACCCCGCCCGCGCCCTGCGGGTGGCTGATGACAAGAGAGACCCCGCTTCGGCGGGGTCTTTTGTTATGTGCGCTGTCGGGAGGCTATCCCCATCCGGGGCTTGATGTGTGAATAAAAAACACGGATAAGTGATTTAAATTTCATTTGTGGAGATAGGCATGTCCGTCACCCAACCCGTAGAGGCGCAGTTTTCCGCCTACAATGCCCACGACATTGACGCCTTCCTGGCCTGCTTCGCCGAGGATTTCAAAGGCTATCGCATGCCGACCGAGACCCCGAGCACAGTCGGCAAGGGGGCGCTTCGGAGCTTCTATGCCGAGCACAGATTCAACAACCCGGCCTTGCGGGCCGAGCTGCTTTCCAGAACCCTGCTCGGCAACAAGGTGTTCGATCACGAGCTGATTTATGGCCTCTCCCCTGAGCCCATCGAGAGCGTGGCGGTGTTCGAGGTGGAGGACGGCCTTATCCAGACAGCCTGGTTCTATTTCCCCTCTTGATACGAATATCTAACTATTTCTCCATACGGCGCCAATATATGGTTCCTCTGGTCATGGGATGTCGGAAAAACTGCAATAAGGACATTGAATGCACATTATCCAGGCCACCCCGGATCATCTTGAAGAAATCAGTTGTCTGTTTGATGCCTATCGGCAGTTTTATGGGCAGGCGCCGGATCAGAGTGCCGCAACCGGGTTTATTGCCGAGCGCCTCGAGGCTGCCGATGCAGTCATCTTTCTTGCTCGCAATGAGATGGGTGAAAGCATCGGTTTTACCCAGCTTTACCCGGCATTCTCATCCGTTGCCATGAAGCGGATGTGGTACCTCAACGATCTCTTTGTCATCGAGTCAGCCCGCCAGCAGGGAGTGGCGCGAGCCCTGTTAAAACGGGTGGCAAGTTTTGCCAAAGAGACAGATGCGCTGACTGTAAAGCTGGCCACAGCCGTATCTAATCATCCTGCCAAATCGCTCTACGAATCAGAGGGATATCAGAAGGTCATCGCCTTTGATCACTACACCCAACGGGTTTAGGTGAGGCAGAGGGCACCGTTCATAGGCAACTTGTTTGCGCCCTTCTCCCCTCGCGGGAGAAGGGCTGGGGATGAGGGGGCGCTCTATTCTAGTTTCAGCACCATGCAGATCTCGCAGGCGTCGTGGCCAGTACAGCCGAGGGGGCCAGGCAGGTGCTCGAAGCCCAGCGACTCGTAGAGGCTGGTGGCCTCGCGCAGATCGGCCGTGGTCTCCAGATAGCAGCGCAGGTATCCGAGGTTGCGTGCCTCGGCCAGGGCCTGCAGCACCAGTCGCCGCCCCAGCCCCAGGCCGCGCAGGGCGGGCAGGAAGTACATCTTCTGCAGCTCGCAGGTTCCGGTTTCCCCCACCAGGGGGGCTATGCCGCCCCCGCCGAGAATGGCACCGTCCGGCCCCTCAATCACCCAATATCGGCTGTGCTCCCCCTGATAGGTCTCATGGAGGAAGTCGAGATTCGGGTCCGCCACCCCGTAGCCCTTGTCGGCGGTGAGGCCGTATTCGGCGGAGACGGCCCGGATCACGGCGGCGATGGCGGCATTGTCCTCGGGGGCTATGGGCCTGATGCGATAGCCCTGCTGGCGGCGGGCGCGGGAGAGGGCGCTGCGATAGAGGCGCATGCCGTCCCAGAGCCGCTCGCGCTCGGCGGGGGCGAGCTGGGCCAGGGTCTCGGCCATGGCCTCGTCCATCTGCCGGTGCAGCTCCTCAAGCTGCGCCTTGCCCTGTCCGGTGAGGCTAGCCTGCTTGCTGCGCCCGTCCGAGGGGTGCGGCTGCCAGGTGATCAGCTCCCGCTCGGCGAGGCGGGCCAGGGGGCGGCTGGCATTGGACTTGTCGATGCGCAGCCGCTCGGCAAGCTGCTGGTTGGTGGCGGGGCCATTCTCCAGCTCGATGAGCAGGTGGGCCTCCAGGGGGCTCAGGGCAAGTGAGCCGCACTGCTGGGAGAGCATGCCGAGTTCGCGTACCAGTTCCCGTGACAGGGCGCGCAGGGGGCGGGGATCCATCTTGTGAGTGTCCTTCTGGTTGTTACCTACAACCAATATAGCCAACTGGTTGTTGGTGGCAACCATTTTTCAGGGGCAGAAGGCGGGCACAAAAAAGGGCCCGGGAGAGGGGCCCAAACATTGGAAACCCGCGCCATGGCGCGGATCCCATCCTTGGTCAGGAACAAGCTGGCCGGGCAACGGCGGCCCGGTCTGTGGATGACTCGGCTCTGGCGGCTTGCACCAGCTCGGTCTGCATGGTGCCGGTCACGGCGCTGCCTCGGGGGGCGGCGCGGTTTATACCAGTTCCGCCAGCATGGTGTCGGCATAGGGGGTCAGAGTCTCCCCCTGCTTCACCTTGACGAGGTAGTCCGGGTTGGCGATAAGGGGGCGGCCGATGGCGACGAGGTCGAAGCGGTCGGCGCGGATCGCCTCGGCGGCACTCTCTGCCGTGTAGTTACCGACCCCCACCAGGTGGCCGTCGTAGTGGGCGCGCAGGTAGTCGGAGGCGCGGCCATCCAGGTAGTCGAAGGTGAGGCTGTCATCGAAGATGCCGAGGTGCACATAGGCCAGGGCGCGCTGGTTCAGCTCCGCCAGCAGGTAATCGAACACGGCGCGATCCCGCGCATCCCCTTCCAGGTGCACATAGGCACCGGGGGAGAGACGCAGGCCCACCCGCTCGCTGCCGATGCGGGCGTTGATGGCGTCCACCACCTCCAGGGCGAAGCGGCTCATGTTCTCCGGGGTCTGGCCATACTGGTCGGTGCGCAGGTTGCTCGAATGGTGCAGGAACTGATCGATGAGGTAGCCGTTGGCACCGTGGATCTCCACCCCGTCAAAGCCCGCCTCGATGGCGTTGGCGGCGGCCTGGGCGTAATCCTCGACCAGCTGGGCAATGTCGCTCTCGGTCAGGGCGCGGGGCACCTGATACACCAGCTCGCGCATGCGCGGCACCGTGCCCTCATGGGCGACCGCGGAGGGTGCCAGCACCTCGCCCTGATGGAAGAAGGGGTGGGAGAGGCGGCCCACGTGCCACAGCTGGGCGAAGATCTTGCCCCCCTTGGCGTGCACGGCGGCGGTAACCTGTTTCCAGCCGGCGATCTGCTCAGGGCTGTAGATGCCGGGGGTGTTGGGATAGCCCTGGCCGTCCGGGCGAATGATGGTGGCTTCGGAGATGATGAGGCCGATGTCGGCGCGGCGGCCATAGTAGGCTGCCATCTGCGCGGTCGGCACCAGCCCCGGGCCCGCCATGCAGCGGGTGAGGGGAGCCATCATGAAGCGATTCGCGAGGGTGAGGGTGCCGTTGAGGCGGTAAGGTTGAAACAGGGTATCCATGCAGAGCGTCCTCGGGGGTGATTCTTGAATGGGCATTCAAGACGTTTTTTGGTTTGTACGCAAGTCTTTTTTGAGCAAGCATTCAACATGGATTGGTCTTGCCTGCCTGCTGGGGTAAACTTGCCGCCCTGTTCCCCGGTACGCCGGGCCCTTGCCAGCGGAGATCCCATGCGCAGTGCCGAATTTGATCGGGACCTTGTCCTGCGAAGCGCCATGGAGGCGTTTCGAGCCAGAGGCTATGCCAAGACCACCATGCAGGATCTGGTGGCGGCGACCGGGCTGCACCCGGGCAGTCTCTATGCCGCCTTTGGCAACAAGCGTGGGCTGCTGCTGGAGGCGGTCGATCACTATGTGCAGGAGAAGGGCGCCCTGCGCCGTCGCTGCTTCGATCAGCCGAGCCCGCTGGCCGGGCTGAAGGCCTACTTCACCCAGCTGGTGGACGATGCCCTGCAGGGCTCCTGCCTGCTGACCCGCACCCTGATGGAGCTGGCGGAGCAGGACGAAGAGCTGCACCTGCGTTTCAAGGTCATCTATGGCGAGCTGGAAAGCGACCTGGCGCAGCTGCTGCATCAGGCCAGCGAGCGGGGGGAGCTGGCCTCCGGGGGGGACATTCCCACCCTGACCGCCTTCTTGCAGGTCAACATCCAGGGGCTGGTGACCTTCGCCCAGTGCCACCCAGACCGCGCCCTGCTGAGGGGCGTCGTCGACCAGCTGATGGCGGCCCTGACCCCTCGCCGCTGAATCCCGGCCCTCTGGGCCTATATTTGTCCCCGGTGCTTGCCCCTGCCTGCCCCCTCTTCCATCTTGATGGTGAGGATATCGGCAGGAGGAAAGAGAATGACCAGGAAGGCAACGTCTCGGGCGATACTGGCGCACTTCACCACGCCACAGCTCTCCATCGCGCAGCGGTTCGCCGCCGGCAAGGCCCTGCGGGAACAGTTTCCTCGCGAGGCTCACTCCTGGCTGCCGCCAGCGCCCTATGACAGGGATCCCATCGCCGTGCTCAAGGCCCAGGCCACCACTCGCTTGAAGCAGCTGGTGCCGGTGCGCCATGCCAGGATGCAGGAGTCCCCCTTTGCCTTCCTGCGCGGGGGGGCCGCCATCATGGCGGGGGATCTCGTCGCCACCCCCCACTCCGGCCTCATGGTCCAGGCCTGTGGCGACATGCATGTCGCCAATATCGGCCTCTACGCGAGCGCCGAGCGCAACCTGGTGCTGGCCATCAACGACTTCGATGAGACCCACCTCGGCCCCTGGGAGTGGGATCTCAAGCGCCTGGCCGCCAGCGCCCTGGTGGCGGCCGAGTACCTGGGGGCCGACGCCGCCCGCCAGCGGGAGGCGGCCAGGATGATAGCGACCGGTTACCGCACCAAGCTGCGGGAATACGGCAAGATGGGCTTTATGAGGGTCTGGTACGATCACATCGAACAGGCCTCGGTGCTCGACGCCTTCTCCGTCGATGCCCATCAGCGCGTCAAGGCCACCTTCGCCAAGGCCCGGGGTCGCAACCACCTGCAGGTGCTCGGCAAGATGACGGATCTGGTGGACGATCAGCACAGGATCCGCGAACTTCACCCCTTCGTCATCCGCGAGACCCACACCGAGGACGGGGAACCCGTCTATGAGGTGCTCGGCGAGTTGCTGGAGGCCTATCTCGCCTCCCTGCCGGAGGACAGGCGTATCCTGCTGCGCCGCTACCGGGTCGTGGACGTGGCCCGCAAGGTGGTGGGGGTGGGCAGCGTGGGCACCCGTTGCTGGGTGATCCTGCTCACCGGCGCCGACGATGAGGATCCCCTCTTCCTGCAGGTCAAAGAGGCGCAACCCTCGGTGCTGGCCCCCTATTTCACCTCGGAAGACGACAGCGGCAACCAGGGGCGGCGGGTGGTGCGGGGGCAGCGGATGATCCAGGGATCGCCGGACATCTTCCTCGGCTGGTGCGAGCTCAGGGGCCGCCACTTCTACGTGCGCCAGCTGCGGGACATGAAGGGGGGCATCGACATCACCCCCGGCATGGTCAAACCTCGCCACTTCGTGGAGTATTGCCAGCTGTGCGGCTGGGCCCTGGCGCTGGCCCATGCCAAGTCGGGGGATGCGGCCCAGATCGCCGGCTATCTTGGCAAGTCGGAGGTGATGGATGAGGCAATCGCCGACTTCGCCGTGGCCTATGGTCAGCGCACCCGGGAAGATCACGCCCTGCTGCTGGCCGCCATCGCCCGCGGGGAGCTGCCGGTCGCCTCAGAGGCGAGGTGAGCGCTTCCCCTCACCCTCTCCCGGAGGGAGAGGGAACCGATCGATGAGGTGGTGGAGGCGAGGCTCGAAATAGCTGAAGTGCCAAAGTGCTGGAATCTTGGAATCTTGGAGTCTTGGAGCTTTGAATTTTTCTTGTCTTGGCGTGTCGGCTGCCACAATTTATCCGCAGGCCGCCGATCCGCTCCCTTCTCCCCTTGCGGGAGAAGGGTTGGGGATGAGGGGGGGATCTAGTCACTGCAATGACAATCTGATAAACGCCAGCACTCCATCCATCCGCCCCAGCACCTCGTTATTCCACACCCTGATCACCCGAAACCCTTCACCATTGAGATAGGCCGTGCTGGCCTCATCCTGTTGTTGACCTTCCGGCTGGCTATGTTGCGAGCCATCGACCTCGATCACCAGCCGCTGTTCCAGGCAGATGAAGTCCACTATGTAGGGCCCGACAGGAAACTGGCGGCGGAACTTGAGCCCCTCAAACCGGCGATTACGAAGCTGGAACCAGAGCTTCTGCTCTGCCAGGGTAGCTTCGGCTCTCAGCCGCTTGGCAAAGGAGTGGGTCTTCATGGTGCATATCCAGAGCTGTTTGACCCTATTAGATATAGTCATTACTCGGTGGCGTACGGGTGGGCGGGGAGCTTTTCCCTCACCCTGGCCCTCTCCCAGAGGGAGAGGGAACCGATCGGGGAATCCTTGAAAGTGAAGATCACAAGGGGCCTCTAGTGCCAACACATTGAAGCCCTGGCATTTTGGGTCTTTGTCGCTTTGTCGCTTTGTCGCTTTGTCGCTTTGTCGCTTTGTCGCTTTGTCGCTTTGTCGCTTTGTCGCTTTGTTGCTTTGGCGTGTCGGCTGTCCCGATTCTTTCTATTTAACGCCGATCCGCTCCCTTCTCCCCTCGCGGGAGAAGGGCTGGGGATGAGGGGGAGGAGCCGCCAGACGCAGCGGGCTCAAACCGGGCTCACCAACTCCTTCATCAGCTCTTTCAACCAGATCAACGCCGGTTGCTGTGCATGGACCGGGTGCCAGACGCAGTTGAGATGGTAATCGGGCACGTCTTCGGGCAGGGGCAGGCTTTTCAGCGGCCAGTGGTTGGCGAGCAGCTCGGCCACCATGCTCGGCAGCACCAGCAGGTGGTCGCTCTGGCTGACGATGGCGGCGGCGGACATATAGCTCTGGCTGTTGACCGAGATGGTGCGGCTGTGTCCCAGGCTCTGCAAATAGCGGTCGAGGCTCGCCTCCGAGGTGCCGAGCGGAGAGTGGAACACGTGGGGCATCTCGATAAGCTGCTCGAGGGTGATGCGCTCCTCCTCCAGCTCCAGGGTGGCGCGCACCAGTCCGGCCAGGGGCTCGGTGAGCCAGGTTTCCTTGCCCAGATACCCCGGCACCTGCATGTACTCGTCAAACCCCAGCACCAGATCTATCTCGCCGCTCGCCAGCTCCGCCTCCGGCAAGGTGTCGCGCAGTATGCGGATCTCTATGGTGACCCCGGGCGCCAGCCTTCTGAGGCGCTGGATGAGCGGCGGGATCAGCACGCACTCCACGTAGTCCGTGGTGCAGAGCACGAAGCGGCGCTTCGACTGGCGCGGCTCGAACAGATCCTCCTCGCTGAGCTGCTGCTCCAGCAGCCGCAGCACCTGCTGCACCCCCAGATGCAGCCGCTGGGCCCGGGGGGTCGGCAGCATCCCCTGGGGCGTGCGCACCAGCAGCGGATCGTCAAAGAAGGCCCGCAGGCGATTGAGGGCATGGCTCATGGCGGGCTGGCTGATAAAGAGCGACTCGGCGGCGCGGGTCACACTCCCTTGCGTCATCAGGGCGTCAAGGGCGAGCAGCAGATTGAGGTCGAGCTGGTGCAGTTTCATGGGAGGATTATTCGCCGTGTTTATGGGACAATCCATCCTATTCATTTGATGGATGGGCACGCAACTTCTTACACTGCGACCCACTGTTATTTTTCCAGGGTTCCCAGATGAATCGGGGGGCCTCAATCCATGCAAGGAGCCTTGCGATGAGCATCAAGACCATCAACTCCATTCCGGCCGCCGACGGCTTCACCATGCCCGCCGAGTGGGCGCACCAGCAGGCCGTCTGGATGATCTGGCCGTTCCGCCCGGACAACTGGCGCGTCGCCGGTCGCTTCGCGCAGGCCACCTTCGCCAAGGTGGCGGATGCCATCGGGCAAGCCACCCCGGTCTTTATGGGGGTGCCGGCCCAGTTTATGGAGCAGGCCCGCGCCATCATGCCCGCCCACGTCACCCTGGTAGAGATGGCCAGCGATGACTGCTGGGCCCGCGACACTGGCCCGACCGTGGTCACCAACGCCGCCGGCGAGTGCCGTGGGGTGGACTGGGGCTTCAACGCCTGGGGCGGTCACAAGGGCGGTCTCTACTACCCCTGGGATCAGGATGAAAAGGTGGCGGCCCAGATGCTGGAGCAGCACGGCATGGATCGCTACGCCGCGCCGCTCATTCTGGAAGGGGGCTCCATCCACGTGGACGGTGAAGGCACCTGCATGACCACCGCCGAGTGCCTGCTCAACGAAAACCGCAACCCGCACCTCTCCAAGGAGCAGATCGAAGCTCACCTGCGCGACTACCTGGGTGTCACCAGCTTTATCTGGCTGGACGAAGGCGTCTACATGGACGAGACCGACGGCCACATCGACAACATGTGCTGCTTCGTGCGCCCGGGTGAAGTGGCCCTGCACTGGACTGATGACCAGAACGATCCTCAGTACGCCCGCTCCCTGGCCGCCCTCAAGGTGCTGGAAGCGGCGGTCGACGCCAAGGGTCGCAAGCTGAAAGTGTGGAAGCTGCCCCAGCCGGGCCCGCTCTACTGCACCCAGGAAGAGTCTGCCGGCGTCGAGAGCGGTACCGGTGTGCCGCGCGAGGCAGAAGGTCGTCTGGCCGGTTCCTACGTGAACTTCCTCATCACCAACGATCGCATCGTCTACCCGCTGCTGGATGCCGCCACAGATGGCGAAGCCCAGCGCATTCTGGAAGAGATCTTCCCGGAGCACACCGTGGTCGGCGTGCCGGCCCGCGAGATCCTGCTGGGCGGTGGCAATATCCACTGCATTACCCAGCAGATCCCTTCCGGTCAGTAAGAACCGGATGACGATCCTGCTGCGAGGCCGTGATCAAGGCTTATGTGCTGCTCGGAATCCTCATGTATTCACATACACTCCGGTTCCTGCGCTGCTCTTCACCTTGCTGACGGCCTCTCGCGACGGGTCGTAAACCGGTTCCGGTGAGTATTAAAAACCCCACGCCGTGGGGTTTTATCTCTTGATGGTGTGATGGTCGCAGGCGCCGATGCGGCGATCATCATGACAAGCAGTCACCCTTCTACAGGAGATCCCCATGATCGAAGTGACAGAGGTTTCCATTGCCGAGCTGCGCGGTGCGCTCGAAGCAGGCCGCACCACGGCGGTCGAACTGGTCAAGGCCTATCTGGCCCGTATCGAGGCTTACAACGGCCCCGAGACCGACACCCGCCTCAACGCCGTGGTGGTACCCAATCCCGATGCACTGAAAGAGGCGCAAGCCTCCGATGCCCGCCGCGCCCGTGGCGAAACCCTGGGGCCGCTCGACGGCATCCCCTACACCGCCAAAGACAGCTATCTGGTCAAGGGGCTGACCGCCGCCTCCGGCAGCCCGGCCTTCAAGGATCTGGTGGCCCAGCGCGATGCCTTTACCGTGGAGCGGCTGCGCGCAGCCGGTGCCATCTGCCTTGGCAAAACCAATATGCCCCCCATGGCCAATGGCGGCATGCAGCGCGGCGTCTATGGCCGTGCCGAGAGCCCCTACAACGCCGACTACCTGACCGCACCCTTTGCCTCCGGCTCCTCCAACGGCGCCGGTACCGCCACCGCGGCCAGCTTTGCCGCCTTTGGTCTGGCGGAAGAGACCTGGTCGAGCGGCCGGGGCCCGGCTTCCAACAACGGCCTGTGTGCCTACACCCCGTCCCGTGGCGTCATCTCGGTGCGCGGCAACTGGCCGCTGACCCCGACCATGGACGTGGTGGTGCCCTATGCCCGCACCATGGCCGATCTGCTGGAAGTGCTGGATGTGGTGGTGGCTGACGATGCAGACACCCGTGGGGATCTGTGGCGCCTGCAGCCCTGGGTGCAACTGCCCAAGGCGTCCGAGGTGCGCCCGGCTTCCTATCTCGATCTCGCCGCCGGTGCCTCCGCCCTCAAGGGCAAGCGCCTCGGCGTGCCGCGCATGTTTATCAACAAGGATGAACTGGCCGGCACCAGCGAAAACCCCGGCATCGGTGGCCCGACCGGTCAGCGCATTCATACCCGTCCGACCGTGATCGCCCTGTGGGAGCAGGCCCGTCAGGCGCTGGAAGCCGCGGGCGCCATCGTTGTCGAAGTGGACTTCCCCCTGGTCTCCAACTGCGAAGGGGACAGACCGGGCGCGCCGACCGTGTTCAATCGCGGCATAGTGTCACCTGAGTTTCTCAACGACGAGCTGTGGGAGCTCTCCGGCTGGGCGTTCGACGATTTCCTGCGCGCCAACGGCGATCCCAAGTTGAACAAGCTCGCCGATGTGGATGGCCCCCAGATCTTCCCCCATGATCCGGGCACCCTGCCGAACCGCGAGGGCGATCTGGCGGCGGGCATGGACGAGTACGTCAATATGGCCAAGCGCGGCCTGAAATCCTGGGACGAGATCGCATCGGTGCCGGACGGCCTGCGCGGCCTGGAGCAGACCCGCAAGCTGGATCTGGAGGACTGGATGGACGGGCTCAAGCTCGACGCCGTGCTGTTCCCGACCGTCGCCGACGTGGGCCCGGCCGATGCGGACGTGAATCCGGCTTCCGCCGATATCGCCTGGAGCAACGGCATCTGGGTCGCCAACGGCAACCTCGCCATTCGCCATCTCGGCGTGCCGACCGTCACCGTCCCCATGGGCATCATGGCCGATATCGGTATGCCGGTAGGCCTGACCTTCGCCGGTCGCGCCTATGACGACAACAACTTGCTGCGCGTCGCCTCGGCCTTTGAGTCCACCGGCAGCAAGCGGATGGTGCCGCCGCGCACGCCGCCGTTGGCTTGATTTCGGGCTGAAGCTAAATATCTCGGGGTCGACCGGGAATAGAAAAAACCACCCGCACTATGCGGGTGGTTTTTAATCGAAGCTTTTCTATAAAGTAGTTCTGCCTAGCTTCACTCTATGGGCTGCAGAGCTATTTTTTTGCGAGAAACTCTTTAATCTGATTTATCCAGATAGGTGCATTTTTTGCCGTATCTAGTTCACAATATTTCTTGGAAAAGCTTGTTTTCATACCATCAGTGTCAAAAAAGCTTTCGAGTTGCTTTTGTTCTATATGTCCAAGGTTTAGAGATAGGCCAGATGGAGCATTAGCTATGTGTACTTTCATTTTCTTTGAAAGTTCTTTAAATGCAGCATTGTCTAGTACGTTTGAAAAAAATAGAAATGTTTCTATGAATTTATTAGGATCTAAGCAATCCTCAATCTCGGTTGGAGGGAAGAAATTGTTATCGTTAGTGCTTTTTAATGTCGTCTCATTTTTCTCTGTACAATTATGCAGGCGTTTAATATCTATTTGCTTTATTGACGTTTTTGATGTGTATTTTTCATATTTTTTATCAGTGTCTAACAGGCAAAATATTTTACCCTTAATTTCTTGGCGATCTTCTTCAAGAGCTAAATGAAAGTACTCATATAGCTTCTTAACATATTTTGAGCCACCTATAGAGATAACGTTTATATTGAATTCATTTCCTATCCAGTGTTCAATGTATCTTTTGTCAGAGCTTCCTTCACATATAATCCATCCGCGTTCCTCAGATGTGACAGATGCAATTATGGACTGAACTAGATCATTGATATTTTTTAGTTCAATGCTTGCTGGCTGTTTTCCTTTTGATTCTTCTTTTATATATTTAATATCCTCTCTGAATCTAGAAAGATCAATTAAGTATGCTTTTTTATCAGTCTCTTGCTCAGCTATATATGTCGCTGTCCCTGCAGGAACTGCAGACATAAATCCATACCAATGAGTAGCAATGAGGGTTTGCACTCCACCAGATGAAATGTACCGTAGCTTTTCAAATTGGGAGAAGCAAGATGATGTATGAAGTGATATCTCTGGTTCATCAATGGCTAAAATGACATGTCTACGTCTATCAGTCGACTTTATAATAAATGCACTCGCTAGATCTATAATCGCCTTGCGTTTTTCACCTGAACTACAGTGAAATATAGGTGTCGATTCACCTGTGGATTTTAAGTTCAATACTTTAGATTCAAAGTAGGTTTCAATTATTTTTGATGATAGATGTGTTAAATTGAATAAGGTTTGTTTTTTAGCTGGTTTTTTGTATTCGTATGTACCTAGGTAGTTACTTACTTCACCAATAAAGTTGTCTAAATTTGTATTTATTTCTTTTATGAGTTTTTCATCCACCGCCTTTCTTACAATTTCGTCTACTGTTGTTCCCATTAGTGATTGAGTCGTATTGCTTTCTATCTTTGTATAGTGTTCAAAATCAATTTCAGAAGGTATGTATATGTACTCGAAAAGTTCTAAAACTAGTTCTCGAGCTTCATCAATAAAATCGTCCAATCCTATTTCAAATTGTTCAAATAAATCTTCTTTATATTCTGAAACACCATGAAAAATGGATAGGGAAAACTTTGTTTCTCTTTGGCTTTTCTTTTCCACCGCAAGTGGAAATATAAAAAATATTTTCGTGGTTTTTGTTTTCAGCTTTTAAATCTGTCAAGTTGATTAATGAATTCACTAGCAATACTGATATGTGAAGTTAGGTGAAAATTCTAGTATGATTATTTGGCTGACAACTCAAGCCATTTATAAATATTTCTAGATTTATTAATGTATGATTTTGGTACTATGAAAATTGGGCATATCGTTGGCTCTGTAGAACTGAAACCACTTTTGCTACTGTGATTGTAGTTCCAGTCGGAGTTTGGACTATTGAAATAGACATCTAGTGCTTCTAGAATAGAACTCTTACCTACGCATTCTCACCTACAAAAGCAAATGCTCACCATTTGAGACAGGATGAAATTCCGCCTCTGTAAGTTTTATAATTTCTTAAAAAAAGTGAAAAGATCATGTAACACTCAATAGTAAGGGGCAATAAATTGATGATAATGTTCTTAATTCAAAATGAATACCCATGTGAATCACATTTCATGAATTAATAAGATGGCGTTGTATCTTTCATGTTGTGTTTTGTAAGCGTTCCATGTGTTCATTGCTGCAAAGTATGTGGCCTATTTTGTGCACAAACGTCACGCCGTAAACTACATCAAGGCGCTGATTGTATGTTTTGAGCCTTTACCGCTCTCAATTCCCAGCACCGCCAACCGCAATGTTTGTCGTGACTAGCTCCAGATTTCTCCTGAACTCCCCAGACTTCACCTTGGCTTCACACAACCTCATTTTCCCCTCACATATCCCTTCTATCTTCTGCCCACTGATAAATGGGTCCGCTTGCCACAAGGGTGGCAAGGGGCCAAAGAGAGGGGAGCAAGACGATGAAATCCTGGATCAAATACGGGCTGGCAGGGGCCTTGATACTGGTGGCGAGCTTCTGGGGCGGCAGCGTGCGGGCGGCGGGGATGCCCCTTGGCCCGGATGACGCCGTGCCGGGGCTGCTAGCCGCCCAGGCTGCGGCGCTCCCGACGGGCGCCCATTTCTTGTCTCCGGGGAATTCGCCGTCGATTGCTGCCGGGAGTGGTATCTGAGGGCGTTGATACCGCCCTCTTAATCTCTGCCGGGCTGCCTACTGCGCCTGATATTGGGCATCCAGCCAGGCGATGGCCGCTTGAGGGTCGTTGAATGCCTGGATATGGCCCGGGTGGGTGAGGGACAGGCAGGAGAGGGCGATGTGGTGGAGCACCTTGGTCGAATAGAGGGAGGCGATGGCCACCAGATTCTTCTGGGCAAGCCACGCATAGGTATCCTGCAGATGGGGCAGGGCGGATAGCACCACCCCCTGATGCTGACGATGATCCACCAGGGCGCAGAAACGCTTCCCGTCCAGGCTGTTCACCACCCGCTTTATCTGTGCAATCCACGCCAGCATACCCTCCTCATTGAAAGGGCCGATCAGCTCGCAGGTGACCAGGTGTTCCTGCACATTGAAGATGAACTCACCGTGCTTTTTATCAAAGGACATACAACATTCTTATCCATGACCAGGGGCGGCAGATAATGCTTATTCATTCCGTATGCATCAATACCCGAATGAGGGGCGCTGTCCTAGTTCGAGGTTTTATGGTCGCAAGTCAGAGGCTGCGAGCGAGGTGCATCTGATATGAAAAGGGCCTCCCCGGGGAGGCCCTCTTTGATCATGCCCCTGAACCTATGGGCTTTATCTGGAGGCTAGCGAAAGCGAAACAGCTCCCGGTGCAGCGGGGTGGCCAGATGGGCATCCAGGGTCTGGGCCATGGGCTCGGGGCCGCAGAACCAGACGGGAGTGTGTTGCTGAGCCCCGAGTGCGGTCAGATCCAGCCGGCCGCGCTCGGACTCCAGATGCAACCGGTAATCGACCCCGGCCCGGCGGCACAGCTCGGCCAGATGAACGTGATAGGGGGCGGCCTCGACGGTGGGGGCGCATTGCAGCAAGGTGGTGCCCGGGCGTGTCTCGCCACGGCGTACCAGGGCCTCCAGCCAGGCGACGAAGGGGGTGATGCCGATACCTGCGCCCACCCAGAGTGCGGGGGCCGGATCTGGCAGGGCAAAGGCGCCATAGGGGCCGGTCACGATGACCGCATCGCCGACCCTGAGGTGGCGGTGCAGCCAGCGGGTGTGATCCCCGAGGGCGCGCACCGCCAGGGTCAGGGTGCGGCAGTCTGCCGAGACATCGACCAGGGTGTAGGGGTGAGGTTCGCCGCGCCCGGCGAAGTCGAAGAAGGCGAACTGTCCGGGGCGATAGCCGTGCAGGGGAGAGGCCAGGGCGACCCGGATCTCCAGGGTACGTGCGTCCAGAGGGGTGAGGGTGCTGACCCTTCCCTGGTGGCGCGCGTCCCGGCCCACCCGGCCAAACAGGGAGTAGAGCGCCCCCAGGGCGCCCACCCCGCCACCGATGAGCAGGGTCAGGCCGACCGGGGTCAGGGCGCCGATGCGCGGCAGCAGGCAGAGTCCGTGCAGCCAGCCCATCAGATAGATGACCGGGGCCAGCCGGTGGACCACCCTGAAGCGCTCGTAGCGCACCACCGCAAGCAGGCTCACCACCACCAGGGCCAGCAGCAGATAGAAACCCCACTCCCCCAGGGTATTGCCGAGGCTGTGCCAGAGGGCATCGTTGCCAGCACCAGCACCAGCACCAGCACCAGCACCGCGGCGCGCCGGTCGGGTCAGCCAGTCGGCGGTGACGGCCCACTTGGGGGCCTCCACCAGCAGCCAGTGGGCCATCAGGGTACCGGTGGCCCAGAGGGCACTGCTGCGATGCAGGCGCAACATGCGATCCAGCCCGCCGCACCAGGCCTCTAGCCTCGGCAGGCGCAGGGCAAGCAGCAAAGAGAGTGTCATGGCGCCGAGGCCGAGCAGGCCGGTCAGGATCAGTAGCTCATGGCGCCAGGGCCAGAGACCGGTGGGCCATTGGGTGAGACCAGAGAGCCAGAGCAGGGTGAGGGTCAGGGGCAGGGCCCAGGTGAGGGATGCGGGTTTCATGATGTCCTCCTTGTCCATGCCTCCATTGCACGCCCCCTTTGTGGCAAGAGTGTGCCCCTTTACTACCTCTTTTGTAGCAGATTGTGGCAAGGGGTCGCCGGGCCAGAGGAAGGGGGCAGAGCAGGAGGGCGCAGGAAGGAGCACGGTCGAAGAACGGAAGCCAGCCCTTCATCCGACCCAGGATAGTGAGAAAGCGGAGGGCCCGCATGGCCGAGCCCCCGCAAGACCCCTGTGTCAGGGCTTGCGCCCCTTGCCGCCCTTGCCGCCCTTGTTGCCCGCGAGGGCCTGCTTTCTGGCCTTCTGCTTCTGGGCCCCCTTGCCGCTGCGGCGCGGCTCGGGGTCGAAGCGGGTGAGATCCGGCTCAAAGCCCGGGAACCACTGCTGGGGCAAGCGGGTGTCGAGCACGGCTTCGACCTTCTCCAGCAGGGGCGCATCTTCCGGGCTGAACAGGGTGATGGCGAGCCCCTTGTTGCCGGCGCGGCCGGTGCGACCTATGCGGTGGACGTAATCCTCAGGCTGGTGGGGGAACTCCAGGTTGATCACATAGTTGAGATCGCTGATATCGAGGCCGCGAGCCGCCACGTCGGTGGCGACCAGCGCCTGCAGGGTGCCGGCGCGAAACTCCAGCAACACCTTCTCCCGGGCGCTTTGCGACAGATCGCCGTGGAAGGCGAGCGCATTGATGCCCGCCTTGCCGAGCTGCTGGGCCAGCTTGTCCGCCCCCTGGCGGGTGCGGCTGAAGATCAGGGCCGGTGCCCAGCCCTTCACGGTCAACATGTGTTCGACCAGCGCCAGCTTGCGATCCCCATCCACCGCATAGACCCGCTGCTCCACCTCGGCTGCCGTGGTGTTGCGCGGTGCCACCTCGATCAGCGCCGGGTCGCGCAAGAGCACCCGGCTCAAGGCAAAGAGGTTGTCGTCGCAGGTGGCCGAAAACAGCAGGGTCTGGCGATCCGCCGGTATCTGTCTGAGCAGGGCCTTTATCTCGTCCATAAAGCCCATGTCGAGCATGCGGTCCGCCTCGTCAAACACCAGATGGCCAAGGCTTTCAAGGCTCAGGGCCCCCTGGCGCAGATGGTCGAGCAAGCGGCCCGGGGTGGCGATGAGCAGATCCACCCCCTCTTTCAGCGCCTCCACCTGGGCGGCAATGCTGACCCCGCCGTAGACTAGCGTGCTGGTGAGGCCTGTGCCCTGACCGTAGCGCGCCACACTCTCGGCGACCTGCACCGCCAGCTCGCGGGTCGGCACCAGCACCAGGGCACGGATGGGGCGCGGAGCCTCGCTTGCTGGCTGCTGCATCAGTTGCTCCAGCAGCGGCAGCACGAAGGCGGCGGTCTTGCCGGTGCCGGTCTGGGCCCCCGCCATCAGATCCCGCCCCGCGAGAATGAGGGGGATGGCGCTGGCCTGAATAGGGGTCGGCGCGGCATAACCCAGCTCGCGCAAGGTCTGTTGCAGGCGGGGGGAGAGGGCCAGTTCGGCGAAGGAGGCAATGGACATAGGGCACCAGTGTGGGGTTATCGCGGCCAGGGCCGTGACGGAAACAATGATAGTGGCCGGGATGGTAGCAGAAGCGCCCCCCGGAGCAGAAGGCGATTGCGGCGTCATGGGAAGGCGCCGCTGGCAGGGTCAGCCTGGCCCCCTGGGTTTCGCCGGTTGGCCCAGCATCTCGGGGGGGCTGATGAGCCCGATGCTTTGCCCAGAGTAGAAGGCGATGTTGTGCTTGCCATGCTGCTTGACGTGGTAGAGCAGCGCATCGGCCAGATCGGTGGCCTCGGCGACCGTCAGGTAATCGCGGATGCGGATGATGCCCGCCGAGAAGGTGATGGGGGCGGGCAGTTCCGGGATCACCAGCTGTGATGCCAGCAGGCGGGCCACCGTCTGGTGCATGCTGGCCTCGTCGTTGAGCCCCTTGTAGAGGACGATAAACTCCTCGCCCCCCCAGCGAATGGCCTTGTCCCCCTTGCGCATATTGGTCGTCAGATGACGGGCGAAGGCGGCGAGGGCCAGATCTCCCACCCCGTGACCATGGGTGTCGTTGATGGACTTGAAGTTGTCTATGTCCAGCAGCATCAGGTAGTCGTGCTCCTGCAGCAGGCCCTGATCCAGGATGTCCCGTCTCGGCAGCCGGGTCAGGTGATCGGTCAGTGCCAGGGTACGCAGGCGACTGTAGATGCCCCGCCCCGTCAGCATCAACAGCAGCAGGGCGATCAGATAGAGCTTGAAGGCCGGGCCATAGAGCACGGCCCGGACGGCATCGCCGTAGCTGTATGACCACTTGAGAAAGAGGTCGTTGCCGGCCTTGGTCTGCATGAAGCGGGTATTCAGGCAGAGATGCAAGGGGCGGCAGGGTTCGACCTCCTCGAAAGAGATGACGGTGCGAGTCGGATTGAGCCCCTCGAAGGGGTGAAACACATCCTTGAAGGCCTCGTCGATGGCGATGTCTATGCCCGTCAGGCCATAGCGGTAGTCCGCTAAGGCGGAATCGTAGAAGACGAAGGGGAAGTAGAGGGTGATGTTCTTCAACCCGGTGAAGGTGTCGGTGTAGATGTCCGATACCCAGGCCTCATCCGTGCTGCAGGGCACATGGGTGGCTGCGAAGAAGGCACAGCCGAAATAGTGGGTCCAGGGCTCGATGTCATTGAGGTTGGTGTTGACCGGCTGCAACTGGTTCGGAAGCATCCGTTTGTCCGTCACCATGCCAAGCATGCGACGATCGTTATAGAGGGCGTAGAGGTTGAGGACCTCGGGGTAGGAGAGCACATATTGGTAGGCGGTGAGCATCTGGTTGGCGGGCGGCAGTATGGGGATGACCGCCAGGCGAGCCAGGGTGGCGAGATCATAGCCATAGGCATAGGCAGTCGCATCCCCGTTCTCGCTGAAGATGGGTGTCTTGATGCTGCTGTTGTCGATGAATCGGGCCAGTTTCTCTGGCGCCAGCACGCGGGCCCGTTGATAGAACACCTCGAACAGGTTCGGTTGTTTGGCGGTGATGAGCTGCATGTCGTGCCTGATGCTGAGGTAGGTGTAGTTGAACACCAGCCCCAGCCCCGCCAGCGCCAGGCAGAGGAGTGCGAATCGCATCAGCCACCTGCGGGGCAGGGTGCGCAACAGTGATCCCGCCATGCCATAACGCTCCCGGGTGGTGACAGAGGACTTTCTTGTAACTGATTTTGCCTGGCATCACCAGACGAAATTGGGGGTCTGAACAACCGATACACGAGAAATGAACCGCCAATATCAACAAGATAGACGGTCAGCACCAGCTCGTGTTGGGGGAGGCAAACTGGCGGGGATGGGGGGCAATCAGAGGGCATGACGCCTCTCCTGTCGTACGGCGGCGCCGTGCCTTATCTTGTCTGGAACTTCGGCGAGTAGGGGCCATGGAGAATGCCGTTGGGCATGTCGGCGCTGAGCAGCCTGAAGCTGGTGATCCCGGCGATTTCATGGCCCTTGTCGGTGATGGTGTTGGCAATCTGATTGACGACAGCCACCACCAGCATGCCGATGAGGCCGCCCCCCGAATTGCTCTGCTGTTCGGCACTGCTGGCGCTGGCACTGCCTTCCCACAGCAGCTTGCCGGTGCGCAGATCCACCAGGCGGGCGCTGGCGGTGACCACAGTCTCGCTGGAGATGACCAGATAGCTGGTGCCATAGTCCTTGATGTCGAGGTACAGGGCGGTATCGGCACCGTAGATCTCGTGGAGCTTCTTGATGGGCAGGGCATGAATGTCCGTCGGCTCGGTCACCCCGTTCTGCCGGAAGGTCTCGTTGGTGACCGCCACCGGCAGCACGTAATAGCCGGACTCGGCGAGCGGGTAGGTGATCTGGGACTGCAGGCTGGCCCCCGCCTTGATATCAGGCGAGTGATTCACCGGTGGCAGCACCAGGATGGAGGTCGGTCTGCTCTCCTTGAAATTGCCGTAGTCGTAGCCGGGGCCCTTTGCGCAGCCGCTCAGCAGCAGGGTGCCCAGTATCAGGGCAAGGAAAGTGCGCAGTGTCATTGGGTCGCCCCCTTCTGGTTGGACATCAGGAAGTTCATGAAGGGTGCCGATTCAGGGAAGAGACGTTTCTCGGTCTCGAACTGCTCGCGGGTCTGCGCATCCTTGCCGAGCTGGGCATAGAGCATGCCCAGGTGAGCGTGGAAGCCGGGCGGCACCGCCTGACCCTTGGCGCTGGCCTCTTGCTGGTTTTTCTCCAGCGCGTCTATCTGGGCTTCAACCCCGGTGTCGTCACCCTGCATGTGCTGGTAAACCACCCCCTGGTATTGATCCCAGTTGTAGAGCGTCTTTGGCGCCTGGGCACAGGCACTCAGCAGCAGGCCGCTGGCCAGCAGCAGGGAAAGCTTGGACATGGTCATCTCGTCTCTCCTTATTGGGCCGGACGCCAGGCGCCGGTCTCGATGCCGCTCACCAGGTTGTTGACGGCTTCCCGGATGGCGAGATCCAACACCTTGCCGTTGAGGGTGGAGTCGTAGCTGGCGGTGCCGCCGAAGCCGACGATTTCGCGGTTGGAGAGCTCGTACTCCCCGGCGCCCTGGGAAGAGAAGACCACTTCAGAGGTGGTGACGTTGACTATGTTGAGGTTGACCTTGGCGTAGGCGATCTGGGACTTGCCGCGGCCCAGGATGCCAAACAGCTGATGATCGCCGACTTCCTTGCGACCAAACTCGGTGACGTCACCTGTGACCACATAGTCGGCGCCCTTGAGCTGCTGGGCCTGTTGCTTGATCCCGGCTTCCGCCTTGATCTCTTCCATGTTGTCGCGATCCAGCACGCTGAAGCGGCCGGTCTGTTGCAGATGGGTGATCAGCACGGTTTTCGCCTGGCTGCCCAGTCGGTCCACGCCGTCGGAGAAGATGCCACGCATGTAGCTGGAGCGGTTATCGAACTTGCCGACGGCGATGGGGCTGCGAGTGCCCTGATAGTGGCTCTGATAAGAGGCGACCTTGGGCACTTCCAGGGAGCGCGACGACTCGCTCGCACAAGCTGTCAACAATCCCGCCATCAAAATGACACCAGATGAAACAACAAACTTCTTCATGTAACGTCCCGTTATTTA
Source organism: Aeromonas sp. Marseille-Q7275 (assembly GCF_965119515.1). Classification (NCBI taxonomy): domain Bacteria; kingdom Pseudomonadati; phylum Pseudomonadota; class Gammaproteobacteria; order Aeromonadales; family Aeromonadaceae; genus Aeromonas; species Aeromonas sp. Marseille-Q7275. The sequence continues at coordinate 66,094 of NZ_CBCPLW010000022.1, forward strand.
AGGAAAAAACAACGGCGGACTCTAACATTGTTCGCTGCGAAGAAAGTGCCCCGTATGGGGGGCATAGCCGCTCAATCAGTGTGCGTTTGGGCTGGCGTGGCGGGGGGGGGGGGGGGCCGGGGCTCCTGATGGCGCTGGGACACCTCCTCCAGGGCCGCCACCAGGGCGCGCCTCCGCCCCGGCTTCTGCACATCCGGGGGCAGCACCATCCAGATGTCGATGGGGTCGTGCTGGTCAGGCAGCAGGCGCACCAGGCCCGGATCCTCCTCGGCGAGGAAGGTGGAGAGCAGCGCTATGCCGAGCCCCTGGCGGGCCGCCCCCATCAGCACCAGCTGGGCGTTGCTTTGCAGCACCACATTGGGCTCATGGAGGGGTTCACCGCACAGGCTCAGCCAGTGGCGGGCCACCAGCTCCCTGGGAAAGAGCAGCAGGTCGTGCTGTTGCAGCGCCTGACCCGAGCGGGGCGTGCCGCGGCGGGCCAGGTAGTCGGAGGAGGCGTAGAGCCCCATCCTGATGGTGGCGAGCCGTTTGACCACCAGATCTCCCTGCTCGGGGCGCACGCTGCGAATGGCAAGGTCCGCCTCCTGATTGGGGATGTCGCTCACGCTGACCGCGGTCAGCAGCTTGAGGCGGATGCCGGGGTGGCGCTGGCGCAGCAGGTTGAAGGCTGGCAGCACGAAGCCCTGGGCCAGGGTGTCCGTGGTGGCGATGCAGATCTCCCCCTCCAGCTCCCCCAGGCTGGCCGCGCGATCCATGGCCAGGGCCGCCTGCGCCATGGCCTGTGCCTGGGGCAAGAGCGCCTCCCCCACGGGGCTGAGCCGATAGTGCCTGGGGGTGCGGATAAACAGCTTGGCCCCCAGCTGCTGCTCGAAGAGGCCGACCCGTCGCCCGACGGTGGCCTGATCGACCCCGAGTTCGAGGCCGGCCCGGCGCAGGCTGCCCCGCCGTGCCAGGGCCAGAAAGAAGCGGGCGTCATCCCAGTTGATCATGCTTGCTCCTCGCTCAAGCAGGACGCCCGATTGGCGCCGGAGTATTAGATGCCAGAGGGGGCGGCAGCACAAGGGGCCGTCCGATCCCGCCCCTCAGCACTCAAGGTGGGACGGAACAACCGCCCCTGTGATGCAAATTTGAATCGCCATGATGCAGAACTGCCGCAGCCCGGGGCGGACGGGATCGCTATGATGGCGCTCCCGATAGCGCTTCCCTTGTCTGTGATTGGAGTCTTGATGTCATCCCCCTGCGCCCCAACTGCTGCCCACGGCAGCGAGGTCGATGTTCGCCCCCGCCTGCTCGGGTTTCTGGCCCTGGCCCTGATGTCGGCCCTGCTCAACAGCAGCGTGCCCACCCCGCTCTATCCCCATTACCAGGCGGCGCTGGCCCTGAGCGATCTCGGCCTCAGCTTCATCTATGGCGGCTATGCGGGGGGCGTGCTGATCGCCCTGTTCGGGGTGGGCAACCTGGCGGGAAGGGTGGCGGATCTGCGCACCCTGATCCTGCCCGCCCTGCTGGCGGTCGGGGGCGGCGCCCTGCTCTTCTCCCTGGCCGACAGCTTCTGGTCCCTGCTGCTGGCGCGGGTCCTGGCCGGGATTGGCACGGGCAGCCTGACCGGCGCCGCCAACGTGGCGCTGCTGCGCTTTGGCCCTCAGGATGGCGGCAAGCGGGCGGCCCTGAGCGCCACCCTCTCCTTCACCGCCGGGCTGGCCCTCGGGCCCGTGTTCAGCGGCCTGGCGCTGCAACTGGACTGCTACCCGACCACCTTGCCCTTCCTGCTGATCCTGGGAATGGCGAGCTGCGCCATCGCGGGCCTGGTACTGAGCTGGCCAAGAGGAGCCAGGACGACGGTGGCCGCCCCGAGCGGGCCGGGTGGGGATCCCTGGGGAGGGGCTCAGGGCCACGGGGGCCGGGTTCTTTCTCTGCGCCCTGGCGCTCTTCACCGCCTGGGCGGTGGCGGCCAGCCTGCTGGCCATCGGCCCCAAGGTGGTGAGCGAGTTGCTGGGCATGAGGGATCTGGGGCTGTTCGGCTATCTCATCGCGGCCTATCTGGTCTTCTCCGGGCTTTGCCAGCTCTGGGCCCGTCGCCTCGATGCCCGCCATACCCTGCAAAGCGGCTGCCTGGCCCTGGCGCTTTGCGTGCTGCTGTTTGCCGGCGCCGTGCACGGCCTGCCAGGCTGGCTGGCGGGGCTCGGGTTGCTGGTGGCGGGCTACGCCCAGGGGGCCGTGTTCGTGGGCAGCGCCACCCTGATCAATCGCATCGCGCCCCCGGCCAGCCACGCGCGGCTGCTCTCCCTCTTCTATGTGATCGCCTATGTGGCGAACTGGGTGCCCGCGCTGCTGGGCTGGGTGAGCGACGGTGCAGGCCTCCTGGCGGCGCTGGATCTGCTGTTCGTCGGCAGCACGCTGACCAGCCTTGGGCTGGCCTGGGCCCTGTCACGGCATCGCTTCGAGCCCGCCGCCTGACGAGGGCATCACCCATCGACCAGGACGACGCTGCCGGCATCCAGGTGGTGCATCCACTCCCGCAGGATAAGCAGGGCGGCGGCGAAACGGCGATCCTTCGGCAACTGGGCCGATGCCAGGGGATCCCCCTCCACCATGGCAACCAGCTGGCCGAACAGCCGCTCTATGTTCTCCCGGCTCTGCACCCGGCTGCCCAGGGGCTCGGCCAGGGGCACGGGGCTGTGCAGGTGCAGCGCGGGGTGGGGCGGGATCCGGGCCGCGAGGGGCATCAGCACATCCTCCACCACCATGATGGCCTGCTCTAGCTCGAGGGCGCTCGGCGGATCCTCCGCTACCAGGATGGCCTGCTCCAGCTCCAGGGCGCTCGTCGGGTCCCGGCGAAAGGGTCCCGGGGTCAGGGCATCGAGCCCCAGTGTCAATGCAAATGTCTGGCTGGTGCCATCGGCCGCGGTGATCTGCACTCGGCTCCGGGTATTGCCCAGGCTCAGCAAAATGGTGTCGTGATGCTCTCTGGTCATCTGATGTGCTCCCGGCGTTGGATGCCCCATGGATACACCCGCACGGGGCGGATTGGCGAGTCATTTCGCCCCCCATTCGGGCATCAGGGGTTGCAAAGATCTCCTTGAGTGGCAATCTGGACGTCCAAACGTCTTGGAAGGAGCCCTGACATGGATATTCGTATCGTCCCCCGCGCCCTCGTGCTCGCCCTCTCTCTGGTGGGGGCGAGTGCCCTTGCCAACGAGGCCCTGGTGTTCCAGACCGACTTCGGTCTCAAGGATGGCGCCGTCTCCGCCATGAAGGGGGTCGCCTTCGGGGTGGACCGCACCCTGCCGCTCCATGATCTGACCCACGAGATCCCGGCCTACAACATCTGGGAAGCCTCCTACCGCCTCTACCAGACCCTGCAATACTGGCCTGCGGGCACCGTCTTCGTCAGCGTGGTGGACCCCGGTGTCGGCACCGAACGCAAGTCGGTGGTGCTCAAGACCAGGAGCGGCCACTACATCGTCAGCCCGGACAACGGCACCCTGACCCTGGCGGCGGAGCACTTCGGTATCGAGGCGGTGCGCCAGATAGACGAGAAGACCAACCGCCTCAAGGGCTCCGAGAAGTCCTATACCTTCCACGGGCGCGACGTCTACGCCTACACCGGCGCCCGCCTCGCCTCCGGTGCCATCAGCTTCGAGCAGGTGGGGCCCAAATTGCCTGCCGAGGTGGTGACCATCCCCTATCAGCCTGCTGTGGTCGAGCAGGATGGCACCTTGAAGGGCACCATCCCCATTCTGGACGTGCAGTACGGCAACGTCTGGACCAACATCGACGAGGCCGTGCTCGGCAAGGCAGGCATCAACAAGGGGGACAACGCCTGCATCAGGATCAGCGAAGGGGATGCGCTGAAATACGAGGGCAAGGCCCCCTACGTCAGCAGCTTTGGCGATGTGCCACAAGGCCAGCCCCTGGTCTACCTCAACAGCCTGTTGCAGGTGTCGGTGGCCCTGAACATGGACAACTTCGCCGCCAGACATCAGGTGCAATCCGGCGCCAACTGGCAGATCAGCCTGAAGAAGTGCGGCTAGAGGGAGGCTGCCAGCGGGTGCAATCCGGTACAAACGGCATACCAGCCTGAAGAAGTGCGGCTAGCGGGAGGCTGTCAGCGAGTGCTATCTGGTACAAACGGCATACCAGCCTGAAGAAGTGCGGCTAGGGTTCAACCCTTCTGTCGGCGATACGTCTCTTGGGGCGGTGGGACTCGTGTCCACCGCCCCTTGTCTTGGGCGGTAGCGCCTTGTCGGGCCAGGCGGTTATCTCATCGCTTGTCATCCTTGTTTAATAAAGTGCCGCCATGCTGTGGCCGGACGCAGTGATTACGCAATGACGCCAGCACAGAGAACAAGGAAAAGCCGATGAGCCGTTTTGACGAGAGAGACAGCGCCAACCATCCCCGGGAGCAGGAGCCGGAATTCAACCGCCTGATCGAGGCCGGCCTGAGCCGCCGTGGTTTCCTGAAGGGGATGGGCGCCGCCAGCATGGTGGCCTTCTTCGCCGCGAGCCCGGTGGCCCGCGCCGTGGCCGCCGCGACCCAGCCGCTGCTCGGCTTCCAGGCCGTGCCCGCCTCGGTGGCCGACACCATAGTGGTGCCGCCCGGCTACAAGGCCGAGGTGCTGATCGCCTGGGGGGATGCCCTCTTCCCCGATGCCCCCGCCTTTGCCCAGAGCAATGATGCCAAGGCCCAGGCACGCCAGTTTGGCGACAACAACGACGGCATGAGCTTCTTCCCCCTGGGCCCGGATCGCGCCCTGCTCGCCGTCAACAACGAATACACCAACTACGAATATCTGTTCGCGGATGGCGGCAAGACCCTCAGTGCAGAGGCCGTCGCCAAGGCCCAGGCGGCCCACGGGGTCTCCCTGGTGGAGCTGGCGCGCATCGATGGTAAATGGCAGGCCAATCCCAAGGGGGCCCTCAACCGCCGTATCACCGCCACCACCCCCATGACACTGAGCGGCCCGGCGGCAGGCCATGCCCTGCTCAAGACCCAGGCCGATCCCGAGGGGCGCACCGCCCTTGGCACCTTCAACAACTGCGCCAACGGCCAGACCCCCTGGGGCACCTACCTCACCTGCGAGGAGAACTTCAACGGCTACTTCGGCAGTGCGGGCAAGCCGGTGCTGGACCAACGCGCCGCCCGCTACGGCCTGGCCGCCGAGGATGCAGGCTTTGGCTGGCACAGGTTCGACGAGCGGTTCGATCTCGCGAAGCATCCCCAGGAGCCGCACCGCTTCGGCTGGGTGGTGGAAATCGATCCCCGCGATCCCGCCTCCACCCCGAAGAAGCGCACCGCCCTTGGCCGCTTCAAGCATGAGAATGCCGCCTTCACCGTCAACAAGGATGGCCGCGCCGTGGTCTACCTGGGCGACGACGAACGGGGCGAGCACATCTATCGCTTCGTCTCCAAGAACCAGGTGGCGCCGGGCAATGACCCCGCGAACCGGGATCTGCTGGACGAGGGCACCCTCTATGTGGCCCGCTTCGAGGCCAAGGAGGGGGAGCTCAGGGGCACAGGCCAGTGGCTGCCCCTGGTACACGGCCAGCACGGCCTGACCCGGGAGAACGGCTTCGCCGATCAGGGGGAGGTGCTTATCTTCGCCCGGGAGGCGGCGACCCGGCTCGGCGCCACCACCATGGACAGGCCCGAGTGGGTGGCCGTGCATCCCCACAGGGCAGAGGTCTACTGCACCCTGACCAACAACAAGAACCGCGGCCTCAAGGAGAACCAGCCCCTGGATGGCGCCAACCCCAGGGCCGAGAACCCCTATGGCCAGATCATCCGCTGGCGCCCGATGGAGGACGATCACGGGAGCGACAGCTTCGAGTGGGATCTCTTCCTGCTGGCGGGCAACCCAGGTGTGCACAAGGAGGGGCTGATGGCGGGCAGTGCCAACATCCACCCGGACAACATGTTCAACAGCCCGGACGGCATCGGTTTCGACGAGGCGGGACGGCTCTGGATCCAGACCGACGGCGATTACTCCAACGAGAAGCAGTTTGCCGGCATGGGCAACAACCAGATGCTGTGCGCCGATCCCGCGAGTGGCGAGGTGCGCCGCTTCCTGACCGGCCCCGTGGCCTGCGAGATCACGGGCCTCACCTTCACGCCTGACTGGCGCACCATGTTCGTCGGGGTGCAGCACCCGGGGGAGGAGGGGGCTCCCTCCCACTTCCCGGACGGCGGCACCGCCATTCCCCGCTCCGCCGTGCTGCGGATCACCCGGGACGATGGCGGCATCATAGGGGCCTGAGTCGGCAGGCTTATATAAGCAGAGATAATGTCAGAAAAGAGAAAGCCGCCCTCGGGCGGCTTTTTCGATGGCGCAATGAGAAGTCAGAACTCGTTGGAGAGCGCCTTGTAGCCCTTGACCAGGTCGATGTTGGTGTGGGCCACGTCTTCGGAGAACTCGGTGGCATCCACGGTCACGCGGGGGATCTGGGCCAGATCGCTCTGCTGGTTGATGCGGGTGGTGGAGGGCACATAGAAACCGGGGGGCAGATCGCAGCCGTCGATCACCGAGTTGTGACGCACCACGGATCCTTCGCCAATATGGCAGTTGAACAGCACGCTGTTGAAGCCGATGAAGACCCGGTTACCCACTTCGCAGGGCCCGTGCACTATGCTGCGGTGGGCGATGGAGCTGTATTCGCCTATGGTGACGGCGGCGCCGGACTTGGAGTGGATCACCACGCCGTCCTGAATGTTGGAGTTGGCACCGATGACGATGGGCTCCATGTCGCCGCTCTCATCCACCTCGTCGGCACGGATCACGGCGTAGGGGCCGACAAACACATTCTCCTTGATGATCACCTTGCCGCAGATGATGGCGGTCTTGTCGATGTAGGCGGACTCGTCGATAACGGGAAGGTGACCGGAGGGATTCTTGCGGATCATGGCATGTCCTGTTGCTGATGAAATCGGGGAAAATGGCGGGACGCAGAGGCTCGCCGGAGAGTCAGCTTACGCCTCTGATCCGGGTGGGGGAACCCTTTACTGGTCTGACCCACTCTTGGTAAGGGCATTTGGCATGGTTGTTCTTTGACTCCCTTGTATGGGAGCATGGGGCCTGACAAACGGGCGTGTTCCTCGCCAGAAGGGGGCGGCCTGACTGCGATGACGGAGACGATGACATGAAGAAGATGATGCTGCTCCTGGTGGCGTTCTTGCTGTGCGCCCAGGCCGCGCAGGCCAAGGGGCGGCCAGGTGAGTTTGACTACTACGCCCTGGCGCTCTCCTGGTCACCGGAGCACTGCGCCATCAAGCCGGCCGATCGAGAGCAGTGCAGCCGCCAGTTGGGCTTCGTGCTGCACGGACTCTGGCCCCAGTATCAGCGCGGCTATCCCGGCAGCTGTACCCGCGAGCGGCTGGATCCCGCCATGGAGCAGGCGTTTGCCGGTCTGTACCCCAGCCGCTTCCTCTATGGTCATGAGTGGGAAAAGCACGGCACCTGCTCAGGCCTGAGCCAGCAGGCATTCCACCAACTGGCCAGGGATCTGCGCCAGAAGGTGCGGGTCCCGGCCGCCTACCAATCCCCGGTCGAACCGCTGCGCAAGAGTGCCTTCCAGCTCAAGGCGGATCTGGCCGCTGCCAACCACTGGCTTGCCCCCGATACCATCACGGTGGCCTGCGCCGACGGCGGGCGTTTCCTGCGGGAGATCTACATCTGCATCAACAAGGAAGGGACGGAGGCCGTCCCCTGTTCGGACGAGATGCAAAAGCGGGAGCGCCGCTCCTGCGGCCAGTCGGACTTCCTGCTGCGCAGCGTGCGCTGACCCTCGTTATCTTCATCAGGCCTCTTGCGGGCCTGATGTGCAACTGCAGTCATCGGAAAGGAGCTCTGCAATGACCGACGTGAAACAGTTTTCGGCACGGGAGCGCAGCCTGCTGCTCGGGGTGAAAGGGGTGGGCCCCACCGTCATCGGGCGGCTCGAACAGCTGGGCTACCACAGCCTGAGTGAGCTGGCCGAGGCGGATAGCGGCCACATAGTCCGGCTGGTGGCCAGCATGCTGGGCGCGACCTGCTGGCAGAACAGCCCGCAGGCCAGAGGGGCCATAGACGGTGCCATAGCGCTGGCGCGCAGTCAGATGGTGGCCTCCGCCGCAGAAGGAGAGGGCGGCGCATGAGCCTGTTTGCCGATCTGGGGATGCGCTACCCCATCATCCAGGCGCCCATGGCCGGGGTGCAGAACGCTGAGCTGGCCATGGCGGTGACGGGGGCGGGTGCCCTGGGATCCTTGCCGGCGGCCATGCTTGGCACGGCCGAGCTGCGCAAAGCGCTGGAACAGCTGGCGGCCAGTGGCCCTGGCCCCTTCAACATCAACTTCTTCTGCCATCGACAGAGTGAGCCTGATCCGGCCGAGGAGCACCGCTGGCGAGAGGCGCTGGCGCCCTACTATGCCGAGTTCGGGGTGGATGCCAGAGCCGTGACGACGGCGCCCGGCCGTGCCCCCTTCAATGCGGAGCATGCCGCTCTGCTTGGCGAGTTCAGACCCGCCGTGGTCAGCTTTCACTTCGGCCTGCCGGCGCCCGGGTTGCTGGCCCGGGTGAAGGCCACGGGGGCAAGCGTCTTTGCCAGCGCCACCACGGTAGCGGAAGCGCAGTGGCTGGCACACCATGGCGCCGATGCCATCATAGCCCAGGGGCTGGAAGCGGGAGGGCATCGCGGCCACTTCCTGAGCCAGGATCTCGGTCTGCAACAGGGCACCTTCACGCTGTTGCCACAGATAGTGGCGGCAGTGGATCTGCCTGTCATCGCCGCCGGGGGCATAGTCGATGGCAAGGGGATCAGGACCGCCCTAGCGCTGGGGGCCAGCGCAGTCCAGATGGGAACGGCATTCCTCTGTTGTCACGAGGCGACGACCTCGCCCCTGCACCGTGCGGCGCTGCAGGGGGCCCATGGCCGGCATACCGCACTGACCAATCTGTTCAGCGGCCGTCCGGCGCGGGGGATAGTGAATCGTTTGATGCGGGAGCTTGGCCCTCTCTCGGCGCTGCCTCCTGACTTCCCCCATGCCAGCGGCGCAGTGGCCCCGTTGCGCGCCGCTGCTGAAAAGGTCGGTGACAGCGGCTTCTCGCCGCTCTGGGCCGGACAGAATGTCTCGGGTTGCCGCTCCCTGGCCGCCGCCGAGCTGATCGCAGCCTGGGCCGCCGAAGCCGATCTGGCCTGATGGCCTCTCTTCTGCAGCTTTCCTTTATATAGGTATCTCTACAGGCACAGGCTTCTGGCCTGGACGGCGTCGAGATCCTGCCGTGGTGGGGAGTGCAGAGCATCAATCAGAGCCCTTTTTAACGGCTAGCTGTGGATAAGTGTGTATAAAAGCTGTGTTTTGATATGAATAACTAATAAATGGCCTTTTTTTGCAATTTTATTGCAGTCAGTGCTTGCCAATGTGATCAATGTCTCTATAATGCGCCTCCATCGACAGGGCAAGCGGCAACGCAAACAACCTCGTCGATAACCTCGAAAAGCCTTTGAAAATAAGGCTTGACTCGAGAAGGCGGTTGAGTAGAATTTCACTC
>NZ_CBCPLW010000023.1:0-73565 GCF_965119515.1 Aeromonas sp. Marseille-Q7275
TCGGCAGAATTCAGCATGTGCATCCGGCCGCTTCAAGCGGAGTTGAGTGACAATACTCTGACCCTGTATGCACCGAATCGCTTCGTTCTGGACTGGGTACGCGACAAGTACCTGCTCCGGGTCAATGGCATCATCAACGAGCTGTGCGGAGCCGATGCTCCCACCCTGCGTTTTGACATCGGTAATCGTCCCCATCCCGTCGCGGTCGCCAGAGCGCCGGCGCGCGGTGTCGATCCTGTGAATAACTCTCACAAGAGCTGGGAAAGCAAGGCGGAAGCCAAGCCCGAGCCGAACCACAAGAGCAACACCAACGTGAACTACACCTTCGAGAATTTCGTCGAAGGTAAGTCCAACCAGTTGGCCCGTGCGGCGGCCCGTCAGGTGGCCGACAATCCGGGTGGCGCCTACAACCCGCTGTTCCTCTATGGCGGCACCGGTCTGGGCAAGACCCACCTGCTGCACGCCGTTGGCAACGCCATCAAGGAACGCAAGAAAGACGCCAAAGTCATCTACATGCACTCCGAACGGTTCGTGCAGGACATGGTGAAGGCGCTGCAGAATAACGCCATTGAAGAGTTCAAGCGTTATTACCGTAGCGTCGATGCCCTGCTCATCGATGACATCCAGTTCTTCGCCAACAAGGAGCGCTCCCAGGAGGAGTTCTTCCATACCTTCAACGCCCTGCTTGAAGGCAACCAGCAGATCATCCTGACCTCGGATCGTTATCCGAAGGAGATCAACGGTGTCGAGGATCGTCTCAAGTCCCGCTTCGGCTGGGGTCTGACGGTGGCGATCGAACCGCCCGAGCTGGAGACCCGCGTCGCCATCCTGATGCGCAAGGCGGACGAGAACCAGATCCATCTGCCGGACGAAGTGGCCTTCTTCATCGCCAAGCGTCTGCGCTCCAACGTCCGTGAGCTGGAAGGCGCCCTCAACCGGGTGATCGCCAACGCCAACTTCACCGGTCGTGCCATCAACATCGACTTCGTGCGCGAGGCGCTGCGCGACCTGCTGGCCTTGCAGGAGAAGCTGGTCACCATCGACAACATCCAGAAGACGGTGGCGGAGTACTACAAGATCAAGCTGGCGGATCTGCTGTCCAAGCGTCGTTCCCGCTCCGTTGCCCGCCCGCGTCAGCTGGCGATGGCCCTGGCCAAGGAGCTGACCAACCACAGTTTGCCGGAGATAGGGGATGCCTTTGGTGGCCGTGACCACACCACCGTTCTTCATGCCTGCCGCAAGATCGAGCAGCTGAAGGAGGAGAGTCACGACATCAAGGAAGACTATTCCAACCTGATCCGTACCCTTTCTTCCTGATAACGGAACGGAGTGGACAGATGGGGCTCGAATATTCCAACCTGATCCGAAAATTTTCCTCCTAATCACAACGGAGAGCACAGATGCAGCTCGAAATTAGCCGTGAGGCCCTGTTACGTCCTCTGCAACTGGTGTCCGGTGCCCTGGGTGGCCGGCCGACCCTGCCCATCCTCGGCAACGTCCTGCTCGATGTCAGCAATGGCCTGCTGTCGCTGACCGGGACAGATCTCGAGGTGGAGATGATAGGCCAGGTCTATCTCAGCAGCGACAGCCAGGATGGGCGCACCACAGTGCCGGCGCGCAAGTTGCTGGATATCTGCCGCGGCCTGCCGGAAGGGGCGGATATCCGTCTCAACACCGAAGGGGAGCGCCTCATCATCCGCTCCGGTCGTTCCCGCTTCAATCTCTCGACCCTGCCGGCGACCGAGTACCCGAACATCGAGGACTGGGAATCCGTGCTCGAGTTCGACATCAGCCAGCTGGAGCTTAAAAAACTGATCGATGCGACCCAGTTCTCCATGGCCAGCCAGGATGTGCGTTACTACCTGAACGGCATGTTGTTCGAGAGCGAGGGCCACGGCCTGCGCACCGTCGCCACCGACGGTCACCGCCTGGCCACCTGCCGCCGCGAAGTGGTCGGGGAATCGCTGCCCGATCATCAGGTCATCTTGCCCCGCAAGGGCGTGCTGGAGCTGGTGCGCCTCCTGGAGGCAGAAGACAAGCCGGTGCGGTTGCAGGTCGGTCGCAGCAACCTGCGCGCCGCCCTGGATGGCTTCATCTTCACCTCCAAGCTGGTGGATGGCCGCTTCCCGGACTGGCGTCGCGTCATTCCCCGGGGGAGTGACAAGGCCCTGATCGCCGGTCGTGAGGATCTGCGCCAGGCCTTCGCCCGCGCCGCCATCCTCTCCAACGAGAAATTCCGTGGGGTGCGTCTCAATCTGCAGGAAAACCTGCTGCGCATCACCGCCAACAACCCGGAACAGGAAGAAGCCGAGGAGCTGCTTGACGTACAATATGCCGCTGGCGAGATGGAGATCGGCTTCAACGTCTCCTATGTGCTGGACGTGCTGAATACGTTAAAATGTGACCAAATTCGGATCAGCCTGAGCGATTCCATCAGCAGTGCCATTATTGAGGATTTTGACAGCCAAGATGCCCAGTATGTGGTGATGCCGATGCGGATCTAGTCGTGTCCCTGGTCAAACTCCAGCTCAGCGACTTTCGCAACATCCAGCACGCCAGTCTCGCGCTGTCCCCCGGCCTCAATATCCTGGTCGGGTGCAATGGCAGCGGCAAGACCAGTGTGCTGGAAGCCATCCATTACCTCGGTCTCGGTCGTTCTTTTCGTACTCACCTGACCGGGCGGGTCATCCGCCAGGGGGAGAGAGCGTTTACCCTGTTTGCCCAGTGCGAGCTGGAAGGGCGTCAGGTGCCCATCGGGCTTGCCAAGGACAAGGGGGGCGAGACCCAGCTCAAGATCGCCGGGGCCCAGGCCCAGCGATTGGCCGATCTGGCCGAGCTGTTGCCGGTGCAGTTGATCCACCCCGATGGTTTCAACCTGCTGACCGGCGGGCCTCAGGCTCGCCGGGCCTGGCTGGACTGGGGTGTCTTTCATCAGGAGCCGACCTTCTTCTCCCTGTGGGGGCGGGTGCGGCGTCTGCTGAAACAGCGCAATGCGCTGCTGCGCCAGAGCAGCCAGTATCGCCAGCTGGCATTCTGGGATCAGGAGCTGGTGCGGCTCGGGGGTGAGCTGGCGGAGTTTCGCGCCAGTTATTGTCAGGCCATTACTCCCCTGATCAAGGAGATGACGGCGGATTTTCTGCCGGAATTCGACATCAGCCTCGGTTTCTATCGGGGCTGGGAGAGAGAGACTCCCCTCGGCGACTTGCTGGAGGCGGGGTTCGAGCGGGATCGTTCGCTGGGGTACACTGGGGTCGGTCCGCAGAAGGCGGATGTGCGGCTCAAGGCGAACGGGGTACCCGCTCAGGATATTTTGTCCAGGGGTCAGTTGAAGTTGCTGGTCTGTGCCATGCGACTGGCTCAAGGGCTCTATTTGAATCAACATAGCAGCCGTGGCTGTATTTTTTTAATTGACGATTTTGCCTCTGAACTGGATGTCGACAAACGTCGCCTGCTGGCCGCAAGGCTGAAGCAGTGCGCGTCCCAGGTGTTTATCACCGCCATCGATACCGGTCAGCTCGCAGACATGATGGATGCGAGTGACTGCAAGCTGTTCCACGTGGAACAAGGCAAGATCTCCGAAACGTTAGAGAAGGCAGAGAGTAAGCTATGAGTGAAAATACTTACGACTCCTCGAATATCAAGGTGCTGAAGGGCCTGGATGCGGTCCGCAAGCGCCCGGGGATGTATATCGGCGATACGGATGATGGCTCGGGCCTGCACCACATGGTGTTCGAGGTCGTCGATAACTCCATTGACGAGGCTCTGGCTGGCTACTGCTCCGATATTCAGGTCAAGATCCATTCCGACGGTTCCGTCTCCGTCCGTGACAACGGCCGGGGTATTCCGGTCGACATGCACGAGGAGGAGGGCCGCTCCGCCGCCGAAGTCATCATGACGGTGCTGCACGCCGGCGGCAAATTCGATGACAACTCCTACAAGGTATCCGGCGGCCTGCACGGCGTGGGTGTCTCGGTGGTGAACGCCCTCTCTGACAAGCTGCTGCTGACCATACGTCGCAACGGCCACGTCTACGAGCAGACCTATCACCTGGGTGAGCCGCAGGCGCCGCTCAAGCAGATTGGCGACAGCACCGGTACCGGTACCGAAGTGCGCTTCTGGCCGAGCCCGACCATCTTTACCGATACCCTGTATCACTACGAGATCCTGGCCAAGCGCCTGCGTGAGCTCTCCTTCCTGAACTCCGGTGTCTCCATCCGCCTGATGGACGAGCGGGATGGCCGCGAGGCTCACTTCTGCTACGAGGGCGGCATCAAGGCCTTCGTCGAATACCTGAACCAGAACAAGACCCCGATCCATCCCAAGGTGTTTCACTTCACCACAGAGCAGGATGGCATCGGCGTCGAAGTGGCGATGCAGTGGAACGACGCCTATCAGGAAGGGGTCTACTGCTTCACCAACAACATCCCGCAGCGGGATGGGGGCACCCACCTGGTGGGCTTCCGTACCGCGCTGACCCGTACCCTCAACTCCTACATGGATAAAGAGGACTACAGCAAGAAGGCCAAGTCTGCCGCCAGTGGCGACGACGTCCGTGAAGGCCTGATTGCTGTCATCTCCGTCAAGGTGCCGGATCCCAAGTTCTCCTCCCAGACCAAGGACAAGCTGGTCTCTTCCGAAGTGAAGACTGCCGTTGAACAGGCGATGGGCGAGAAGCTGGCGGACTTCCTGCTGGAAAACCCGGGCGACGCCAAGATAGTGGTCAACAAGATCATCGATGCGGCCCGTGCTCGTGAAGCGGCCCGCAAGGCCCGCGAACTGACTCGCCGCAAGGGCGCCCTGGACATCGCCGGTCTGCCCGGCAAGCTGGCGGACTGTCAGGAGAAAGACCCGGCCCTCTCCGAACTCTACATAGTGGAAGGGGACTCTGCTGGCGGCTCCGCCAAGCAGGGTCGCAACCGCAAGAACCAGGCCATCCTGCCACTCAAGGGCAAGATCCTGAACGTGGAAAAGGCCCGTTTCGACAAGATGATCTCCTCGCAAGAGGTGGGCACCCTGATCACGGCGCTGGGCTGCGGCATAGGTCGCGACGAGTACAACCCGGACAAGCTGCGCTACCACAACATCATCATCATGACGGATGCGGACGTCGATGGTGCGCACATCCGTACCCTGCTGCTGACCTTCTTCTACCGTCAGATGCCGGAGATCATCGAGCGTGGCTACGTCTTCATCGCCCAGCCGCCGCTCTACAAGGTCAAGAAGGGCAAGCAGGAGCAGTATCTGAAAGACGAAGATGCACTGCTGCAGTACCAGACCTCCATGGCGCTGGACGGTGCTACCCTGCACGTCAACGAGTCTGCCCCGGCCATCGGTGGCGAGGCGCTGGAGCGTCTGGTCAACCAGCACCGTGCCGTCTCTCACCTGATCACCCGCATGTCCCGCCGCGCCCCGGATGCCGTGCTGACCCAGCTGATCTATCAGCCTGAGTTGAACGAAACCCTGCTGGCCAGCGAGACCGATCTGCTGGCCTGGTGCCAGGGGATGGAAGCCGTGCTCAACGAGAGCAACCACGGCATCCAGTACCAGATCCAGGTACGTCGTGACGAAGAGCGCAGTCTGTTCGTGCCGCACGCCGTGGTACGTCAGCACGGTGTCGACCGGGAATACCCGCTCAGCTACGACTTCCTGCAGTCCGGTGAGTACCGTCAGCTGGTCTCCCTGGGCAAGGAGATTGCCAACCTGATCGAGGAAGGTGGTTTCATCAAGCGTGGCGAGAAGGTCAAACCTGTGGCCAACTTCGTGGAAGCGGTCGACTGGCTGATGGGCGAAGGCAAGCGTGGCATCTACATCCAGCGCTATAAAGGGCTGGGTGAGATGAACCCGGATCAGCTGTGGGAAACCACCATGGATCCGGAAGCCCGTCGCATGCTGCGCGTCACCATAGACGACGCCGTCGGCGCCGACCAGCTCTTCTCCACCCTGATGGGGGATGCGGTCGAACCCCGTCGTGACTTTATCGAGACCAACGCCCTGCGGGTCGCCAACCTCGACGTCTGATCGACGCAGTCAGACAGTAAAAAGCCGCTCCTTGTGAGCGGCTTTTTGTTTTCTGTGCGAGAGGAAAGTGGCGTGTTCCACGTGAAACGTGAAATCGCCTTGGTGTTGATAGCACCGACTCAGCCCGGTTCTGCTGCCAGGCAGTAGAGGCGCAGGCGATGGCCATCGGGATCGAGGGCCATACCGGTATAGCCAAACTCCATCCGGATCGGCTGCTGGATGATGGTCAGGCCGCGTGCCTGCCACTCGGCCAAGCCAGAATCGACACTGGCTTCATCGGGCAGCGGGAAGGCCAGCTCCATGGCGCCGGCACACTGGGTCACGGCAGGCTCCACGGTAGCGCTGGACCAGAGCGCCAGTTTTGCTCCCGACTCGAACACGAACATGACAAAGGTAGGGGACTCCTCTACCGGTGGGCGACCGAAAAGCTCGCGATAGATGCGGGCGCTGCGGGCCGGATTAGAAACATAGAGAATGGTGAACGGTGGGACTAACAACATGGTGATGCTCCTTGATTCGGGGAGGGCGCATCTGCGCCGACCCCGTCAGCATGGCGCTACCTGCTGTCAGTTTCTGTCAGCAATGAATTTCGGCTGCGGGATCTGCTGGGTGGCGCGCCACGCTTTCAGCAAGCTCTCCCTGCTTTTGGGATAGCGGCAATCTTGCGGCTGCATCCGGGTGATGCGATCGACCCGAAAGTGGCGAAAGCCCTGACGCAGTTCGCACCAGGCGACCAGTACCCGCACCTGCTCGAAGTAGCCAAGAGCAAAGGGCCAGACGGTGCGCTCAGAAGCATCTTCCTTGAGATCGCGATAGCTCAGGAGCACTTTGCGCTGCTGGCGGATGGCGCTGCGCAACGGGGCTTCATCGGTGAGGCTGTCGCTGCGGGAGGTGCCGATCAGCAGGGCATTGCTCTGGAGCTGCTGGCGATAGTCGGCGGGCAACACGGCTTCTATCTTGGCTAGTGCGCTGCTGGCCGATGCACTCAAGGCTCCGTCACCGTGCGCGACCACCCAGCGCGACCCCAGCACCAGTGCATCCAGCTCCTCTTCGCTGAACATCAGCGGCGGCAGCATGAAGCCGGGGCGTAGCATATAACCGATACCCGGTTCTCCCTCGATATAGGCACCTTGCGCCTGCAGGGTGGCGATATCCCGATAGAGGGTGCGCAGGCTGATGCCAAGCTGGCTGGCCAGTTCAGAGCCTGTGATGGCGTAGAGGTGGCCGCGCAGCAGCTGGAGCAGGTCCAGCAGGCGTTCGGAACGGGACATGATATGACTCCTGAGTATTTCTGGTTAGCCTGCCATAGCGGGTTGAACCGGTACAGGGGGCGTCATCAGACGTTGTGGCCACGAAAAGAGCGGCGCCATTCACTCGGGGATACCCCGAAACGGGCACGAAAATGCTGGCGCAGTATGGCGGCCGTCTTCAGCCCCACCAGCTCGGCGATGCGATCCATGGAGTGGCCGCTCGTCTCCAGCAACTCCTGGCTGCGCCTGAGACGCTCGGCCAGCAGCCACTCCCCGACGGAGAGACCGGTCGCCTGCTGGAAGCGACGGGTGAAGGTGCGCCGGCTCATCAGGCAGTGCGCTGCCAATGCGTCCAGGTTGTGAGGCTCGGCCAGATGCATGCGCAGGTGATCGAACAGTTGGTTGATCCTGGCGTCCCGGGTGGAGGCGGGCACCGGCTGCTCGATGAACTGGGCCTGGCCCCCTTCTCTATGGGGCGGCACCACCAGCCGTCTGGCCAGCTTGTTGGCGATCCGGCTGCCATGGTGCTCGCGCACCAGGTAGAGGCAGCAATCCAGCCCGGCGGCGGTGCCGGCCGAGGTGATCAGACCCTCATCGTCCACGTAGAGGGCATTGGTATCGAGCCGCACGGCGGGAAAGCGGCCCATGAAGTCCTGCTCGAACTCCCAGTGGGTCGAGGCCCTGCGTCCCTCCAGCAGACCGGCATAGGCCAGCACATAGGTGCCCAGACAGAGCCCCACTATCTGGGCACCCCTGCTTCGGGCGGCAACCAGGGCATCGAGCAGGGGCTGGGCCGGTCGCTCGGCCGGATCGCGCCAGAAGGGGATGATGACGATGTCCGCCCCGATCAATCCCTCCAGCCCGTGGCTGGCGTCGATGCGAAAGCCCTGGGCGGAACCGGGCTGGCGGGTGGCGTCACCGGCGCAGAGCCTGAGTTCGAACAGGGAGGCACCTGGCATCATGGTGTCGCCGAAGATGAGGCAGGGCACAGCGCAGTGAAAGGGGCTGAAGTGATCGAAGGTGATGACGGCGACGACGATGGGATTGGGCATAGTAGCAGACTCCTTTGCACTCGGATCCCCATGATAAGGGGCGGCAACAGAAAGCCGAAGGGCCATGTGGTCACATGGCCCGCTCGATCAGAGGACGATGGACTCGCCATCCTCGGGCACCAGCACCCGCATTGCCATCCCCTGTTTGCCGAGGTAGTCGCGCAGCTCGCGCCTTGTCAGCAGGGCATGATTGACCGCCTCCATGTGGCTGGCGATCAGGATGGCCTGTGGCGCTGCCTGATAGACGGCGGCGACATCCTCCTTGCCCATGATGATGGAACCCAGCCCCGGCACCTGGGCATCGCCACAGTTGAGGATGACGACCTCGGGCTGGTGCTGTTGCAGCGCTTGTTCAACCTGGGCGTTCCAGACGGTGTCACCCGCCAGATAGAGGGTCTTCTCTGCGGGGTGGGAGAAGACCACCCCGGATACCTCACCCAGCCGCTCGCCCAACACCGCCATGACCTGATCGTTGCCGTGTTGCCCCTCGGTCTGTTGCAACCTGATCCCGGCAAACTCGACCTGCTCGCTCAGCAGGCGTACATCCCTGAAGCCGCAGGCGCTTATGGTGTTGGCATCTTTCTGATGCTGCACAAACAGCGGGAGGTGCTTGGGGATCTGCTGCTGAGCGACAGGGTCCCAGTGGTCGAGGTGATCATGGGTCACTATCACCGCATCCACATCGAGGATCTCCGCCATGGGCAGGGGCAGTTCGACCAGCGGATTGCGCAGCTGGCTGTTGGCCGTTCCCTCAAACCCCGGGAGGCTGCCCTTGGCAGACAACATGGGATCGATCAGGAAGCGGGTGCCGGCGTAGCGGATGAGCAGGGTGGCATTGCGAACCTGGGTAACTTGCATGGTGTGCTCCGGTCTCTGGTTGGGGGACGCAACCAGTATGGCGCGCAGCGGATCGGGGGATGAGTGGCCCGCGGGCCGAATATCATATCAATCGGGCCATTTTCGACGCTGACAGGCGACCAAAAATTTCTTTTCATTTTTTCCCTTGAAAGGAAAAAGTGAGCCCCTATATAGGTAACAAGGCCGTAACGCTCGACAGAGGTTTCGACCAGGCGCCCGTCCATATGGAGGGCAAACAATCAGTTATCGCTCACAAGAGGGTAATACTATGCGTTCTATCGACTTTTCTCCGCTCTATCGTTCTGCCATTGGTTTCGATCGTCTGGCCAATCTCATCGAATCTGCGGCCAGCAATGGCAATGCCGGTTATCCCCCCTACAACATCGAGCAGCTGGGTGACAACGACTACCGCATCAGCATGGCGGTGGCGGGCTTTACCCAGGAAGAGCTGGAGCTGAGCTTCCAGGAAAATCTGCTGACGGTGAAGGGCAACAAGCAGGCTGACTCCGAGCGCCACTATCTCTATCAGGGCATAGCCGAGCGCGGCTTCGAGCGTCGCTTCCAGCTGGCAGACTATGTGCGGGTGAAGGGTGCCGATCTCAAGAATGGTCTGCTGCACATCGATCTGGCCCGTGAAGTGCCCGAGGCGATGAAGCCCCGCAAGATTGAGATCAACGGCTGACAGCCTGAACTCACAGCGATTTTCAAATTTCCCGGGTGCCGATGACGGGCCTGTGGAGAGTCAAACCTGTTGCTTACTAGAAGGATAGGATTATGCGTAACCTCGATTTTTCTCACCTCTCTTCCAATGCCGTCGGCTTCGAGCGGATGGCCCGCGAGCTGGAAGGCCTGTTCGCCCAGAAGGCGGCGGCCTATCCCCCTTACAACATCGAAAAGCGGGAGCATGACGGCTACCGCATCACGGTTGCCGTGGCTGGCTTCGAGCGCGACGAGCTGGAGCTGGAGACCGAAAACGGCACCCTCAAGGTGAAGGGGCGCAAGGCCGCTGCGGCCGGTGAGCGTCAGTTCCTCCATCAGGGGATTGCCGAGCGTGACTTCGAGCTCGCCTTCAAGCTGAGCCAGCACGTGGAGGTGAAGGGGGCCAGACTGGAGCATGGTCTGCTGACCATAGATCTCGCCCGCGAATTGCCGGAGGCACTCAAGCCCCGCGCCATCCCCATCGGCAAACCCGATCAGCTGGCGCTGCCGAGTTAAGCCGGGGAGCTGACACCAGAGACGAGAAAGGCCTGCGATTGCAGGCCTTTCTTTTATCCGCAGGCGAGTCAGCTGCCGCGGTAAATGGCGTTGATCTCGTCCGCCAGTATGGCGATGCCGCGCCGCACCAGCTCCTCGCTCTGGGAGTAGTTGAGGCGGATGCACTCCTGACTGTGGCGCCACTCGGGGTCGTCGATGCCGGGGAAGAAGTAGTGACCCGGCACTATCAGCAGGTTCTTCGCCTTCAGCCGCTCGTAGAGCGCCTGGCAGTGGATCGGCAGGCCTTCGAACCAGAGCCAGAGGAAGAGGGCGCCTTCCGGCTTGTGGATGTGGAAGCGCGGATCGGGAATGGCTTCTCGCAGCAACTGGACCGCGAAGTCGGCCTTCTGCTTGTAGAAGGGTTTCACCACCTGCTCGCTCAGGGCGATGATCTCGCCGCTCTCTATCATGGGGATGGTGATGGCGGGCCCCAGGCTGCCCGGTGCCAGGTTGATGATGCCGCTCAGGTTGGTGATGGCCTGGATGATCTTCTCGTCGGCGATGACGATGCCGCAGCGGGTGCCCGGCAGCCCCAGCTTGGAGAGGCTCATGCAGAGTATGGTGTTGGCATTCCAGAACGGCTTGGCCTCGCTGAAGATGATGCCGGGGAAGGGCACGCCGTAGGCGTTGTCGAGCAGCAGCGGGATCCCCTTGTCGCGGGCGATCTGATCCAGATGCTCTATCTCTTCATCGGTCAGCACGTTGCCTGTGGGGTTGGTCGGGCGGGAGACGCAGATCACCCCTATGTCGTCACCCACCTCCAGGCTCTCGAAATCCACATGGTATTTGAACTGGCCGTCGGCCAGCTTCTCTATGGTGGGCTTGTAGGCGACGAAGTGATCCTCCGCCAGGGCCGAGTCCGCATAGCCGATGTATTCGGGGGCCAGGGGGAAGAGCACCTTCTTCTTGCGGCCATCGGCGAATTCGCCGGCCAGCAGGTTGAACAGATAGAAGAAGGCATTCTGGCTGCCGTTGGTCAGGGCTATGTTGCGGGCCGAGATGTCCCAGCCCAGCTCTCTCTTGAGCAGGGCGGCCAGCGCCTTGGTGAACCTGTCCTTGCCTTGCGGGCCATCGTAGTTGGCCATGGCCTTGATCAGCTCGCCATTGTCGAGCAGCTGCTTGGCCTCGGTCTGAAAGCGTTCCAGCATGGCGGGGATGGGTGCCGGATTGCCGCCTCCCAGCATGATGGCGTCCGGATTGAGCAGCCCCTGATTGAGGTCATCCATGAGTTGGGTAATACCGGCGTGGCGAGTGAACTTCTCGCCGAACAAGGAGAATTCCATTCGGTGACAGATCCAGAGTCAGTTACGGGGGAGCTAGCACCATAGCTCAGTTTAAAAGCGGGTGTCGATCAAAATCATGGGACGTTCCACGTGGAACGGGCCCAGGAAAATGGATGTGGTAAAAATAACCACTAATGGGTTTCAAAATAACCAACAAGATGGGAAGGAATGCCTCAAATGGTATCTGTTTTGATTTTATTTAAACAAAATCAACTGTTTATATAGTTGGCACGACTATTGGACTAACTCTCTGGTCATCTCAACCACACCGGAGCAAGCCAGATGAAGACCCTGATCGCGACCCTGATACTGAGCAGCCTGAGCCTGAACGCCATGGCCAACGACAACCCCAGGCCCGAGCTGGATAGCGCCAAGCTGGCGCAGGAGATGCTTGCCCAGCAGCAGCAGGCATCCCGGGAGGTGGTACTGGATGCCATCCACAACCTCCAGCCATTGGCACTGGATACCCTGGTGGTGGAGGTCAGCCCCGCCGTGACGACTCACCCCGAGAGTTGAGGTGACGCAGGGGCGTCTGCCCCGAGTGCTGTTTGAAGAAGCTGATGAAGGCGCTGTCGCTGGAAAACTCCAGGGAAGCGGCAATCCGGCTGATGGGTTCGCTTTCGGCCAGCAACTCCATGGCTCGCAGCAGTCGCCACTGCTGACGCCAGGCCTGATAGTTCATGCCGGTCTCTCTCATGAAGATGCGGCCTATGGTCTTGTCACTGGCACCCACCTCCTCGGCCAGCCGGTTGAGCCGAGGGGGCAGGGTGTCGCCCCGCTTTATCTTCTGCAGCCAGGTCGCCAGACGCGGGTCTGACGGCAACGGCAGCTGCCAGGACTCTCGGGGTGCCTGCCCCAGCTCCTCCATGAACAGTGCCAGCGTCCGCTGCTGCTCCTCTTGCGGCTGGTCCCACGGCCAGAGCGCCATCCGTTCGATCAGGGCGTGCAACAGGGGATTGACCGCCAGTACCGCCATGCTGGTCGGCAACTCGGGGTGCGGGGTGAAGTAGAGAGAGCGATAGGCCACCACCCCGCGCATCAGGACCCTGTGGGGCGTGCCCGCCGGCAGCCAGGCCGCTCGCGTCGGCGGGAGCAGGCAGACCCTGTCTGCCAGCTCCATGGTCATGCAGCCTGATTGGGCGAACAGCAGCTGGTGGCGCTGATGCCGATGCAGGCCGGAGTCGTGCCAGCCGAGCGCGGAGGCGATGCCGATCACGCTGCCCGTCAGCTGGTCGGGGTCGAAAGGGTGATCGGGAAGAATAAAGGCCATGTGTCCGATTCTTGATGTATATAGTCCTGCTTATTGTAATCAGACAATCGGCATCTCTCTAGAATGGCGACCTCTTGTGAAGGAGGTTTGTCATGAACAACAAGTTGCCACCGCGCTGGCTGGTGGTGGGATTGATGATGTTTCCCCAGATAGTGGAGACCATCTACAGCCCGGTGCTGACCCAGATCGCCACCCAGTTCCGGGTGAGCGAGGGGCAGGCATCCCAGACCCTGTCGGTCTATTTTCTGGCGTTTGCGGTGGGTGTGGTCTGCTGGGGCAGGCTCTGCGATCTGATCGGGCGGCGTCCCGCCATGCTGGCAGGTCTGCTCACCTATGGCGTCGGCACCCTGCTGGCGCTGTTGGCCAATGAGTTCGAGGTGTTGCTGCTGGCCCGGGTCATCTCGGCCTTCGGCGCCGCCGTGGGATCCGTGGTGACCCAGACCATGCTGCGCGACAGCTATCAGGGCAGCGATCTGGCGCGGGTCTTCTCGGTGATGGGCATGGCGCTCTCCCTCAGCCCCGTGCTGGGGTTGGTGAGCGGCGGACTGCTGGCCGAGCGGCTTGGCTATCTCGGGGTCTTCAGCGGCCTGCTGGTGCTGGCGGCTGTGTTGCTGCTGGTGGCCGGTCGGTGGCTGCCGGAAACCCGTCCGGCCACGACTCAGCGGGTTGCGCTCTGGCCGCTGGCGTGCCGGATGATGAAAGATGGCGGGCTCTGGCGCAGTGCCCTGCTGGTCGCCCTGTTCAACACCATGCTGTTTGGCTACTACAGTCTGGCGCCCTTCCTGTTTGCCGGGCTGGGATTGAGCACCGGCGAGTTTGGTTACTCGGGGATCTTGCTGGCGCTGGCGACCCTGCTCGGCAGCCTGTTCAACAAGCAGCTGCTGGGAAGAGGGTGGCAGCCGTCATCTCTGATCAGGCTGGCCTGCACTCTGGCACTGGTTGCCGGGCTGCTGGTCTGGGCGAGTCAGGCCTCGCTCTGGTTCCTGCTGCCCATGATGGGGATAGTGGTGGCCTACGGGGTGGCGATCCCCAATGTGCTGAGCCAGGCGCTGCTGGCCTATCGCGAGGTGGCAGGCAGTGCTGGCGCCCTGTTCGGGCTCGGCTACTACCTGCTGCTCAGTCTGGGGTTGGCGGTGGCGGCCGGATTGCAGGATCTCGGCCTGTTGCTCTGTGGTTGTGGTCTGCTGGCGCTGATTTGCTGCGGGCGTCGTTCCACGTGAAACGTCAGTTGCCGATACCGGGTATGGTGTTTCGAACGGGGTAGGCTGCCTGTGACGGTTTCAACTGCCGATGAAGCGGTAGCCGATGCCGGATTCGGTCTCGATCAGACTGGGGTTCTGGGGGTTGTCTCCCAGCTTCTTGCGCAGGCTGGCGATGACGATGCGCAGGTAGTGGGTATCCTCCTTGTGGCTTGGCCCCCAGATGTCGTTGAGCAGCTGGGTCTGCAGCACCAGCTTGCCGGGGTGACACACCAGGGCCTGCAGCAGGGCGAACTCCTTGCGGGAGAGGGGGATCTCCTTATCTCCCATGGTGACCTTGTGACTGCCGGTATCCAGGCTCAGGCCGCATTGGGGAAAGTGGCGGCATTCGCCGCTGCTGACCCCGGCGCGCTGGCGCAGCAGCACCCGGATGCGGGCCATCATCTCGCCGATGCCGAACGGCTTGCTCATGTAGTCGTTGGCCCCGGCATCCAGCAGCCGCACCTTCTCCTGCTCCGAATCTCGTGCCGACAGCACCAGCACTGGGTTGGGGTGGTGCTCGCGGATGGCCTGCAAGATCTGGATGCCGTCCCCGTCCGGCAGGCCGAGATCCAGGATCACCAGATCGGGGTTGAGGTGGCGGTACTGCGCCAGCCCTTCGTTGACGCCCACCGCCTCGCTCACCTGGTGCCCCTCGGCGACCAGGCTGATCCGCAGAAAGCGGCGAATGGCCGCTTCATCATCTATGACCAGGATATGAGCCATCTAACCTCCAGAGGCGAGTGTTGAAGGGTCAGAAACCCGAAATGTATGCATCATACCTCAGGTGAGTTGAGAGAGAGTGGCAGGGAGATGCGCATGCAGGTGCCGTTGCCGTTGGGGCCGGCAAATGCCCAGATGCGACCACCGTGGGCCTCTATCATAGCGCGGGAAATGGCGAGGCCAAGTCCGGTGCCGCGACTGCCGCAATCCCCCACCGGCTGGGTATAGAACAGATTGAAGATCTTGTCCCGATCCGATTCTGCGATGCCGACCCCGATGTCGATGATGTCGATGATGAGGTCGGGATCCGCCAGCATCACCTTGAACTCTATGGGGGTGCCGGCTGGTGAATAGCGGGAGGCGTTGTCGAGGATGTTGACCAGCACCTGCTCGATCAGGGCGCCGTGCACATAGAGCTGGGGGATCTGCTGATCGAAGTGGATCAGCAGCTTGTGCTGGCGCCAGGAGGAGTCCAGCCGCTTGCGGGCACTCTCCACCAGGTCGGCGAGGTCGACCCACTCCCGCTTCAGCTGGAAGTCCGGGGAGCCTATGCGGGTCATGTCCAGCAGGTTCTGCACATAGCTGTGCAAGCGGCGCGCCTCCTCCTGCACCGAGTGGAGCAGCTCGTTGCGATCCTCGGCACTGATCCTGTCACCGTATTCCAGCAGTGTGCTGCCGGCCCCCATGATGGTGGCGAGCGGCGTTTTCAGATCGTGGGAGACCGAGGAGAGCAGGGCGGCGCGCATCCGATCCGTCTCCGCCTGCAGCTGGCTGTCGGCCAGCCGCTCGTTGAGATCGATCCGCGCCAGGGCGGCGCGGATGTCGGTGAGCAGCGCCTGCAACTGATGTTCGGCGGAGGAGGCGAGCGGGCTGGCCAGCCGTATCCCCAGCACCAGTTCATCGGTGAGGTGGTGGTACTGGGCCTCGGCCGCATTGAGGGTGGCGGTGTGGGCCCCGGCGCTCTGCTTCTGGGCCAGGCACCAGTCGATGGCGGCCTTGTCGGTCTGGCCCGGTGCCCGCACCTCGTCTCCGGCTCTGTACTGGTACTCCTCATCCAGGGCGAACACGGGCTGCCCCAGGGCGAGGGAGATGGCCTGGGTACCCTGCCTGAGCACCTCCACCGGGCTGCTGGCGGTGGCCAGCCCCTGGCTGAGAGAGAGCAGGGCGTTGCCGAGCTGCTGGGTCTCGCGCAAGCCTACCAGCTGCTGGCGCTGGCGGGAGGCGAGCCGCCCCGCCGTCATGCCGACGATGAGCAGCACGAACAGGGTGAGCAGGTCGCTGTGGCTGGCGACGCTCAGGGAGAAGTAGGGGGCGGTGAACAGCAGATTGTGCGCGACGAATCCCAGCACGGCCGCCAGGATGGCGGGCACCAGGCTGGTGGTGAGGGCAGTGGCGAGTACCCCCAGCACGAACAGCAGCGGCAGGGAGGCGGGCGGCAGCCAGTGGGAGAGCCCCCAGGCGCTGGCTGAGGTCACCGCCATAATGGCGATGGCCAGCAGGCTCTGGCGAATGTCCTTGGGGTGGAGTGGTTGCAGCCTCAGCCCTGGCTTGTTCTTCTCCGTGTCCACCAGCGTGATCTCGAATCCCTGTGCCTGTTTCAGCAGGTGCTGCACCAGGGAGCGGCGCCAGGGCGGGTTGTGGGGCTTGCCGAGCAACAGCTGCGAGACCTGCTGCTGTTCGGCCGTCTCCAGCAGGGCATCGGCGACCGCCGGGCTGGAGAGGGTCAGCACCTTGGCGCCGAGGTGAGAGGCCAGCGCCAGCGCCTGCTCCAGCTCAGGGGAGCGCTGCCCCTTGCTGTCGATGTGCACCACCAGCCAGGGTAGCTGGCGGCGCTGGGCGAAGCGGTGGCCGTAGCGCACCAGGGCCGAGCCGTGCTGATCCCCGAGGCAGACCATCAGCTTGCCCCGCAGCGGCAGCGTGGTCTTGCCCGCCGCCTGCCATTGCAGTTGCAGATCCCCCTCCACGTGGCTGGCGGCAGTCTGCATCGCCAGCTCGCGCAGGGCGGTCAGGTTGTTGAGGGAGAAGAAGGATTGCAGGGCGGCCTTGGCCTGATGGGGCACATAGACCTTGCCCTCCTTGAGCCGGCCGAGCAGCTCCTTGGGGGGCAGGTCTATGAGGACTATGCTGTCCGCCTCCAGCAGCACCTGATCGGGCAGGGTCTCCTTGACCCTGACTCCGGTCAGCTGCCACACCAGATCGTTGAGGCTCTCCAGATGTTGTACGTTGAGGGTGGAGTAGACGTCTATGCCGGCGCCGAGCAGCTCCTCCACATCCTGCCAGCGTTTCTCGTGGCGGCTGCCGGGAGCATTGGTATGGGCCAGCTCATCCACCACTACGATGGATGGCTTGCGTTCGAGCAAGCCATCCAGGTCCATCTCCTCCAGTCGTTGCTGGCGGTGGTGATGCAGCTTGCGTGGCTGGATGGCGAGCTTGTCGAGCAGCGCCAGGGTCTCCTGGCGCCCGTGGGTCTCGACCACGCCGATGAGAATGTCGACCCCTTCCTTGGCCTGTTCCCGCACCGCCTGCAACATGGCGTAGGTCTTGCCTACGCCGGGGGCGGCGCCGAGGAAGACCTTCAGCTTGCCCTTGTGTTCCTCTTCCAGGCTTGCCAGCAAGGCGTCGGCCCGAACCTCATCACGCATTCACGTGCTCCTGCTTCATGCTTGTCAGCAAGGCCCCCGCCTTAACCTCATCACGCATTCCCGTGCTCCTGCTTCATGCTTGCCAGCAAGGCACCCGCTTTTACCACATCACGCATCATCATCCTTATGGAGCAACTGCCGGCTCGGTTCGAAAATCTGGGTCGCCCTCCAACTCGGGCCAGCCAGGCGCGCCATCATGCGTCCTTGTGCTGATCGAGCAACAGATTCAACTGGAGGATGTTGACCACCTGGGGGCCAAGGATACCAGCTTGTGTCGACGACTTGACCTGCTCCGTCAGGGAAGCGGGATCCAGCCCGCGTTGCTTGGCGACGCGCTCCACCTGGGCCAGCACGGCATCCAGGGGCAGGTGGGGATCCAGGCCCGAACCTGAGCGGGTCAGCATGGCGGGGGACTGGTAATTACCCTGTGCCTTGGCAAATTCGCTGCGCAGGGGGGAGCTCATCCCCAGGTTGCTGGCGCCGCTGCCTATGGTGGTGAAGTCGCTGGCGGAGGGACGGGAGTGGAAGTACTCCGCCCGCTCGAATTTTTGCGCCAGCAGGGCGCTGCCGATCAGCTGCTGCTTGGCATCGGTCAGCTGGCTGCCGTTGGCCTGCCAGGGGAACAGCAGCTGGGCCAGTCCGGTGACGGCCAGGGGGTAGCCGACACCCAGCAGCAGGGTCAGGGTCAGCAGGGTTCTGATTGCTATCATGATTTTCTTGCTCCAAACAGATTGATGGGGTGCAGGCCAGGCTTGCACCCGTTATGTGGTTACACCAGACCCAGGCCTGTGATGACCAGATCGATCAACTTGATTCCAATGAAGGGCACGACCAGGCCACCGAGACCATAGATCAACAGGTTGCGGCGCAGCAGGCTGGCGGCGGAGCCCTTCACGTTGACCCCCCGCAGCGCCAGCGGTACCAGCGCCACTATGATCAGGGCGTTGAAGATGATGGCCGACAGTATGGCGCTCTCTGGGCTGCCGAGTTGCATCAGGTTCAGTGCCCCCAGCTGCGGGTAGGCCGCGATGAAGAGGGCCGGCAGTATGGCGAAGTACTTGGCCACGTCGTTGGCGATGGAGAAGGTGGTCAGGGCACCCCGGGTGACCAGCAACTGCTTGCCCACCAGCACCACGTCCAGCAGCTTGGTGGGGTTGGAGTCCAGATCCACCAGGTTGCCCGCCTCCTTGGCGGCCTGGGTGCCTTCGTTCATGGCCAGCCCCACGTCCGCCTGGGCCAGGGCCGGTGCGTCGTTGGCGCCGTCACCGCACATGGCGACCATGCGGCCATCGGCCTGCTCCTGACGGATATAGGCCAGCTTCTTCTCCGGGGTTGCCTCGGCGATGAAGTCATCCACCCCGGCTTCGGCGGCGATGGCGGCGGCGGTCAGCGGGTTGTCCCCGGTGATCATCACGGTGCGGATCCCCATGTGACGCAGGATCTGGAAGCGGGCCTTGATGCCTGGCTTGATGATGTCCTTGAGGTACACCACCCCCAGCAACTGCTCGTGGGTGCAGACCAGCAGCGGGGTACCGCCCTGACGGGCGATGTTGTCGACCGCCTTCAGGATAAGCTCGGGCACTCCCTTGCGATCGAGGGAGAGGTAGTTGAGCACCGCATCCACGGCCCCCTTGCGATATTGATGACCGTTGCGATCCAGACCGCTCAACCGGGTCTCGGCGCTGAAGGGGATCACCTTGTCGCTCTCGAGCTGGCTCGGCTTGGCCATGCTCTTGCCGGCCAGGGTCAGGATGGACTTGCCCTCGGGGGTGTTGTCGCCGAGGGAGGCCAGCATGGCGGCCTGGGCCAGCAGGGAGGGATCGACGCCGGGGGCAGGGATCAGCTCGTCGGCCATGCGGTTGCCGAAGGTGATGGTACCTGTCTTGTCCAGCAGCAGGGTGCGCACGTCACCGGCGGCCTCCACGGCACGACCTGACTTGGCGATCACGTTCAGCTTCACCAGCCGGTCCATGCCGGCGATGCCGATGGCGGAGAGCAGGCCCCCTATGGTGGTCGGGATCAGGGTGATGAACAGCGCCAGCAGGTAGAGGCGCGGTACCTGGGTGCCGTTGTAGTCGAGGAACCAGGGCAGGGTGGCGACCACCAGCAGGAAGATCAGGGTCAGACCCACCAGCAGGGCATCGAGTGCCATCTCGTTCGGGGTCTTCTGGCGCTTGGCCCCCTCGACCAGCGCTATCATTCGGTCGAGCGTGCTCTCCCCGGGATTGTTGGTCACACGGACCCAGATCTCGTCGGAGACCACAGTGGTGTTGCCGGTCACGCCGCTGCGGTCGGTGCCGGACTCGCGGATGACGGGGGCGGATTCACCTGTGATGGCGGCCTCGTTGACGGAGGCGATACCGGCAACGACTTCACCGTCGGCCGGGATCATCTCGCCGCTGCGCACCAGCACCAGATCCCCTTTTTGCAGGCTGGTGGCCGCGACCCATTCGCCCTGGCCATCTTTCGGATCCCGCACCTTGCGCGCCTGGAGCTGGCTCATGCCCGCCTTCAGGCTGTCGGCCCGCGCCTTGCCGCGGCCTTCTGCCAGGGTTTCGGCGAAGTTGGCAAACCACAGGGTCAGCCACAACCAGGCCGTCAGCTGCCAGGCCAGTGAAGGGGTGACACCGGAAAGTGGCTGCCCCAGCAGGGACTCCACGGTCGCCATCACGGCGGCCAGCCAGAGGGTGAACAGTATGGGGCTGCCAAACAGCGCCTTGGGGTTGAAGCGATAGAAGGCTTCGATCATGGCCTGCACGACTTGTGAGGTCTGTTTCTTGCCCTTGCCCTTCACCTTTTCGGTGCGGGCAGGGATGGAGATGGACTTGCTCATTTGAATGCTCCCAGCATCAGATGTTCGGTCATTGGCATCGGTAAAGTGACTGACATGAACAGGGTCATCAGAGCGCTCCCAGTATCAGGAGATGCTCGGCGACGGGGCCCAGCGCCAGTACCGGCAGGAAGGAGAGACCGCCTATCAGCAGCACTGTGATGATCAGCAAGGTAATAAACAGCGGACCGCGGATGGGGAAGTCACCCTCGCCGGCATCCTGTTGGGAGGCGCGCGAGAGCTGACCGGCGATGGCCAGTACCGGAATGATGTAGCCGAAGCGACCGAGCAGCATGGCCAGACCGATGGCGACGCACTGCCAGTTGTCCGCGGCGGCGAAGCCCCCGAAGGCCGAGCCGTTGTTGCCGGCGGCCGAGGCGTAGTTGTAGATCAACCTGGACAGGCCGTGGGGGCCATCGTGACCCATGATGGTGGCGGCATCCGGCATCAGCAGCGTTACCCCGCCGATCACCAGAACCCCGACCGGCATCACCAGCATGCTGGCGACCACCCATTTCATCTCGGTGATCCCGAGGCGCTTGCCGAGATAGGTCGGCGTGCGCCCGACCATCAGGCCGCACAGGAACACGGTCAGCAGCACGAACAGCATCATGCCGTAGATACCGGCACCCACGCCGCCGAAGATGACCTCACCGAGCAGCAT
The DNA here is from genome assembly GCF_965119515.1 of Aeromonas sp. Marseille-Q7275. NCBI lineage: Bacteria > Pseudomonadati > Pseudomonadota > Gammaproteobacteria > Aeromonadales > Aeromonadaceae > Aeromonas > Aeromonas sp. Marseille-Q7275. Next base: position 21,083 of record NZ_CBCPLW010000023.1, read on the forward strand.
GTTGATCATGCCGACCATGCCACCCAGCGGGGTGAAGCTGTCGTGCATGGCGTTGACAGAGCCGTTGGAGGCCGAAGTGGTCGCCACTTCCCAGATGCTGGAGAGCACGGGGCCGAAGCGGCTCTCCTTGCCTTCCCAGTTGCCTGCCTGGGTGGTGAGCTGGGCGAGCGCAGGATCCGGTTGCAACTCCTGATAGACGGAGAGGCCGAGCCCCATCACGAACAGCAGCGTCATGGCGGCGAGGATGGCGCGGCCGTGACCAGAATCCTTAACGTAACGGCCCAGGGTGCAGACCAGGGCGGCGGGAATGGTCAGCAGGGTGACCATCTCCAGCCAGTTGGAGAGGGCGGTCGGGTTCTCGAACGGGTGGGCCGAGTTGACGCCGAAGAAGCCGCCACCGTTGGAGCCGAGCTGCTTGATGGCGATCTGCGAGGCGGCAGGGCCGAGCGGCAGCAGCTGCTCCTGACCTTCCAGGGCATGGAACGGCAGATAGGCCGACAGACTCTGGGGAACCCCTTGCCACACCAGCAGCAGCGCCATGATCAACGCCATGGGCAGCAGCACGTAGAGGCAGAAGCGCACCAGATCCTGCCAGAAGTTGCCAAGGTGTATGGTCTGCTGGCGGGAGAGACCGCGGAACAGCGCGACGGCGACGGTAGCACCGGTGGCGGCGGAGACGAAGTTCTGGGTGGTGAGCCCCACCATCTGGCTGAAGTAGGAGAGGCTGGCCTCACCGGAATAGGCTTGCCAGTTGGTGTTGGTCATGAAGCTGACGGCGGTGTTGAAGGCGAGTTGCCAGCTCAGGCCCGGCAGCTGTTGCGGGTTGAGGGGCAGCAGCCCCTGAGCCATCAGGATCAGGAACAGCAGACCGAAACCGGCACCGTTGAAGGCCAGCAGGCTGAGGGCGTAGGACTTCCAGTCCTGCTCCCGTCCGTCCGTGCCGCAGCAGGCCAGGGTGGCGCGCTCGACCGGCGCGAGCCAGCGACTCTTGCCCTCGAACACGCGATACATATAGCTGCCGAGCAGGGGTGCCGGCAGCAGGACCAGCAGCACGAAGGCCACCGGATAGATTATTTCTTGCCACATATCAGATCCCTCACTCGTGGTCGCAGTGCATCAGTGCACGCATTGGATAGCCCGTGAGGCCCGGTTGCTTGCAGGCTACCGGATGGATAATTACTTGCCGCATCTTCAAGTCCCTCACTCGTGGCTATGCGTCAGTGCACGCATCAGGTAACCCATCAGGGCGAGGACCAGCAGCAGATATAGCCAATTCATAACGACTCCGTTGAGATAATTAGCGTCGAGAGTCGATGCATATCCATATCGACTCCGTTGGTGTCATTGACGCTGAAAGGGTATGTAAAACGGGCGTAAAGGCGCCATAAAGGGGCATTGGGGGAGCGTAAAATCGGCGTAAAGAACGCCGATTTCAGAGGGAATCGGGTGGGGAGGGATCAAAAAAACCGGCCTGGGCCGGGTTTGGAGAGCGAGGCTTATGCCGTTGCCAGCGGCTCTCAACGCATGGTCACAGACTCTTCTGCGCTGGTGGGATGGGAAGGGGGAACGCAGTTGTCGGTTTGACCTCTGTCTCCCTGTTCCCCTTCCTCAGCCTCAGCGCATGGTGACAAATTCTTCCGCGCTGGTGGGATGGGAAGGGGAACGCAGTTGTCGGTTTGACCCCCGGTGTTCCTGTTCCCCTGCCTCAGCCTCAGCGCATGGTGACAAACTCTTCCGCGCTGGTCGGATGGATGGCGACGCAGTTGTCGAAGTCTGCCTTGGTGGCACCCATCTTCATGGCGACGCCAAAGCCCTGCAGTATCTCGTCCATCGCAAAGCCGATGCCGTGCAGGCCGACCACCTTCTCCTCGGGGCCGACGCAGACCAGCTTCATCCGGGTGGGCTGGCGATGCTGGGTCAGGGCCGAATACATGGCGGTGAACTGGCTGCGGTAGACCTTGACCTGATCTTCACCGTATTCGGCGATGGCTTCCGGCTCGGTCAGACCTATGGTGCCGATGGGGGGGTGGCTGAACACCACGGTCGGTACCAGATCGTAGTTGAGGTGCTCGCTCGGCTTGTTGTTGAACAGCCGCTCGGAGAGGCGGCGACCTGCCGCGACGGCCACCGGGGTGAGCTGGATGCGGCCGGTGTTGTCACCCACCGCATAGAGGTTGGCGACGGCGGTGTTCTGGAACTTGTCGGTGGGGATGAAGCCCTTCTCGTCCAGGGTGATGCCGGTGGCGGCCAGATTGAGGTTGTCGGTGGCGGGCACGCGGCCGATGGCCCAGATCAGGCAGTCCACCGTGAGGTGGCGACCATCTTCCAGTTGCAGGGTCAGGCTGTCGTCGGCGTTCTTGACCACGGCCTTGGGCACGGCGTGGGTGTGCAGCCTGGGCCCTTCCTGGGCCATGATCTCCACCAGGGTCTCGTGGATCATGGGGTCGAAGTTGCGCAGCGGCGCATGCTTGCGCACCACCAGATGGGTCTCGGAGCCAAGCGCCTGCATCACGCCGGCGATCTCGACCGCGATGTAGCCGGCACCGACCACGGCGACCCGCTTGGGCTGGCTTTGCAGATCGAAGAAGCCGTCGGAGTCGATGCCGAGTTCGGCGCCCGGTATGGTCGGGACCTCGGGGCGGCCACCGGTGGCGATCAGTATGTGATCGGCGCTGTACTGCTCGCCATCAACCTCGATGGTGTTGCTGCTGACGAAACGGGCGAAGCCCTTGATGACGGTGATCTGGTTCTTGCCCAGCACATTCTCGTAGGACTTGTGGATGCGGCCAATATAGGCCTGACGGGACTCGACCAGCCTGGCCCAGCTGAAGTGATTGAGGGTGGTGTCGAAGCCGTAGTCGGCCCCGTATCTCAGGGCATCGGCGATCTGGCCGGCATACCACATGGCCTTCTTCGGCACGCAGCCGACGTTGACGCAGGTACCCCCCAGCTCTTTGGCTTCAATCAGGGCGACTTTCTTGCCATACATGGCAGCCCGGTTGGCCGAGGCGATGCCGCCGCTGCCGCCGCCGATGGCGATATAGTCAAAATGCTGTGCCATTGCGAGGTTCTCCGCTCGTTAAGAATGCAATCACAGCATGATGGGGACAAAGTGGCCGGCTCACAAGAGCCGGCGTTCAGTTCTGCCGGATCGGCAGGCGGATATGGAACTGGGCACCCTGGCCAGGTTCGCTGGCGCAATGGATGCGGCCGCGCAGCAGTTGCACCACTAGGTTGTAGATGATGTGGGTGCCGAGCCCGCTGCCACCCTGGCCTCGCTTGGAGGTGACGAAGGGATCGAAGATGCGCGGCAGTATCTCCGGGGGGATGCCGCGACCGTTGTCGCTGTAGTCGATGACCAGCTCGTCACCCTGCTGCTCCACCCTGATGGTGATCTTCTTGGGCCTGTCCCAGCTGTCGAAACCGTGATGGATGGAGTTGAGGATCAGGTTGGAATAGATCTGGGTGAAGCTGCCGGGGAAGGAGTAGATGGCCAGCTTGGGATCGCATTGAATGTCGACCTCGCATTGGGCCTTCTTCAGCTTGTAGCCGAGGGAGACCACCACCTGATGCAGGTTGTCGGCGAGGCTGAAGTTGTAGCGCGCCTCGGACGACTGATCCACCGCCACCTGCTTGAAGCTGGCGATGAGCTCCGAGGCCCGCCTCAGGTTGCCCTGCAGCAGTTGCATCGACTCGTCTAGGTTCTGGGTGAACTCGTTGAGATAGGTGCGCGGCAGCTGCTTGGCCTCGAGGTGCTGCTTGAAGTCGGCCACCCGCTCCTGCAGATAGGAGGAGGCCGTGACGCTGATGCCGATGGGGGTGTTGATCTCGTGGGCCACGCCGGCCACCAGCGAACCCAGGGAGGCCATCTTCTCCGACTCCACCAGGGTCTGCTGCGCCTGTTTCAGATCGTCATAGGCCTTGCCCAGCTGGTCGTTGGCATCGCTCAGGCTGCGGGTACGCTCCGCCACCTTGCCTTCCAGCTGTTCGTTGAACAGTATGATTTCACGCTCCACCTTCTTGAGGGGGGTGATGTCGTAACCGAAGCCAATCAGATACTTGAGATTCGGCCCCTCGTAGAAGGGGGCGAAGGTCCACTGCAGGACGAGTTCGCTGCCCTGCTGGTCGTGCATGGTGATCTCCCTGTCCTCGAGGGAGCCCTGATCCGCCAGGGTGGCCGCGAGCTCGGCCCGCTGCTCCTCGCTGACGAAGAGATCCAGCCAGTTGTGCTGCAGCAGCTCCTCGTGGTGATAGCCGGTGAGCAGTATGGCGGCCGGGTTGATGCTGGCGATGTTGAGATCCGGCTCCATGCAGCAGATGACCATGTTGGCGGAGTTGATCAGGGTGGCGGAGAAGTCCCGCTCCTGCTGGAGTTGATCCGCTGCCTGATGGCGGGCGTTGAACTCGTCATTCAATCGGGTGCGCATCTGGTTGAGGGTGGCGGCCAACGCATCGAACTCGTCCGGGTGCTTGCGGGGTAGGGGACGCCCTTCCAGCGTCAGCTCCACCGCCAGCCGATCCAGGCTCAGTTTCTGGGCGTAGCTGACGATGCGGTTGATATGGCGGATCACCAGGTAATAGATGATGACCAGGATGCAGAGGGAGACGACCAGGGTCTTGATGGTCTGGCTGACCAGGATCAGCACCGATTTCTCGATCAGCCGCTGGTAGACCTGATCCAGGGTGGCGGCGACGAACAGCTTGCCGACCACCTCTCCCTGATAGGTGAGGCTGAATTCGCGGGAGATGTCGTATTGCGCCTGCTCCACCCCCTGGGTCAGCAGCGGCACTTCCGAGTTGCCCAGCATCTCCTTGACCATGACGAACTGCATGTTGGGCAGGTTCATGATGCCTTCGATCTGCACCTTGACCTGCTCTTCATCCAGGTTCCACAGGCTGGCGGAGATGGGTTGCAGGAAGGAGGCCTCGATCTGGTCGATGCTGGCCTCGATGACGGTGACGTCCTTGTTGTAATCCCAGGCGAGCTGCAGCACCGTGATGACCAGTGCCAACACTGTGCTGCAGATCAGAATGTAGGAAAGCAGACGATAAGAGAGTCCGTTAAGGCCTATGGCCCTGGAGAAGATTCCTGACATGGCATCCTTGCGGTCTGGATTGCGAACGGCCTAGTTTAACTGCTTCATGGACTCATGTCGTGGGTCATGAAATGGATAAAAATAAGGCCCCTTTCGGGGCCTTGTTGCTGTTGGCTGAGGATCAATGGTTTCCTTTCGCCTTGGCCGGAATGGACTCGTCGAATTCCGGCAGCGGTTTGTGCTCCGAGGCCAGGAAGGTGTAGATCACCGGCAGCACGAACAGGGTGAACAGGGTGCCGATGGCCAGACCCGCCACGATGACGATGCCGATGCTGAAGCGCTGGGCCGCCCCCGCACCCGCCGCATAGAGCAGCGGGATCAGGCCGGCGATCATGGCCGCCGTGGTCATCAGGATGGGGCGCAGACGCACCTTGGCAGCCTGCATCACGGCCTGCATCCGGTTCATGCCGTGCAGCAGCTGCTCCTCCTTCGCCACCTCGCAGATCAGAATACCGTGCTTGGTAATCAGACCCACCAGGGTGATGAGGCCCACCTGGGAGTAGATGTTCATGGTGGCCAGGCCCCATGCCAGGGCAATCAGGGCCCCGCTGATGGCAAGGGGGACCGACACCATGATCACCAGGGGGTCACGCACCGACTCGAACTGGATCGCCAGCACCAGGAAGATGATGGCCAGGGCCAGGGCGAAGGTGGCATAGAGCGCATTGCCCTCGGTCACGAACTGGCGGGCTTCACCCATGAAGTCGTAGCGATAGCCTTGCGGCAGCTTCTCTTCGGCGGTGGCCTTGAACCAGTTGATCGCATCCCCCATGGCCACACCGGGTGCCGGTACGGCGCCTATGGTGGCAGAGTTCAGCTGGTTGAAGTGGGGCAGGGCGCGGGGCTCGCCAACCACTTCAATCTTGATCAGGCTGCCCAGCGGGATCGACTTGCCGTCGGCGGCGCGCACGTAATAACCCTTGATGGACTCGGGGTTGAGACGGAATTTGCGCTCCACCTGGGGGATCACCTCGTAGGAGCGGCCATCCAGATCGATCCGGTTGACGTAACCGTCCGCCATCATGGTGCCCATGGTGATGCCGATGTCCTGCATGGTGATGCCGTAGGCACCCGCCTTGTCCTTGTCGATGCTGATCTTCATGGTGGCCGAGTCGTAGTTCAGATCGAGATCCGAATAGACGAACTGGCCGTTGGCCTGGGTTGCCGCCAGCATCTCACCCGCGATCAGGAACAGGCTCTCGAAGCTGTTCGGGGTGGTGATGACGAACTGGATGGGCAGACCGCTGGAGGCGCCTGGCAGTTCCGGGAACTGGAAGGTGGTGATGGCCATCCCGGGGATGTCCTTCACCAGACCGGCCACTCGATCCAGCACCTCTTTCTGGCTCGCCTCACGCTGGCTCCAGGGCACCATGGAGGCGATGCCGAAGGCCTGGTTGGCGTTGAACACCCCGGAGAAGACCTGGGAGTAGGCGATCTCGGGCTGGTCATCCAGCACCTTGTTCACGTCCGCCATGGTGTTCTCGATGTAGTCCAGGTTGGCATTGGACGGTGCCGTCCCCAGCACGGCCATGACCCCCTTGTCCTCGGACGGGGCCAGCTCGCTCGGGATGAACTTGAACAGCAGCGGCAGGCTGCCGAACACGATGACGGCGAACAGGATGACCACGATGCGGCGCTGCATGACCGCATGCAGCATGCTGTCGTAGCGGGCCGTCATCTTATCCAGCAGGTGATGCACTGTGCTCTCGAACTTGCCTGGCTGTTCGTTGGCCTTGAGCATCTTGGAGCACATCATGGGCGACAGGGTCAGCGCTATGATGCCGGAGACGAACACGGCCCCCGCCAGGGTCAGCGCGAACTCCTTGAACAGGGAGCCTGTGATGCCTCCCATCAGGGCGATAGGCGCATATACCGCAGCCAGGGTCACCGTCATGGCGATGACGGGCACGGCGATCTCCCGGGTCCCTATGATGGCGGCCCTGAACGGTTCTTCCCCCTCCTTGATGTGTCGGTCGACGTTCTCCAGCACCACGATGGCGTCATCCACCACCAGACCGATGGCGAGCACCATGGCGAGCAGTGTCATCAGGTTTATCGAGAAACCGAACATGTCCATCATCATCACCACGCCGATGAGGCTCAGCGGGATTGTGATGATCGGGATGATGACCGCCCGGAAGGAGCCGAGGAACAGGGTGATGACCACCAGTACGATGGCGGCCGCTTCCAGTATGGTCTTGATGACCTCGTTGATGGACTCGTTGATGGCGATGGTGGAGTCATACAGGATGTTGACCTGCATGGTGCTCGGCATGTTGCTCTTCAGGCTCGGCAGCAGCTCCAGCACATCGTGGGCGATGTTGATGGGGTTGGCGGTCGGCGCGGCATTGATGGCAAGTACCACGGCCTCGCGGCCGTTGGCGCTGGCGCGATAGATGTCGTGGCTCTTCTCCAGCGACACCTTGGCAATGTCGGAGAGACGGATCACCTTGCCATCGCGGGTCGCCACCACCAGACGCTTGAGCTCATCGGTATTGCTGACCTGGGTCTCGGCATTGCCGTTGAACAGGGTGAAATAGCCGGTGGCCTGACCGGTGGCCGACTGATAGTTGTTGCTGTTGAGCACAGTCATCACGTCGCTGGAGGTCAGGTCGAAGGCGGCCATCTTGGCCGGATCCAGCCACACCCGCAGGGCAAACTCGACCCCGCCGTAGAGGTCAACCTTGGATACCCCGCCCACGGTGAACAGCTGGGGCTTGATGACCCGCTCCAGATAGTCGGTGATCTGGCTGGAGTTCAGCTCCGGGCTGGTGAAGCCCATGTAGAGCACCGCAGTGGTGGAACCCGTGGAGGAGGTGACCGAGGGGTCTTCCGCCTCTTTGGGCAACTGGGAGCGCACCGAGTTGACCTTGGCCAGGATGTCGGACAGCGCGGCGTTCGGATCGGTGTTCAGCTTCATGTAGGCCGTCACCGTGGAGCTGCCCAGCTGGCTGGAGGAGGTCATGAAGTCGATGTTGTCGGCTTGCGCGACCGCCTGCTCCAGCGGCTGGGTGATGAAGCCCTGGATCAGATCCGAGCTGGCGCCGTAGTAGCTGGTGTTGACCGTGATGACGGTGTTGATTACCTCGGGATATTCCCGCACCTGCATCTTGAAGATGGCCTGGAAGCCCAGCAGGGCTATCAGGAAGCTGAGCGAGATCGCCAGTACCGGCCGTTTTATGAATATGTCAGTAAATCGCATCGCAGATCTCCGCGCTTACAGCATCGGGGTTTGTGCCGGAACGGCAAGGGCATCATTCTCGACCACGTGCACCTTGGTATCGTTGCTCAGGCGAACCTGACCCGACAGCACGATTTGATCGCCAGCCTTGATGCCGGACAACACATGGACATCATTGCCGCGACGCTCACCCGCCTTGACCACCACCTGCTTGGCGCGTTTCACGCCGTCTGCCTCGTGAATGACGTAGACGTTCTCGCCATAGAGGGTGAAGGAGATGGCAGACTGCGGGATCACTATCTGGTCTTTCACCGTGGGCAGTATGATGCTGGCGCGGGCGAACATGCCGGAGCGCAGCTGGCCGCCGTTGTTCGGGATGTTGGCTTGCACCTGGATCAGGCCGCTCTGGTAGTTGACCGCCGGCTCGATGGCGGTGATCTGACCGTCAAACTGGGTCTGGGGATAGGCATCCACGTTGATCTTGACGGTCTGGCCGAGGGAAATCTTGGAGATGTCGGTCTGGGGCACGGTGAAGCGCAGGCGCATCACGCTGGTATCTTCCAGTCGCACTATCTCGGTACCGGGTTCCAGATACTGGCCGAGGAAGACGTTGCGCAGACCCACGACGCCACCGAAGGGGGCGCGGACTTCGCGGCGGGCTATGGTGCCCTTCAGGCTCTCGATGTCCGCTTCCAGTGAACGGTAGCTCGCTTCGGCATCATCCAGCTGATCCCGGGAGATGGAGTTCTTCTGGTACAGGTTCTGGTAGCGCTCGAACTTGGCACGAGCCGCAGGCAGCCTGGCCCGGGAGGAGTTCAGGTTGGCCTTCTCCACGCTGGAGTCCAGGCTCAGCAGCAGTTGATCCGCCTTGACCTGAGCCCCGGATTCGAAACTGATGTTGTCTATGGTGCCAGCCAGTTCACTGGAAAGGGTGACCCCCTGGTTGGGCTCGATGAAGCCGATCGCCTCTATGGTGGGGATCCAGTCCTGCGCCTTGGTCACCATGGCGGTCACCGGGAACTCGGGCTCGGGTCGATTGGCCATGAACTCTGCAATCTTCTTCTGCTTGAACATATTGAAGCCGATGACACTGCCGAACAGGGCGAGTGCTATCAGCAACATGATGGCCATCCACTTTTTCATGAACAGGCTCCTGTGATGGAATAATTAGGGTTTAAAATGGCATTCCAGCTGGCCCGGATGACCGTTTCCAACTGTTCTTGTGTCAACTCAAATTCGTGAGCCTGGCGTTGTTGTACCAGGTTGACCACGCTGCTCAGACTCAGGGCCTCCAGCACCAGAACGGGCAAATCGATGAACAGACCCTGCTGGCGTCCCTGTTCGAAGAAACGCTCAAGTGGGGCCCATGTCGCCATTATGACCGGATCACGCTCCAATTCAGCCCCCAATGGAGAACTTTCGTACTGCAATTTGCATTTAAGTACGTTGGGGTGGCTGGCAAAGAGGGCGTCGATATTGAGCCAGAGGCGTCGATACTGCCGATAGGACACCTCTTCTATCTGCACATCTTCCATGACCAAGGGATGACACTTGAGAATGGTGTGCTGATAAAGCTGGCGGACAAGATCATCCTTGTCGCTGAAGTAGCGATAGATGGTGCCTGCCGCTACCTTGGCTTTCTTGGCAACCGCGGCAATGGAAAGGCCGTAGAAGCCCTGCTCGCCGAGGATTTCGTGCGCTGCCTCGAAAATCCGTTCTTTCTTATCCATGATGATCAGGTTTTGGCGAGTGAATGAACGTTCATTCATTCTAGGTGGAGAAGAAAGCAAGTCAAGGGATGCCGGCCACTTTACTGTCAGAAGAGGATCCAAAAGTGGGCCGAGTGAGGACGTTTTTGGCCGAACCGCTGAAGAAGAGGCATAAAAGTGTACGAAAAGATTGAAAAACAGACACTTGAACCATGAGGATAAAAAAAGAGTAGACAAGGTGGGCGCCATCATCAATAATGCGCCCCGTTCGACAGCGTAGCGCCCGTAGCTCAGCTGGATAGAGCGCTGCCCTCCGGAGGCAGAGGTCACAGGTTCGAATCCTGTCGGGCGCACCATCAAAGTGTGCCAGTTAAGCGGGCGTTGTTGTGGAACAAAACAGCTGTGGTGGCTGTAGCTCAGTTGGTAGAGTCCCGGATTGTGATTCCGGTTGTCGTGGGTTCGAGCCCCATCAGCCACCCCATTTTACAGCTTGTCAGGTATGCGAAGGTGGCGGAATTGGTAGACGCGCTAGCTTCAGGTGTTAGTGCCCCCCGGGTGTGAGGGTTCGAGTCCCTCTCTTCGCACCATACTTGCTGTATGACGAGGATGACCACATGGTCATCTTTGTATTTTGGAACTACCCCATCGGTGATTAGCGCAGCCCGGTAGCGCATCTGGTTTGGGACCAGAGGGTCAAAGGTTCGAATCCTTTATCACCGACCACATTCTGAAAACCTCGCTTCGGCGGGGTTTTTGCTTTTCTGCGTGTCCGTCGCGCCTCTGTCACCTCTTCTTACATTTCTGCAGGCGCCTGTTCGCCGCGAGTTCGTTATGCTTGGCCGGGAGCCACCCGAAGAGTGGACACCCGCGACCCATTCAGACACAGGCTTATGCACCATCATGCCCCTTCACATCCGATTGTTCGCCCTGATGGCACTGCTGCTCGGCGGCTGTGCCTTGCAGCCGAGACCAGAGAACCTTCTGCTGGGGGTCGCCCCCAGGTCAACGCCGGAGCCCCCGGCCACCCTGGTGACCGACGGCGGTTTCTGCGTGGCCCTGGGCGAGCAGGGCAGCCTGCTCACCCAGCCTTGCGATCAGAGCCCCCGTCAGCTGTTCAGCTGGGATGCGGGGGCCTTGCAGCTGGCGCAGGGTTGCCTGATCGCCAGGGGGGAGGACGGCCTCGCCGTGGGAGAGTGCCAGGACGACAGCCGTCAATGGCAGTGGCAGGGGGATAGACTGTTTAACCGGCAGGTTTCACTCTGCCTGGATGTGGCTGGTCGCCGCCACAGAGCCGCGGTGCCGCTGCGGCTGGCCGAGTGCTACGGTGGCGCCAATCAGAGCTTCACCTGGACGCCGACCGGCAGCCTGCTGGATCGCCTTGGGCTGCCTGGCCTCAGCGGATGAGGCTGTCCCTCGACTCCTGACGGGAGCCGCGCTGGACAGCGGGCAGGGGCACCAGACGCCAGACATCCTCGGGACCGGCCCCTTCCAGTGCATCCAGCCGGCTGATGAGCAGGGTCTGGATGCCGTGCAGTTGATCCGCCCGTTGCAGCGTCTCGACCAGCGGGCAGTGGAGGTGCCGGGGTGACTCGTCCAGATAGTGGAGCGGCCTGACCCCCCGCAGTATGGTCATCTGGTTGAGCAGTGGCTGATCATCGGAGAGCGCCCAGATGGGCCCCTGATGCGTGCCGCGGGAGATGGCGGTGACGGCCTGGCCACCCTTGGTCAGGATGGCGATGCCGCAGGTGTTGTCCAGGCCGAGGCTGGATGTCAGGGTGGTCAGCGCCATGTGATGACCGGCTTGCACCTGGGGTGTGCTGCCCTGAAGCCAGAGTGGCTGCCCGCCGCCCCCGTCCTGCTCGGCCCCCAGGGTGATGCGGGCCATGGCCTCCACCGCCTCGACGGGAAAGTGGCCGGCGGCCGATTCGGCCGAGAGCATGACGGCATCGGTCCCGTCCAGCACGGCGTTGGCCACATCCAGCACCTCGGCCCGGGTCGGCATGGGGCTGGCGAGCATGGACTCCATCATCTGGGTCGCCGTGATCACCGGCCGACCGAGCAAGCGGCAACGCTGGATCAGCGTCTTCTGCACGCCGGGCAGCCTGGCATCCCCAATTTCGACCCCGAGATCTCCCCTGGCCACCATGATGATGTCGGCGGCATGAATGATCTCGTCCATGGCCTCGATGGAGGCGACCACCTCGGCCCGCTCCACCTTGGCGATGATGGCCGCCCTGCTGCCGGTGGCGCGGATCAGCTGGCGAGCCTCCTGCAAGTCCGCCGCGCTGCGAGGGAAGGAGACGGCCACGAAATCGGCGTCAATCTGCCGGGCAAGGAGAATGTCGGCCCTGTCCTTGTCGGTCAGGGCCGGTGCGCTCAGGCCACCGCCGAGCACATTGATCCCCTTGCGACTGGACAGGGTGCCGCCGACCAGCACCCGGGTGTGCACCTCGGTCCCCGCAATCCGCTCCACCCTGAACTGCAGGCGACCGTCATCGAGCAGCAGTATGTTGCCGACCCCGACCTCCGCCACCAGTGCCGGATAGTCGAGCCCGACTCTCTCCTGGTTGCCCTGTGCGGGATCCAGATCTGCGTCCAGGATGAAGCCGTCTCCCGGCTTCAGCTGAATGCTGCCCGCCGCCAGGCTGGCGATCCGGATCTTGGGGCCCTGCAGGTCGGCCAGTATGCCGATGTGCAGCCCGAGCCGGCTGGCGACCTCGCGGATCCGCCTTGCGACTTGCCTGTGCTGCTCGTGGCTGCCGTGGGAGAAGTTGAGGCGAAAGACATTGGCGCCCGCGAGCAGCAACTTCTCCACCATCTCGCAGGAGGAGCTGGCCGGGCCCAGGGTGGCGATAATCTTGGTTTTACGCATGGGGTGACTCTCTTGGGTAGTGCAGGAAACAAAAAAGGTGGTCAAGCGACCACCTTTTTTGCGAGCCGGCATCAGTAGTTGACGACTTTCTTGGCATTCCACACCGTCATGGCGAGCAGCATGGAGACCACAGAGGCTCCGAGCCAGAAGTACTGGGCACTGCTGAAGTCATAGTGGGTGACTCCGTCGACCACGCTGGTCTCGATCAGGGCGGCGGAGACCAGCTCCTGGCCGGAGGCGGCGATGTAGGAGCACAGACCGATGAAGCCCTTCACCGCCCCCACTGCCGTCTTGGGCATCAGGTCGCAGGCGGTCAGACCGGCCAGGAACACCACCAGACCCCCGATGGAGTAGCCGATCAGGGAGAGGGCGACGGCATCCATCATGCGGCTCTGGGGGCCCCAGAACATCAGGCACATGCCGGCGATGTTGGCCAGGCCGTACAGCAGGGTCGGAATGTGGCGGTTGGCGTTGAACAGCTTGTCTGAGATGACCCCGGCCAGGATGGCGCCGATGAAACCGGCGATGGGGTAGGCGGACATGGCGAAGCCGGCATCGATCAGGCTGTAACCCTTCTGCTCCTGCAGATAGAGCACGGCCCAGGAGCTCATGGCATAGCGGGACATGTACATGCAGGCGCAGGCGGCGGCGATGAGCCAGACCACCGGCTGCTTGAGAATGAACAGCTGGGCGCGGCGGATCTCGGCCGGCTCGACCTTCTTGGCGATCTCGGGCTCTTCGCCGAAGGCGACGGCAGGCTCGGGCAGGGCATAGGTCTGCGGGCGATCCTTCAGGACCAGGTACATCAGGATGGCGGCGATACCGGAGGCGATACCGGCGCCGATGAAGCCGGCCTGCCAGCCGAAGTAGCTGACGACGGTGGCGGTCAGGATCCAGGAGATGCCTTCACCTATGTTGCGCGAACCGCCCCAGATGGAATAGACGGAGCCGCGCTGCTTGGGGGAGAACCACTGGAAGATGGAGACGCAGGAGGGGGCCGAGCCGATGGACTGGAACCAGCCGTTCAGGCCCCACATCAGCACCAGGAAGAAGGTGGCTGTGTTCATGCCCATCAAGATGGTGCAGACCGCGGAGGCGCCCAGGGCGACCGACATGAAGCGGCCTATGTTGGCGTAATCCGACAGGAAGCCGTTGGAGAACTTGCCGACCGCATAGGTGAACAGGAAGGCGGAACCTATCACCCCCAGCTCGTCCAGGGTGACTATGCCGGCATCCAGCAGGGGTTTCTTGACCACGTTAAGGCTCATGCGAACCACGTAGAACATGGCGTAGCCCAGTACCAGACCCAGGAAGACCTGCCACTGATACTTGCGATAGATGGATCTTATCTTGTCCGGCGAGGCGTCCATGACCGGCAGGTCGGCTCGCGTCTTGAAGAAGTTGAACATGTTGTGCTCCGTGAAGGTGGGTAGCGGAAGTGCAGAGAGGCTCTGACTGTCGCCGCCATCTTAGGGAGCCTGTTCGGACCCTTACAAAACGCGCTTTTCGGGTCAGTTGTGACTCAAGGGGCCGCTTTCCTGAGTCAGAAATGGCAGCTTTCGCCTGGCCCGCCCATGCGGGATCAAAGACAATAAGCCTGGAGGAGGAGGGGGAATGAGTCAGATCCGGCCCATGGCCCCGACCGGGTGTTTTTGACCGGATCTCGAATCTTTGATCGTTCGCACACATTCGATGACCACGGGGAGTCAGCCAGCCGTTATGCGTACCCATTGCCGACTGCTATCCATCTTGATGCTGAGCTGTGGCGGACTCGGCAACGGGGCCGGTGCCGCCTCGCTGACGGTGCTTACCTCCTTCTCCGAGAGCCCGGTCAGGGCCATGGTGGCGGGGTTCACCGAGGCCAACCCCGGGGTCAGGGTCGAGGTGATCTACAGGCGCACCTTGCCCGCCCTGCGGCTGCTGACCCAGGCCGACGGGGCCCCGGTGGACGTGGTGCTCTCCTCGTCCCCCACCTTCTTCCACTCGCTGGACAGGGCGGGCCTGCTGACCGAATTGCCGATCAAGAGCCGGGCCCCCGCCTGGTTGAGCCCGCATACCATGGGGCTGGAGGAGAAGGTGGCCGTGGTCGGCTATTCCGGCATCGGCATCATGTACAACAGGCGCTATCTGGAAAAATACCGGCTGCCGGTGCCAACCAGCTGGCAGAGCCTGGCCGACCCCGCCTTCATGGGGCATGTGATGATGAGCTCCCCCTCCCAGTCCGGCACCACGCACATGATGGTGGAGAGCATACTGCAGCAATATGGCTGGCAGCAGGGCTGGGCCATGCTGATGCAGATCGGCGGCAACCTGTCCGCCATCACGGCCCGCAGCTTCGGGGTCAGCGACGGCATCAGTCGCGGGCTGGCGGGGGCTGGCCTGGTGATCGAGAGCTATGCCCGCACCAGCAAGGCCCGCTTCGATTACATCGGCTTCACCCCCTTGCCACAGGCGGCCATATTGCCGACCTACCTGGCGGTGACCCGCAGCAGCCGGCAATCGGCGCTGGCCGGTCACTTCATCGATTACCTGCTCTCCGCCGAGGGTCAGGCCATAGTCGGCACCTCGGAGATGGCCAAGGTGACGCTCACCGAGCCGAAGCTGGCGCAGCAGACCGAGTTCGTGATCGACAAGGCACTGCTCTATGGTCGCGCCAACCTGTTGAAGGCGCTGTTCGATCAGACCATCACCCAGCAGTTGCCCAAGTTGCGGCTCACCTGGCAGGGCCTCGCCGAGGCGGATGCCGGAGGGGATGTCGAGCGGGCCGCCCTGCTGGCCAAGGCGAGGGCCCTGGCCAGCACGCCCCCCCTGAGCGAGGCGGAGGCGCGGGAGCCGGCCACCCTGGCGCTGTTTGATGCCATCTACGAGCAGGACAGGCCCAATCCCCAGGCCGAGCGTCTGCAACATCGGTGGCGCCAGCTCACCCGGGACAATCTGGCGGCCGCCATGGTGCTGGTGGAACAGGCGGCCAAACCGTGAGGCGCTGGCGGCTGCGCTGGCCCGGTACCCTGGGGCGGCGGCTCAGACTCTCCTTCGTGGCCATCCTTGTCCTGGCCCTGGCCATGGGGGGCACGGCCTATGTGATGTGGGACAGGCTGGGCCGCCAGGTGGGGCTGATCGTCGAGGAGAGTCTGCCGGCCATCGATGATGCCTACCGGCTGGAACGGGCCAGCTCCCGCCTGCTGCTGCAACTGGCCCAGCTCAGGGACGCCCCCACCCTGGGGGATTTCCAGCGGCTCTCCCGCCAGGTATCGGTGACCCTGCGGCAGATGCGCCAATCCGCCCTCTCCAGCAGCCCGGACAACCGGGAAACCCCCAGCCAGCGCCAGGCCTTCGCCGAGCTCGGCGAGCGGGTCGAGCGCCACGCCGGCTACCTGCGCCAGCAGCTGGATCATCAGGAGATGCTGAGCCAGATGCGAAAGCGCAGCGCCTGGCTGCACCAGGATCTGGTCGAGGAGGTAGCCCCCCTGCTGCAGGAGGTGGAGTGGCACCTGGCCGGCATGGTGGCGAACCAGGAGCAGCGGGAGACCCTGGCTGAGGTGATCAAGGAGTTCTCCGCCCTGCAGGATCTGACCTTCAAGGAGAACGAGCTGCAGGGCCTGGTGGAGGAGGTGATAGCCCAGCGGTATCAGCAGGATCTGGAGAGCGCCTTCCTGTTTATCGGCTACAAGATCGACGAGATCGACGGCCTGACGGCCCGTCTCGCCGATTACCCCTCGACGGTGAGCTATCGCCAGATCCTCGAAGAGATAGTCACCCTGGTCAAACCCGGCGGCCAGCTGCAACAGCTGCTGGCCGCCGACGTGCGGACCCATCAACGGCTGGAGGCGCTGCGCCCCCAGCTGGATGAATCCGTCTCCCGCTACCATGCCAGGGTGAGCCGGGTGGTGACCGAAGCCAACCAGGCGCTGCGCACCCTGAGCCATGACAGCCATCGCATGGTGGCCACCGGCAAGACGGTGATCCTGGTGGGGCTGAGCCTCTCTGTGCTGATCGGGGGCCTGGTGCTGGTGGTGCTGATCGGGCGGCGGCTGATCCGGCGCCTGGACATCCTGGGTCAGGATCTGGCCAGGGTCGCCGCCGGGCAGCTGGATCAACCGATCCGCACCCTGGGGCGGGACGAGATTGGCCGCCTGGGGGAGAGCCTGCGCAGCTTCTGCGAGCAGTTGCAGCAGATGGAGAAGAGCAATGCCCTCAACCTCATCAACAACACCCAGGCCTCCCTCATCACCTGCCATCAGGACGGGACCATAGAGTCCGTCAACCCGAGTGCCCTGACCCTGTTCCAGCAGAGCGCCATCGCGCCGGAGCAGCCGCTGTGGCAGCTGTTCCCCGGCGAGGGCTGCGCCGTGCTGGCGACCCAGTTCCAGCCCGATCAGCCGTTGCAGCGATTCGGCAGCAGCGAATGCACCCTGGCCGTCGAGCTGGCGGGGCAGATACGCTACCTGCATTTCAACTTCCGCCGCTTCGAGCAGGCCAGACGATCCAAGTTCATCATCACCATCACGGATGTGACCCGCCAGGAGCTGACCGCCCGGGAGCTGGGGCTGCTGGTGGCGGAGCGTACCCGGGAGCTGACCGAGAACAACCGGCGGTTGGCCGAGGAGGTGACCCAGCGGGAGCAGGCCCAGCGCAACCTGCTGCAGACCCAGGATGAGCTGATCCAGGCGGCCAAGATGGCGGTGGTCGGCCAGGCCATGACCAGCCTGGCCCATGAGCTCAACCAGCCGCTGTCGGCCATGATGACCTACCTCTACACCAGCCGGATGGCGCTGGCGAGCGGGGAGAGCCAGCGGCTCGGCCAGGAGCTGGACAAGATAGAGCGACTCGCTCAGCGGATGAACCGCATCATCACGGCGCTGCGCAACTTTGCCCGCAAGTCGCCACAGCTCGACGCCCTCTGCCGGCTGGATCTGCACGAGCTGGCGGAACAGTCCCTGCTGCTGGTGGAGAACCGCGCCAGGCGCGAGGCTTGCCAGCTGCACAACGAGCTGCCCCCCGGGCTCTGGATCCAGGGCGATCCCGGTCTGGTGGAGCAGGTGCTGGTCAACCTGCTGGTGAACGGCCTCGATGCCATCGCCGGGCGGGAGTCGCGCCAGCTGCGGCTGATACTGCTCGAGCGGGGAAGTGCGCGGGTGCGCATCGCCCTGTGTGACAGCGGCCCCGGTTTCGCCGAGGCCATATTGCCCAGTCTGTTTACCCCCTTCACCAGCTCCAAGGAGGTGGGGCTGGGACTGGGGCTGACCATCTGCCGCTCCCTGCTGGCGCGCTGCGCCGGTGAAATAGGACTGGCCTCTGCCCTGGAGGGCGGTGCCATGGTGGTGCTGGAGTTTACCGTCGACCCATCGGCGCTGCCGATGACGTCTGCCTATGATGACGCGCGGGAGTGAGAACCATGCTGTTGACCCGTAGTCGCCCCACCGATGTGCTGCTGGTGGATGATGACGAAGATGTACTGGAATCCTATTGCCATCTGCTGAACCTGTCGGGCTACAGGCCCAGGGGGCTCGCCGATCCTGAGCAGGCACTGGCCCTGCTCGACGACCAGTGGCCCGGCGTGCTGGTGTCAGACATCTACATGCCGGCGATGAATGGCCTGGATCTGCTGGCCCAGGTGCAGCAGATAGATGCCGAGATCCCGGTGATCCTGATCACCGGGCATGGGGACATCCCCCTGGCGGTCAGGGCGGTCAAGCAGGGGGCCTTCGATTTTCTGGAGAAGCCGCTGCACCCCGAGGCCCTGCTGGATCTGCTGACGCGCGCCATGGCGCACAGGCGGGAGGTACTGGCCAGGCGCGGCGAGATCCAGACGGCCGTGGAGCATCAGCTGATCGGCACCAGCCCCCAGATCGTCGCCCTGCGTCATCAGCTCAACCAGCTGGCCCAGACCGACAAGGATCTCATGCTGGAGGGGGAGCCTGGCACCGGCCGCCATACCCTGGCCGAGTTGCTGCACCGCATAGGCGCCCGCAAGGAGCAGAGGCTGCAGCTGCACGACTGCGCCGCGGCCCCCGAGCTTGCAGCCTTGAAAGAGAGCCTGGCGTTCAGCCGTGGCGGCACCCTGGTGCTGAATGCGCCCGCCAGGCTGACGCCTGAGTGCCAGCGCTGGCTGGGGGGCCATCTACTAGAGCAGGAGCGCAAGGGGGACAAGGAGCAACGCACCCTAGCCCTGTTTGACGAGGCGCCAGAGCAACTGGTGGAGAGCCACCAGCTGATGCCGGAGCTCTATTACTACCTCTCCCAGGTGCGGCTCAAGCTGCCCCGGCTGGCGGAGCGCAGCTGCGACATCATCCCGCTGTTTCGCGCCTTCCTCCATCAGGGTTGCAAGCGCATCGGCCGGCCCGCCCCCCAGGTTGATCGCGCCTACCTGGAGACGCTCAAGCGCCATCAGTGGCCGGGCAACATCCGGGAGCTGCGCAACGTGGCCGAGCTCTATGCGGTGGGCATCATCAAGCTGGCGGGGGTCGAGCGTGCCATCCCGGCCGCCAGCGCCAGGGAGCCCCTCGACGACCTGGTGGAGGAGTACGAGAAGCGAGTGATAGAGGACACCCTGTTCCTCTTCTCCGGGCGGGTGAGCGAGGCCGCCAGCTACCTCGGCATCCCGCGCAAGAAGCTCTACCTGCGCATGAAGAAGCACAATCTCGAGAAGGAGCAGTTCAAGCCTCGCGGCTGAGGTGCGGGGTTTCCCAATGGGACGACCCTGGCCGATACTGAGGCTGTCTGGATGACGGGAGAGAACATCATGAGATGCCCACACTGCATGAGCCAGGGAGTCGAGAAGGTAGAGGATGAACGGGTCGGTCGGGCCTGTGCCCTGGGTTGTGGCGCGGCGGGGGGCTATGCCTGTGCGGCGACCTTTGCCAAGTTCGGGGCCGGGCTGGGGGCCACGCTGGGTGGCGTGGGGATACCCATAGGCGCCATCGCGGGTGCCCTGAGCGGCGCCCTGGTCGGCGGTGCAACCGGTGGTGGGGTCGGGCTATGGCTGGGTCGCACCCTGGATCGGCAGATCTCCCGGCAGTACTGGTGCAAGGAGTGCAACCACAGTTTCAAGCGATGAGGCGCTCGCGCGCCTATAGTGCCATGGCGATCCCGGGGGAGATCGCCATGAAGGCGGAGATCAGGCCGCGCCTGTCTGATCGATGGCGAACAACTGCTCCAGATAGACGGCGACGCCATCCTCATCCGAACTCAGGGTTCTGTCGTGTTCGCTCAGGGCCAGCTTGAGGCGATCATGGGCGTTGCCCATCACCACACCCCGGCCCACCATGCTCAGCATCTCGAAGTCGTTCATGCCATCACCGAAGGCGACCGCCTGGGACATCTCAAGCCCATGCTGTTCCAGCACGGCGCGCACGGCATTGCCCTTGTGTACCCCGGCGTGCATCACCTCGAGGCAATCCGGCAGGGAGAAGGTGACGTTGATCCGATCACCATAACGCTGGTTGAGCTCTGCCTCTATCTGCAGCAGTTTTTCGTGTTCGCCGATGTAGAAGACCTTGTTGATCTTGTCCAGCGGGTGGCTGGCGAGATCGGTCAGGCGATAGCTGAAGCCGGAGTCGTGATGGAACTGCAGCAGCCAGGGCATCTCCTCTTCCACCAGCCACTCGTCGCCGTAGTAGACGTTGATGTGGATGGAGGGGTCGCGCTCCAGCGCGATCAGCTCGGCTGCCACCGTGCTCGGCAGAGCCTGGTTGAAGACGAGGGTATCCTGCTTGTCGTGCACCACGGCGCCGTTGGAGGTGATGAGGTAGATATCCAGCCCCAGGGCATCGCGGATGCTGCGCACATCCACATGGTGACGGCCGGTGGCCACCACGAACTTGATCCCCTGATCCACCAGACGGTGCAGGGTATCCCGGGTGCGGGAGGAGATCTGGTGCTGCCCGTTGAGCAGGGTACCATCGAGATCGGACACAACTACCTTGAACATCATTACCTCGGCATCAGTGGAACGCCGGGGCAGTGTACCCCAGCGTCCGGTGTGACCCCATTTATTTAGGGATCCAAAAAATAACCAGCCCCCGGGTCTGTTGCCGTGCCGGAGCAGACTGCGCCTGGGTGGCAAGTGACGCCATGCAGGACGCTGGCTACTCCCCCGGCACGTCACGCAACCGGCCACTAGAAGCGGGCGAAGAAGTCCAGGGTTGCGGTCAGGGCAGGCAGGCGCTGGGCATCGGCCTCGATGAACAGCTCGTGCCAGGCCCCCTCGATCCGCAGCGGCTTGCCCCCTTCACATTGGAGCCGGGCACAGAAGCTGTCCTGGGCCTGGTTATCGACAATGCCGTCTTCCCCGGCCTGGATCAGCAGCAGTGGCGTCTTGATCCTGTCTGCCTCCGCGATGGCGGCATCCCCGGCCTTGATGCCCTCGCGGATCCAGTGGGCCGTCACCCCGCCCAGCTTGATCTGCGGATGCTGCTCATAGAGCTGGCGGAATGCCTGGTAGCGGGGCTCGCTGTGGCTCAGGCCGTTGTCGGCAAATTCATGGGAGACATAGCCGGTCTGGCCCGGACCATAGGGGGGCTCGCCCCACCAGCTGCCGACCGTATCCATGGTGGCCGCCAGCCCCTGGGCCAGCCACTTGGGCAGGCCGCCGAGGTTGATGCCCATCATGGGGGAGGAGAGCACGGCTGCCTCGACATCATCCGGCCAGCGCTCCAGATAGCGGGCCGAGATGGCGCCGCCCATGGAGTGGGCCAGCAGGAACAGCTTGGCGGGTTTGTCCGCCAGTATGACCTCGTCATGGAACTGCTTCAGATCCAGCACATAGTCGTCAAAGTTGGCGACATAGCCCTTCTCCTTGTCGGCCAGCAGGCGATCCGACAGCCCCTGGCCGCGGTGATCGATGAGGTAGAGGCTGTAGCCCTGACGCCACAGATCCCAGGCCAGCTCCTGATACTTGAGGTAGCTCTCGACCCGGCCGTTGACCAGGAGTATGGCTCTGTCCACCTTGGCCTGGCGCAGGGCGGCATAGCGGATGGTCACCCCGTCCTTGCCCTTGAAGGCGCTCTCGACGGCGTGCTGGCGCCAGAAGTCGGGCAGGGTCTGTTGATGGAGGGCGGGGACTTCGGCTTCCGTGGTCAGCTGATAGGGATTGGTCACGGCAAGGGCTCCGGCAGAAAACAGGGTCAGGGCCAGCAGGGGCAGAGCGTTAAATTTCATCGGTTGGATACTCCATATCCAGGGGATCGTCCTGTTGTGCGGCCCAGCCCTTGCGGGTCAGCTGCATCCGTTGCCACCAGGCTTCGTCCGCCAGGATCTCGCCGGCCGGGCCGAGCTGGGGATAGGGCATCTCTTTCTCTTTGCAGAGCTGGGCATAGATGGGGTAGCCCCCCTCGAACAGTATGCTGTTCTGCTCCTCCAGGTCGAGCGGGCAGCCGCGCTGATAGCAGCCGGCCAGCTCGCGCTGGCGCTGGGCTTCGTACAGTATGGCGGCGGCGGCCACCGAGACGTTGAGGGACTGCACCATGCCCACCATGGGAATGACGATATGGTGATCGGCCAGGGCCAGCGCCTCTTCGCCGATGCCGTGCTTCTCCTGGCCCACCAGGATGGCGGTCGGTTTGGTGTAGTCGATGGCGCGAAAGTCCACCGAGCTCTCCGAGAGGTGGGTCGCCAGGATCTGCATGCCGGAGGCTTTCAGCTCGGCCACGGCACTGCCGATATCCGGGTGCAGCTTGACGTCGACCCAGTTCTGGCTGCCACGGGCGGTGCCCTTGCGCTTGTGGATCCAGGTCTTGGGCCAGACGGCGTGGACCCGGTGAATGCCGATGGCATCGGCGGTGCGCACTATGGCGGCCAGATTGTGAGGCTTGTGGACCTCTTCCATGCAGACAGTGAGATCGAGCTGGCGCTGAGCCAGCATGTCGGAGATCCGTTTAAAGCGTTCAGGTGTCATGTCAGTTTCTATCGAGTGAGGCTTGTGGACGTCTTTCCAGGCATACAGACAGTGAGATCGAGCTGGCGCTGGGCCAGCATGTCGGAGATCCGTTTAAAGCGTTCAGGTGTCATGTCGGTTTCTGTCGAGTGAGGCTTGTGCATGCAACAAGGCAGGTGGGCTGCTGCATGGGGCCATGAGTGTCTCTTGAAAAGCAGCAGGCGGCTCGCGCCGCCTGTGTGATCAGTTCTTCTGTCGGCTCACCCTGAGCACGTTGGGCATCACCCGGATCTTGCGCATGATGTTGGCAAGGTGGATGCGGCCCTTGGTGGTGATGAGCAGGGTGACCAGATAGACCCGGCCATCCTTCTCTTCTGTGCTGATGGCGTGGATGTTGGCGCCAGTGGCGGCAATCACGTTGGCCAGCTCCGCCAGGGCACCCTGGTGGTTGACGATCTCGATGCTGATGCCGGTGCGGAACTCCTGTTCCTGCTCCTTGTCCACCTCCCACTGCACCGGCAGGTACTTGTCCGGCTCGCGGCTGTAGCCCTTGATGTTGCGGCAGGACTCCTGGTGAATGACCAGTCCCTTGCCCGGGCTGATGTGGGCGATGATGGCATCCCCCGGGATCGGGCGACAGCAGTTCGCGAAGGTGACCAGCATGCCGTCGGCCCCCTTGATGGGCATCTTCTTGCTGCTGGACTTCGGCTGCTCTTCCGGCGGCAACTCGTCACCCAGCATGCGGCGCGCCACCATGACGCTCATGGCATTGCCAAGGCCCACATCGGCCAGCAGCCCCTGCAGGTTCTCGTGCTTGGTGTCGGCCAGCACCTGCTTGATGCGCGGCTCGGGGATGTCTTCGATGTTCTTGGCACCGAGGGCATGGTTGAGCAGGCGGCGACCCAGCACCACAGACTCTTCGGTGCGCAGGTTCTTGAGGAACTGGCGGATCTTGGAGCGTGCCTTGGTGGTCACCACGAAGTTGAGCCAGGCCGCGTTCGGGCGGGCGCCCGGCGCCGTGATGATCTCCACCGTCTGGCCCGAGTGCAGCGGACTGCTCAGGGGGTAGGGGTGGCGGTCGACCCGGGAGCCGACGCAGGCGTGGCCGATGTCGGTGTGCACCGTGTAGGCGAAGTCCACCGGGGTGGCGCCGGCGGGCAGCTCCATGATGCGGCCCTCCGGGGTGAAGACGTAGATCTCGTCCGGGAAGAGGTCGGTCTTGACCCCCTCGATGAATTCAAAGGAGCTGCCGGCGCTCTGCTGCAGCTCCAGCAGGCTCTGCATCCAGCGCTGGGCGCGGATCTGGGCCGTGGTGCCCGAGCTGTCGCCATCCTGCTTGTAGGCCCAGTGGGCGGCGACCCCCTTGTCGGCCATCTGATCCATGAACTCGGTGCGGATCTGCACCTCCACCGGCACCCCGTGCGGCCCCACCAGTGAGGTGTGCAGGGACTGGTAGCCGTTGGTCTTGGGAATGGCGATGTAGTCCTTGAAGCGGCCGGGACGGGGCTTGTAGAGGCTGTGCATCTGACCAAGCACCCGGTAGCAGGTGTCTATGTCCTTCACCCTGACGCGGAAGGCGTAGATATCCATCACCTCATGGAACTGCAGCTCTTTCTTCTCCATCTTGTTGTAGATGGAGAACAGGTTTTTCTCGCGACCGCTGACCTGGGCATCTATGCCGGCCTCGCGCAGGCGGCCCTCAATCTCGCTCTCGATGGAGTCGATGATCTCGCGGCGATTGCCGCGGGCGCGGCGCACCGATTCTCGCAGCACCCGCGAGCGCATGGGGTAGAGCGCCTCGAAGCCCAGCTCTTCCAGCTCGTTCTTCATGGTGTGAATGCCGAGGCGGTTGGCGATGGGGGCGAAGATCTCGAGGGTTTCCCGGGCGATGCGGCGACGCTTGTCAGGCCGCAATGAGCCCAGGGTGCGCATGTTGTGGGTGCGGTCGGCGAGCTTGATCAGGATGACCCGGATGTCCTGGGTCATGGCCATCATCATCTTGCGGAAGTTTTCGGCCTGGGCTTCCTTGCGATCGCGGAACTTCAGCTTGTCGAGTTTGGAGACGCCGGATACCAGCTCGGCGACGGCGTTGCCGAACAGTTCGGCGAGATCGTCCTTGGTGACCGGGGTATCTTCGATGACGTCGTGCAGCACGGCGGCCATCAGAGTTTCGTGATCGAGTCGCATGTCGCCGAGAATGCGGGCAACGGCAACCGGGTGGGTGATATAGGGCTCGCCGCTGGAACGCATCTGTCCCTGGTGAGCGTCACGGGCCACCACATAGGCTTGCCTGAGCTTCTCAACCTGCTCTGGAGGCAGGTAGGAACTGGCTATTTCTTTAAGGTTTTCAAATAAATACAAGACAGTCCCCGCAGCGGTGAAACGACAATCCGTGGAATTGAGGGTATGCCCTCGAGTTTGCGAGGTTTTCGAGCGGTTGTAAATGGGAAGAACAGTCGGCGCCCGGGCGGGCGCCGACCATGAGGAGTAACTTAACCGCGGCCTTCGGCGATGGCAGCAACGGCAGCCAGCTCGGCGGCTTCCTGCTCTTGCTGCTCGTAGCGGTCCTGGGTATCCATCACCTGGTTGTTGACCAGACCCAGTTCGATCTCGCGCAGGGCGATCACGGTCGGCTTGTCGTTCTCTTCGTCGACCAGGGGATCTTTGCCTTGTACCGCGATTTGACGGGCGCGGCGTGCGGCGACCAGCACCAGGTCAAAACGGTTACCTACCTGTTTTACAGCATCTTCTACAGTAACGCGTGCCATGCAGGACTCCAGTGTTTGGGCTTTCTGTGTTTGAAAAAGCAGTGTTTAAAAATGACGCAAAAGTTTACTTGTTTTTGGCCTATTCTGCCAGTAGCTGTTGCAGCAAGTTTTGTTGGGCCTGCTGCTGCTGGCGCAATTCCAGCCGCTGGCACTCTATGATGGCCCTGAGCTGGAACAGCGCCTGCTCAAAGTCTTCATTGATAATGACATAGTCATACTCGTCGTAGTGCACCATTTCGGCAATGGCTTTCGCCATCCGGCCGGCGATCACTTCGCTGCTGTCCTGGCCGCGGCCGATCAGGCGGCGCTCCAGCTCTTCCCGGCTGGGCGGCAGGATGAAGATGGACTTGGTCGGCATCTGCTCGCGGATCTGGCGGGCGCCCTGCCAGTCGATGTCGAGGAAGACGTCGATGCCTTGGGCCAGACAGGCCTCGATGGCGGCGCGGGAGGTGCCGTAGTAGTTGCCGAACACCTCTGCCCACTCCAGAAAATCACCGCGCTCGATCAGCGCCTTGAACTCTTCCACCTGCACGAAGTGGTAGTGCACCCCGTGCTCTTCGCCGGGGCGAGTGGCGCGGGTGGTGTGGGAGACGGAGAGCTGCATCTTGCCGGCATCGTTGTGCTGGGTCAGCAAGGCATTGAGCAGGCTGGACTTACCGGCCCCGCTCGGGGAGGAGATGATATAGAGAGTGCCTTGTTGCGCCATGTCTGTACCTTTAAGCGATGACCCGTGTTTTGGTTGTAGCAGAGGCTGCCGTCATGTGCCCGAAAGGGAGACAGTCGCTCGCAAAACGCGGAAGAATCAGAGTCAGGAGGTTGTAAAGGCGGCGAATGTTAGCAGATGGGGCCGGATAAAAAAACGGCCGGAATCATATTCCAGCCGATCAAAGTATTCGTTGCTTGCTGCGGGAGCGTTACCCACATCGGCCGCTATTCTGCCCCCGGCACCCGGCTCGGGCCATCAGATTATCCCTGCCTCAGGGCTCGGAATTTCCGAGTTGCCCCTCAGCCCGTCAGCTGGCGCTCGGCACAGAGCCGATCGAAGGCAGTGATGACCCGTTCGCTGGTGATCTTGCGCATGGCGTCCGGATCCTTGAGGCGGGTACGCCAGTCGAGCGCCGCCAGCGGCTTGCCGGTCTCCTGCTCGATCAACTCCCGATAGACGCTGACCGCGTGTTCGCGGCACAGATAGGGGCCGGTGCGATCCGGGTTGTGATGGGCGTAGAGGCCGATCACCGGCGTGCCCGCCAGGGTCGCCATGTGGGTGGGGCCGGTATCGGGGGCCAGCACCAGGCTGGCTTCCTTGATGAGTGCCAGCAGTTGCTTGAGGTTGGTCTGCCCCACCAGATCCACCGGCTTGCTCTGGCTCAGGCGCTGGATGTCGGCGGCCAGATCCCGCTCCAGCCTGGCCGGCCCGCCGCAGAGATAGACCTGAAACCCCTTGCTGGCGGCGTGATCCGCCAGGGCGGCATAGCCTTCGGCGGTCCAGTTTTTGAACGCCTTGCTGGCGGCGGCGCAGATGAGCAGGGTCGGCTTGCCGTCTATCTTCTCCCGGGCCCAGGCCTGATGCTCGGCGCTGATGGGCAGTTGCCAGTCCGGGGTTAGATCCCGGATGCCGAGCTCCCTGGCGAAGGCGAGAAAGCCATCCAGCACATGGGGGGAGGCGGGAGAAGGCACTTGATGGTTGGTGAACAGCCACTGACCGTCGTTGGCCCGCGCCTTGTCGAAACCGAGCCTGATCTTGGCCCTGATGCCCAGGGTGGCGATGCTGGCCCGCAGAGCCGCCTGCAGGTGCAGCAGGGCATCGAATTTGCGCCCCTTGAGGGTGCGCCAGAGATCACGGTAGCCACGCCAGCCCTTGCTCTTGTCGAAGGGGATCACCTCCACCCCGGGCAGATCGGCAAACAGGGTCGCCTCAATCTTGCCGGTTACCCAGGTGATGCGAGTCTCTGGCCAGGTCCGCTGGATGACGCGCACCAGCGCCAGCGCATGGCAGCAATCCCCGATGGCGGAGAGCCGCAGGATGCAGATAGAGGAGGGCGGCGTTTGGAACAGCGGCATGATGTGGCGCAATGGTGGCAAAATGGATGGATGGCATTATGCAAACTCCCTTGTGGATTGTAAAATTGCGCCAGCTGCCCGACCGGCACAGTCCCCATGACGGGATGCATTGCGCCCCACTATCGACCGGAATACTCATGATGCTGACACAGACCGCCCACAACCAGATCTGCTGGTATGCCGAAGGCGCCTTCCGCGACCCTTCCCCCGCGTTGTTCGATCCGGCCTGGTGGCAGACCCATCGGCAGGTGGTGGGCTCCGCCATAGGCCGCGGAGTGACCTGGTTCGTGAAGGATGAGTCGCGCCACCTGGTGCTGCGCCACTATTATCGCGGCGGCATGGTGGGCAAGCTGGTACGGGATCGCTTCTGGTTCGAAGGGGTCGAATCGAGCCGCGCCATGGCCGAATACCGTCTGCTGGCCCAGCTGAGCGAGCAGGGGTTGCCGGTGCCACGGCCGTTCGCGGCCCGCATGGTCAAGCAGGGGCCCTTCTATCGCGCCGACATCCTGATCGAGCGCATCCGTGGCGCCAAGGATCTGGTGGCCCTGCTCAAGCAGGGGGCGCTCCCCGACGAGGTGTGGCACAAGGTGGGTCAGACGGTGCGCCGGCTGCACGAGGCCGGGGTCTGTCACGCCGACCTCAACAGCCACAACCTGCTGCTCGACAAGGAGGGCAAGGTGTGGGTGATCGATTTTGACAAGGGGGCTATCCGCTCCCCCGGCAGCTGGCAGCAGGCCAATCTGGAGCGGTTGCTGCGCTCCTTCAACAAGGAGTCGCAGCTGCACACCAGTTTCCACTTCGTGCCGGAAAACTGGCAGGCGCTGATGGCGGGCTATCAAGGCAAGACGGGCTGAGCTCGGCCTCCACTTCGTGTCTGGAGGTTGGCAGGTGCTGATGGCGGGCTATCAGGGCAAGACGGGTTGAGTTCGGCCTCCGCTTCGTGTCTGGAAGTTGGCAGGCGCTGATGGCGGGCTATCAGGGCAAGACGGGCTGAGTTCGGCCTCCACTTCGTGTCTGGGGGTTGGCAGGCGCTGATGGCGGGCTATCAGGACAAGACGGGCTGAGTTCGGCCTCCACTTCGTGTCTGGGGGTTGGCAGGCCCTGATGGCGGGCTATCAAGGCAAGACGGGCTGAGGGAGCGGCTGGTGCGGATAAAAGGGCACCAGGGAAAAGCGAGTTGACGCTGTTGCTCGGCGCAATCGCCAATGTTACTTATTGAGTGTTGCTGTCTGGGCAGACAGTCAGATCCGGTTTCGAGGCGCGTGATGGAAAGGTATGAGACTCCCGGGGTTGAGGTCATTACCCCGCTTGAGGTGACGCTGAAGGCAGAAGCCATGGCGATGCTGGAGGCCGGGATCTGGACCTGGTCGGTCGAACAGGGCCTGAGGCGCGATCCCTCCTGCCTGCAACTGCTGGGGCTGGTGGGGAACGAGCTGGATGATCTCGGCTGGCTGGCCCGGGTGCACCCGGATGACGGGCCCCGCCTGGGGGAGGCCATCGATGCCTGTCGGGAGGGGCGCAGCAGCGGGTTGCGGCTCGAGTACCGCATCCTGCACCATCAGGGCCACTACATCCGGCTGGAAGAGCGGGTGCGCCGCGACGAACGGGGCCAGCTGCTGGGGGTGGTGCGCCATCTGGACGCGGTCATGCCCCAGCTGGACGATCGCCACGACACCGATCCTCTCACCGGGCTCGAGAGCCGCAGTCACTTCGAGTCGCTGCTGGACGAGCGGCTGACCAGCGAGAGCGGCAGCTTCTGCCTGCTGCAGTTCACCGTGGATCACCGCAGCAAGATATTGCAGCTGTTTGGCGAGGCCGCCTGCGACGCCATGCTGGCCAAGCTGGCCCGCATAGTGCGCCGCGAATTGCGGCGGGAAGATCCCTTCGCCCGCTGGGACGAGGACGGTTTCATCCTGATGCTCTCCCAGACAGATCGGCTGAGCGGCCTCGAGATTGCCGAACGGCTGCGTCTCGAGATCGCCGATGCTAGCCTGTTGCCCGAGCGGCCGGTGACCGTCAGCATAGGCCTGGTGCAGAGCCAGAGCGCCGAGCAGCTCGATCACCTGCTGGCCCGGCTGGCCTCCTGCCACGGCCAGGCCAGGCGGGAACGCAACACAGTGGTTGGCTGATTTTTAGTCAGCGCTCACTCACCCGCCGATGCCTGTGGGTCAAAGGAGGCCTGCACCCTCAGGCCTGGTGATCGGCGGTTCGTCACTCCGCGCTGCGCGCCGGCTGACGCTGGCAGACCCAGAGGGAGGCCAGCATCAGCAGGGCGCCTAGGCTGAGCCTGAACAGATCCGTATCCTTGCCCCAGAGCACCAGATTGACCAGCAGACCGGCGGGGATCAGGGCGTTGTTCATGATGGCCAGCACGCCGCTGCTCACCAGGGTGGCTCCCTTGTTCCACAGGAAGTAGCCGAGCCCGGATGCCCCCACCCCCAGCCAGAGCAGTATGCCCCACTGCAATCCACTCGTCGGGTATTGCGGTTGGCCCAGCAGCCACCAGGCGGGCAGGGCGATCACCAGGGCCCCCAGATAGAAGCAGCCAAACACCGCCAGCTGGGGCGGTTGCTGCGCCTCTCGCGCCAGCAGCACCTTGTAGCCCACCTGGCCCAGGGCGAAGCAGAGGTTGGCTCCCTGCACCACCAGGAATCCCATCACATAGCTCTCGGTCAGGCCGTCGAAGCGGATGACGGCCGCCCCCAGCACCGCCAGCAGCGCCCCCCACAGGTAGGTCGGCTTGAAGCGCCCCTCCAGCAGATCGTGGATCAGGGTGACGTAGATGGGGGTGAAGATGGTGAACACCAGCACTTCCGGCACCGTCAGCAGCAGGAAGGAGTGGTAATAGAACAGATACATGATGCCGAGCTGGATGGCGCCGAGCGCCATCAGCTTGGCCACCAGATCGGGGCGCAGCCAGCGGCGGCGCAGGAAGGGCAGGAACACCAGGCTGGCGAGGACGATGCGGGTCAACACCGAGAAGTAGGCGTCCACCTGGCCGGCGAGGTAGACCCCGATCAGGCTGAAGGAGAAGGACCAGAGCAGGGTAACCCCTATCAAGTAGTTCATGTGATTGAATTGTCGTCAGTTGTCAATTTGGAGGGCGCTATGATGGCCGAGTTGGAAAGCGCGATCCAGCGTTTATGGGGGCAGTTGCCACAGATCGGTGTGTTTGCCTTCGAGGCGAGCAACGGGGCGGGCTCCGCGACCGACTGGAACGGCCGTGGCGAGGGGGAGGTGCGGGTGACCGATCATCAGGGGGGCTGGCTGTTTACGGAGCAGGGGCGCTACACCACGCCCCATGGGCGGGTGCTCACCATGCACAACCGCTTCTGGTGGCAGCGTGGCGAGCGGGGGATCCGCCTCTCCCACCTGCGCCACCAGGCGCCGGTGCTGCTGTTCGAGCTGCTGCCCCAGGGAGACGGGCGCTGGCTCACCGCCGAGGCGCACCTGTGCGGCCAGGATCACTACAGCGCGGAACTGACGCCGACCGAGGACGGCTTTCTGCTCGCCTGGCAGATCACGGGGCCGCGCAAGAACGAGCGGCTCAGCTACCGCTACTGCTCGGAGGGCGGGAAACCGGCATAAAAAAACCGGCGCAGAGCACCGGTAGCGGGGACAAATCGGAGGTTTTTTTTAAAACGGTCCCAAAAACAGGAGAGATACACTCTCGTCACACATTCAGAGATGGCATTCAGGCATTCAGGGCATAGCTCAGCATGGCCTGCAGCTTGCTGTCGAAGAACCAGGGCAGGGTCAGCATCAGCAGGCCGAGCAGTCCGGCCAGCCGGTGGCGATATTGCCAGCCGGCTATCAGCACCAGACCGCCGCAGAGTGTGGTCAGGATGCCTGACATAGGCTGGCCTCCCGACGGGCACGACGCTGCTGTGCCCACTGGTTCAGGGCGACCGAGCCCAGGATCAGCGCCAGTGCCACGGCCGTGGTGGAGTGCACCTGCTCGCCGAGGAAGAGGGCACCCAGCATGACGCCGAACAGCGGCACCAGGTAGTTGCTGAAGGAGGCGAAGGTCGGGCCCGCCTTCTGGATCAGCGCCATATAGAGGAAGTAGACCAGACCGGTACAGAAGACACCCAGCACGGTCACGGCACCGATGGCCTGCTGGCTCGGCAGGGTGAGGGCGCTCAGATCGGTGACGAAGGGCGCGGCCAGCAGCAGCTGGATGGCTGACGAGATCAGTATGTTGCGGGCCACCACCACGGGGTGGTCCTTGGCGAAGCGCTTGATCATCAGCAGGCCGATGGCGAAGCAGCTGGCGCCGAACAGTATGGCCATGGCACCGAGCAGACCGGCGTTCATGCCGTTGGCCAGTTTTGGCCAGAACAGCACCAGCACGCCGACGAAGCCGATGACCACGGAGAGCAGACCGCCCTTGGTGATTCTTTCACCAGAAATAAACAGGGGCGCAGCCAGAATGGTCACAAAGGGAATACAACCCATGACCACGGCGGCGATGGCGCTGTCCACATACTGCTGACCCCAGGCCACCATGATGAAGGGGATGGTGGCATCGAGCAGGGCGATCAGCATATAGGTACGCCAGGGGGTGTGCTCGCTCTTGAGGCGCATGAACAGGCAGAGCAGACCCAGGGTCAGGCTGCCGCACAGGGCGCGACCGGCCGCCACCATGATGGGGGGCAGTTCGGTCACGGCCTGATGCATGAAAATGAACTGGGAGCCCCACAACAGGCCAATCGCCAGCAATAACAGATAGCTACGCATGTTAATCTCCGTGTAATTCGCCCGCGCATTCTATGCAATCTGCTACTATGCCAAAAATGAATTGTCGTCATTCAACTATGGCCAATATCGATGGAACTCCCCCTTTCCCGCCTCGACCTCAACCTGCTCAATGTGTTCGACATGCTGATGCAGGAGCGCAACGTCACCCGTGCAGCGGAACGGCTCCACCTCTCCCAGTCCACCGTCAGCCACGCCCTGGGGCGCTTGCGCCAGGCGCTGGACGACCCCCTGTTTGTCATGAGCCGGCGGGAGATGATGCCCACCGAGCGCGCCAAGGCGCTGGCCGGGCCTGTGCGCCAGGCGCTGGCCATGCTGGAGCAGGGCCTGCGCCAGGCCAAGGGATTCGAGCCCGCCAGCGCCCAGCGGGTGTTTCGCATCGCCACTCCGGGCTCGGTGGAGCACGGCCTGGTGCCGACCCTGGTGGAGCGCATGGTCCAGCAGGCGCCCCATTGCCGGCTGGAGGTGTGCGAGCTGGCGGACAGCGACTACGAGCGGGAGCTGGAGAAGGGGGAGCTGGATCTGGTGATCGGCTTTGCGGGCGCCAACCACCTCTCGCCCCGCTTGTGGCGCGAGGAGTGGTTCAGCAATCCCCTGGTCTGCCTGTCACCCCTTGGCAGCGCGCTGCCCGATGAGCTGGGGCCGGACGAGCTGGTGAGCCGCCCCCACATCCACACCTCCAGCTGGGGGCACAGCCAGGCCATGGTGGATCTCTGGCTGGCCCGCTTCGGGGTGGCGCGGGAGCTGGGGGTGCGGTTGCCGAGCTTCATGGCGGTGCCGCAGCTGATGGCGACCGGCCGCTATCTGGTGGTGGTGCCCGAGATGATAGGGCGTCACTTCTGCCGCTACTACCCGCTGCGGCTGCATCAGCTGGAGCCCGCCATTCCCATCGTCTACCTGATGGCGGGCCACCCGCTCAGCGCCCACGACGAGGCGATCGGCTGGTTCAAGGGGCTGCTGCACCGGCTCGCCTTCGAGCGTTACGGTGCCGACGCGCTGGGGGCGCCGACTCAGCGCAGCCCGGCGAAGTAGTCCAGTCCCATGGCGTTCTTGACCTCTGCCAGCACCTCGTCAGTGAGGGCGCGGGCCTGCAAGGTGCCCTGCTGCAACAGGCGCAGCAGCTTCTCCTTGTCGGCGATGGCCGCCTGACGTCGCTCCCGCATGGGGGCGAGCAGGGTCTGCAGGCAGTCGTTCAGCACCTGCTTGCAGCGCATGTCTCCCAGCCCGCCGCGCTGGTAGTGGGCCTTCATCTCGGCCACCAGCGCCTTGTCCGGGTGGAAGGCATCCAGATAGGCGAACACAGTATTCCCTTCGACCTGGCCCGGATCGTTCACCCTAAGGTGGTTGGGGTCGGTATACATGGCAAACACCGCCTGCTTGATCTCTTCCGCCGACATGCCGAGCTCTATGGTGTTGCCGAGGGACTTGGACATCTTGGCCTTGCCGTCGATGCCGGGCAGGCGGCCGGTGTCGCTCAGGATGGGCTGACATTCGGTCAGCACCTCTTTTCCTACCAGGGCGTTGAAGCGGCGCACTATCTCGTTGGTCTGCTCCAGCATGGGCAGCTGATCCTCGCCCACCGGCACATGGGTGGCGCGAAAGGCGGTGATGTCGGCGGCTTGGCTGACGGGATAGACCAGAAAACCGGCAGGCAGGCTGCGCTCGAACCCTTTCTGCTGGATCTCCGCCTTGACGGTGGGGTTGCGCTCCAGCCGGGCGACGCTGACCAGGTTGAGGTAATAGGTGGTGAGCTCGGCGAGGGCGGGCAGGGCGCTCTGCAGGCAGAAGGTGGTCTTGGCCGGATCCAGGCCGGCGGCCAGGTAGTCGGCCATCACCTCCAGCACGTGATCTGTCACCTTGGCCGGGTTGTGGCCGTTGTCGGTCAGCGCCTGCAGATCGGCGATCATCACGAACTGGCGGTAATGGTGCTGGGCCTCGACGCGCTGGCGCAGGGATCCGACGTAGTGGCCTATGTGCAGTTTGCCGGTGGGGCGATCGCCGGTCAGGATAACGGGGTTGTGCATGTCACTCTCTCCAGTGGGGGTGGGCCGGGAGGCGACAAAGGGATGAAAACAATGACCGCCTCTCGGCGGTCACGGTGTTTTCTTTGGGAAAAATCACATAGAAAAGCAGTGCCGCCTGTTTATAAGCAGCACCACCAGTAGTTGTGATTGACGATGGTCATGTTCATGGCAAATCAAGCTACGCCTGTTTGATCACTTCTGCAAGGGCACGACCAGCAGATCGCAGGGCACCGTATTCATCAGCTGGCGGGCGCTGGAGGTGAGCAGGCTCCAGAAGCTCTGGCGGTGGCCGCATACCAGCAGATCTATCTGGTAATCCTTGACCGCCTGATTGACCCGCTCGCTCAGATCGCCGCAGATCACCAGCTTCTTCTCTATGGGGTAGTCCACCGAGGCGAGGAAGGCCTCCAGCTTCTCTTTCGCTTCGGCGATCACCTGATCCTGCACGTTGTCGATGTCGATATCGATCATCTCGGTGTAGAGATCCTTGAGGTCCACGTCCACATGGATCACCGACAGTTTGGCGCCATTGGAACGGGCCCGGTCGACCGCCTTGTCGATCACCTTGCGGTTGTCTTCCGACAGGTCGATCGCCGCCAGTATGTGCTTGTAATAGGTTCCACTCATGGGAATTCTCCTCACTGATCCTGGGTTCACTATACCAATGTCCGCTGAAACTAAAACGGCGATGTCACCACAGTTTCAGGATTTGCATGGCAAGCCCGTACTCCCTGGTTGCCATTGCGGATAAAGGATCGCACATATTTTGAACAGGAGTTTGAAGCCGATCACAGCCGTTCTATTGCCCCGACTGAGTGAGGGGAATAGGATGTGCCCGTGCTTCGCAATGAACACAACACAACAAAAAGCATCTGAATACCGCTTTGGGGAGCCTTGTGCTCCCTCTTGTTTTTCTGCCCCCTTTTCTTGCCCCTATGCCACCCGACATCAAGGTAATCCACGGCTTCTTGGTTATGCTCTAGCCAATTCCCGTGGCGATGCCGCCGACGCTCGCTGCGGCCGCTCCCCGTATTCCATCGATCCCTTGGAGATTCATTCATGATCATTCATCCCCAGATCCAGGGCTGTGTGGCCCGCAACTGCCATCCCATCGGCTGCCGCGCCGCCGTGCAGCAGCAGATCGCCAGCGTCAAGCGGGCGGGCCCCTTCAACGGGCCGAAACGGGTGCTGGTGCTGGGGGCATCCTCCGGCTTCGGGCTGGCGTCGCGCATCGCGCTGACCTTCGGCGCCGGCGCCGATACCCTGGGCATCTCGTTCGAGCGCGGGCCCTCCGACAAGGGGCTCGGCAGCGCGGGCTGGTACAACAACATCTGGTTTCGCCAGGCGGCGGAGCAGGAGGGGCGCATCGCCATCAACCTGATCGGCGATGCCTTCTCGGACGCCCTGCGCCAGCAGGCCATCGACGCCATCCGTCAGCAGCTGGGGCAGGTGGATCTGGTGGTCTACTCCTTGGCGAGCGGCCTTCGGGTGCTGCCGGATGGTCGCCAGGTGCGCTCGGTGCTCAAGACCACGGGCCAGCCCTTCAGCGGCTGGGGGCTGGATCTGGAGCAGGACGCCCTGGTGCAGCAATCCCTGGCACCCGCGACCCCGGAGGAGATCCGCGATACCGTCACCGTGATGGGGGGCGAAGACTGGCAGCTCTGGCTGCAGGCGTTGCAGCAGGCCGATTGTCTGGCTCCAGGGGGGCAGACCGTCGCCTACTCCTACATTGGCCCTGAATCCACCTATCCCCTCTATCGGGACGGCACCATCGGCTACGCCAAGGAGCACCTGCACGCCACCGCAGAGACCATCAACCTGCAGCTGGCCGAGCTCGGCGGTCACGCCTGGGTGTCGGTGTGCAAGGCGCTGGTGACCAAGGCGAGCGCCTATATTCCCGTGCTGCCTGTCTACCTCGGCCTGCTGATGGGGGTGATGAAGGAGCGGGGCGTGCACGAGGGCTGCATCGAGCAGATGCAGCGGCTGTTTGCCGCCAAGATGTACGGGCCCCATGGGGTGGTGGCCGACGGCAACCGCCTGATCCGGATGGATGACCACGAGCTGGATCCGGCGGTGCAGGCCGCCGTCTCGGCGCTCTGGTCCAAGGTGACACCGGACAGCTTCCACGCCCTGGGGGACTTCGCCGGGCTGCGCCAGGACTTCATGCAGCTCAACGGCTTCGAGCTGCCCGGCGTGGACTATGGGGCGCCGGTGGATGTCGCCTCCCTGACCGAGCTGCTGCCCTGAGTCAGGTGCCTGTGTCAGGCGACGTTGCAGGCAGGCTGGTTGGGGGCGGGAGCCAGTATGGTCTGGTTGCGCCCCTGACGCTTGGCCTGGTACATGGCCATGTCGGCCCTGTGGATCAGCTGGCTGAGGCTGTCATCGTCCGGTGAGCGCTCCGCCACCCCTATGCTGATGGTCATGTGGGGGGCGGCCAGGTAGGCGATCCGGTTTCTCAGCTGTTCGGCCAGCCGCCAGCAGGTGGCGCCGTCCTGCGTCATGGCCACCAGAAACTCCTCCCCTCCCCAGCGCCCGACCTGTTGCAAGTCCGGCGCCCAGCTCTTCAGCTCCCGGGCCAGTTGCCGTATGGCCTGGTCACCTGTCTGGTGGCCGTGCCTGTCGTTGATCTGCTTGAAATGGTCGATGTCGATGATGAGCAGGGTCAGTGGCGCATCCAGCTGCCACTGCTGCTCCAGCTGCTCCAGCAGGGCGCGCCGGTTCGGCAGCCCGGTCAGCTGATCGAAGGTGGCGAGCTTGTAGAGGTGGCGCGAGCTGCGGTGCAGCCTGTGGGTGGTGAGTCCGAGCAGGATCAGGGCGCCGATCAGCAGGACGACCAGCATCAGCTGGTAGTAGCGGGCACTCTGCTGATACAGCAGTTGCTGGCGCTTGTTCTCGTTCTCCTGCTGCAACGCCAGATTGCTGGCCTCGCTGCGGGCCAGATCCATCTCGACCTGGAAGGCGGCGGCATGCTGGCTCAGGGTCTGGTTGAAGTGCTGCCTGTAGTGCTGCATGTAGCGGGTCATGACACCATAGGCCTCGGGGTAGCGTCCCAGGTCTGCCAGCAGCCTGGCCTGCATCGCCTTGCCCTCTATGCTGACCGGGCCTGGCTGATTCGTCAGCAGTTGCAAGGCCAGCTGGGTCTCCCCCCGTCCCTGCAGGGTTCTGGCCCGGATCTCGGTCAGCCGGGAGGCGGCCTGGGGATAACCCAGCCCCTCATAGATGGCCTGCGCTTCCTCCAGGCTCTGCCAAGCGGAGTGCCAGTCTCGCTGCGCATTGAACACCATGGCCCTGTAGCCGAGGACGATGGCGCGATAGTGGGGCGAGAGCCCGGGGGTGGCCAGCAGGGCCTCGAGCAGCTCGCTCGCCCGATCGGGGCGCCCCATGTCGATGTAGAGTCGTGCCATGTTGGCCTGGATGATGGCCTGACTGTTGGGTTCGTTCAGTCGCACCATCTGCCCGAGGGCATCCTGATAGTAGCTCTCGGCCTCCCGGTGGAGGCTGAGATCGGCATAGAGGTTGCCAAGGGTCATCATCAGGCGGGCACACTGCAGGGTGGAGAGGGCGCTTCTTGGCCCTTTCTGCTTGAGCTGGAAGGCGGTCTTGAGCTCGGCGATCGCCTCCTTCATCTGCTGGGTACGGTAGAGGGCGAGGCCATTGAGGGCATGCCACTCGGACTCCTGCTGGAGATGGCCCAGGATGGCCGGCCTGAGCTGGGTCAGCAGCTGGAGGGCTTGCTCGGGGGCCTCGGTATCCAGGGTCAGGGCAATCTGCTGCAATCTGAAGTCGAGCAGGCGCCGGCTCTCCTGCTGGGCACTGGCCAGCCCGCGGGCGCGGGCGTTGTCCAGCAGGGCCTGCTGGTAGCGTCCCAGGGCGGCCTGGGCAAGGGCTCTGGCATGGAACAGCTCCATGTCCTGCTGCGGGCTGGCGTCGAGGCGCTGCAGATAGCCGACGGGATCCCGCGCCGCCTGCAATTCAGCCTCTTCCAGCAAGGAGGGAGTGGCCTGCAACTGGGTTATCCAGAGCAGCGCCAGTGCCATAATGAATCTCATTGAATCCTTTCCCCGACCACTGGCGCCATCATAATGGCTGACGCTACCTACACCATGTTTCTTTGCTTCTCTATAACCGTATGGGTGACAGGATGAGGTGAAGCCGGGTCACAACTGCGAGCGCTGACCGCCGTATCTGGTTGCGTCAGGCTGCAACAGTGGCGACAATCGTGACCAAATCACAGTGGAGAATCATCATGTTGGCCAAAGCCATGATCGAGAAGTTGAACGAGCAGATTAATCTTGAATTCTATTCCTCCAATCTCTACCTGCAGATGAGCGCCTGGTGCGAGGACAAGGGCTTCGAAGGGGCTGCCACCTTCCTGCGCAAGCACGCCGCCGAGGAGCGCCAGCACATGGAGCGCCTGTTCACCTACGTGAGCGAGACCGGTGGCATGCCGCTGCTGGGGGCCATAGATGCGCCTCCCCACGAGTTCAACTCGCTGGGGGACATCTTCCGCACCACCCTGGAGCACGAGTACCACATCACCAAGTGCATCAACGGCCTGGCCCATGTGGCATTCACCACCCAGGACTACTCCACCTTCAACTTCCTGCAGTGGTACGTGGCCGAGCAGCACGAAGAGGAGAAGCTGTTCAAGAGCATCGTCGATCGCCTGTCGCTGGTGGGCGAAGATGGCAAGGGTCTCTACTTCATCGACAAGGAGCTGGCCGAGCTGGCCAAGGGCGCCCCTGCCAGCATCATGGACGGCAACGCCTGATAGTCGTGGACACTTAGTGTTCAGCCAGTACAATACGGCCCCCTCGTGGGCCGTTTTCGATTGATGCAGCCATGAAACCGCCGCTGTGGTTTCTGCCGGATGCGATGACGGCCCCTTGGCAGGGGCCGTTTTTCTTTTGATGGGTGAGTGACGATGAAGCAGGTGGATGTGGTGGTGATCGGGGCCGGGGCGGCCGGCTTGATGTGTGCGGCCCAGGCCGGTTATCGGGGGCGATCCGTGCTGCTGCTGGACAACGCCAAGAAACCGGGTCGCAAGATCCTCATCAGCGGCGGCGGTCGCTGCAACTTTACCAACCATCAGGCCGGTCCCCACGCCTTCCTCTCGGGTAATCCGCACTTCTGCAAGTCGGCGCTGGCGCGCTACACCCAGCAGGACTTCATCGATCTGGTGGACAGGCACGGGGTGAATTATCACGAGAAGACCCTGGGCCAGCTGTTCTGTGACGAGAGCGCCAAGGAGATAGTCGAGGTGCTGCTCACCGAGTGTGACTGGGCCGGGGTGACCCTGCAGTGCCAGACCGAGATCCTCTCCGTCAGCAAGAGCGAAGAGGGCTTCGTGCTGACCACCAGTCAGGGGGAGGTCAGCTGCCACTCGCTGGTGGTGGCCACCGGCGGCCTCTCCATGCCGAAACTTGGCGCCACTCCGTACGGCTTCAAGCTGGCGGAGCAGTTCGGCCTCAACGTGCTGCCCACCCGCGCCGGTCTGGTGCCCTTCACCCTGCATCAGGAACAGAAAGAGGCGTTCGCCGATCTCGCCGGGGTCAGCCTGCCGGTGGCGGTGACCGCCGAGGATGGCACCCGCTTCAAGGAGGCCATGCTGTTCACCCACCGTGGCCTCTCGGGCCCCGCCATCCTGCAGATCTCCTCCTTCTGGCTGGCGGGGGAGAAGATCCACATCAACCTGCTGCCCGAGCTGGATATCCCTGCGGCCCTCAAGGCCTGGGCCCAGGCCCATCCGGCCCAGGAGCTGAAAACCGTGCTGGGGCGCGAGCTACCCAAGCGCTTCGTCGACAAGCTGGTGGAGCTGGGGCAGCTCCACAGCAAGCCGATGCGTCAGTACAACGAACGGGAGCTGGAGGCGGTGGCCACCTTGCTGGGGGACTGGCAGATACTGCCGAACGGCACCGAAGGCTATCGCACCGCCGAGGTGACCCTGGGGGGGGTGGATACCAACGAGCTCTCCTCCAAGACCATGGAGGCGCGCAAGGTGCCCGGTCTCTACTTCGTCGGCGAGGTGGTGGACGTGACCGGCTGGCTCGGTGGCTACAACTTCCAGTGGGCCTGGTCTTCCGGTTGGGTGGCCGGCCAGTACTGCTGACAATCCTGTTCCCTCATTCATCCCGGACAATGGCGCCGCCTAGGTGGCTCCCTTGTCTGGCTCCAACGCGGCCTCCCAGGCCGCGTTTTTTATGGGTGGTATTCCTCGCGGGGTGGCCCGTTATCCTTTTCTAAGAGTCGGCAAGAAGGCGGTCAGCAAGCCGATGAGCGGCAGGTAGGCGCAGAGCTGGTACACGGTCTCTATGCTGGTGGCATCGGCCAGCTGGCCCAGCAGGGCGGCGCCTATGCCCCCCATGCCGAAGGCGAAGCCGAAGAAGAGGCCGGAGATGGTGCCGACCTTGCCGGGCACCAGCTCCTGGGCGTAGACCAGGATGGCGGAGAAGGCCGACGCCAGGACGAGGCCGATGATCACCGAGAGCACCGAGGTCCAGAACAGGTCGACGTGGGGCAGCAGCAGGGTGAAGGGGGCGACCCCCAGGATGGAGATCCAGATCACCCGCTTGCGGCCGATGCGGTCACCGACCGGCCCGCCGAGCACTGTGCCCGCCGCGACGGCGAACAGGAAGGCAAACAGATGGAACTGGGCGCTATCCAGGGAGAGGCTGAACTTGTCCATCAGATAGAAGGTGTAATAGCTGCTCAGGCTGGTCATGTAGAAGAACTTGGAGAACATCAGCAGGCCCAGGATGGCCAGCGACCAGCCGATCTGGCGGCGGCTCAGGCCGCTGCCGGCATGGGCCTTCATCCGCTTGTGGAAGTTGGCCCCGTGATGGCTGGACCAGCGCCCGACCAGGCAGAGCACCATGACGCCCACCAGGGCGAACAGCGAGAACCAGGCGGCGCTGCCCTGTCCCTGCGGCACTATGATGAGCGCGGCGAGCAGCGGACCTATGGCCGAGCCGAGGTTGCCGCCGATCTGGAACAGGGATTGGGCCAGGCCCGGCTGGTTGCCGGCCGCCATGCGGGCGACCCGGGAGGATTCCGGGTGGAAGACGGAGGACCCCATGCCGATCAGCATGGCCGACAGCAGCACGGCGCCAAAGCTGCCCGCCTGTGACAGGGAGAGCAAGCCTATCAGGGTGAAGCCCATGCCGAGGGGAAGCGAATACGGCATGGGCTTGCGGTCCGTGTAGAGGCCGATCAGCGGCTGCAACAACGAGCCCGTGAACTGGTAGGTGAGGGTGATGAGCCCTATCTGGGTGAACGACAGATCGAGCCCCAGCTTCAGCAGCGGATAGATGGCCAGCAGCACCGACTGCATCATGTCGTTCAACAGGTGCGAGAAGCTGATGGCGGCAATCACCGGATAAGTGGTGGTGTTCAGGGGGTCGGCCGAGGGCGGGGCGGCGATCGGTGTGTCGGTACTCAGGGTCTTGTCCATGGGTGAGGTATCTGCGGTTTCACACTCCCTCTACCATGCCCTATCCCGGTGCATCTGGACATAACCAAAGTGGGCGAACACCGGGGCTGCTCTCGATCGGCGTGCCAGCCGTTCATCCTGAAGGTGTGGGGATGGCAGGTCAGATCTTGTGCTTGGCGCGTGGCGGATTAGTATAGAAAGCCTGCCGCCGCTA
Source organism: Aeromonas sp. Marseille-Q7275 (assembly GCF_965119515.1). Lineage (NCBI taxonomy): Bacteria > Pseudomonadati > Pseudomonadota > Gammaproteobacteria > Aeromonadales > Aeromonadaceae > Aeromonas > Aeromonas sp. Marseille-Q7275. The sequence goes on from NZ_CBCPLW010000023.1 coordinate 63,069, forward strand.
TCCGGCCCATCGCCCGCCATGGAGGGAACATGTTCGAAAGCCTGGGAGTCATCAACGTCTGGACCTATCTGGTGGGGCTCTTCTTCATCATCATAGCGCCGGGCCCCAACTCGATTTATGTTCTGCGCACCGCCGCGGTGCGGGGCATTGGGCCTGGCTATCGCGCCGCCCTCGGGGTCTTCGTCGGTGACGCCATCCTCATCTTCTGTGCCTATCTGGGGATCGCCTCCCTCATTCGCACCACCCCATTGCTGTTTACTCTGGTGCGTTATCTCGGCGCCATCTACCTGCTCTATCTGGGGGTGAAGATCCTCCATGCCAACTTCATTGCCAGGCGCGAAGGGCAGGAGTCTTCGGTGGAGCTGGGGGAGCGCTATTTCTCCAAGGCCCTCACCCTGAGCCTCACCAACCCCAAGGCGATCCTGTTCTACGTCTCCTTCTTCGTGCAGTTCATCGACTTCAGCTATGCCCACACCTGGATCTCCTACCTGGTGCTGGCCGGCATGCTGGAAGCCATGAGCTTCGTCTATCTCACCCTGCTGATCTTCGGCGGCACCCTGGTGGCTAGCTTCTTTCGCCGTAAACAGGGGCTTGCCCGGCTGGGCAATGGCCTGATCGGTCTGTTCTTCATGGGCTTCGCCGCCAGATTGGCGACCCTGTCGTCCTGATGCCGTCCCTCCCTTCTCCATCGGGCTGAATATGGCAGTGCTATGCCTCCCCGGTGCCTGCCTGCGGTACACTGGGGCCCGATGAGAGGGCCCCTCTCTTTTCAATCCTGCCGCCGTGGTCTCATGCCCCTGATTTGATCGGGGTCAGCCGTCCATGGCCAGATTCCTTCTATAGTGCGCCCCTTGTGGCCATAGGCCGGAGGGCCCCATGCTCGAAAATCAGATGATGTTGTTGGCGGTGTTTGAACGGGCGGCGCTGATGCTGATGACGCTCTTTCTCCTGACCCGCACCCGGCCATTCCAGCGACTGTTCCAGAAGCGGGATCACACCCCGGCGGAGCTGCTGCTGGTGGCCGCCATCTTCGGCCTGTTCGCGGTGTTCAGCACCTACACCGGCATTCCGGTGGAGGGGGCCCTCATCAACGTGCGGATCATCGCCATCATCTCAGGCGGCATACTGTTCGGCCCCTGGGTCGGCATTCCGGCCGGAGTCATCTCGGGACTGCACCGCTACCTCATCGACATGGATGGCCACACCTCCATCCCTTGCCTCATCGCCAGCATCATCGCCGGTCTGCTCGCCACCTGGCTGCACCTGAAATGCCGCAAATCGCGGCTCTGGCTCTACGGCATACTGGCTGGCATGGCCTGCGAGGGGCTGACCATGCTGCTGATCTGGCTGCTGACCGAGCCCCATGCCGTGGGGGTAGAGATCGTCAGCCACATCGCCTACCCCATGATCGCCGGGACCCTCTGCATCGGCCTCATCATCAAGCTGGTGCAGGATCTGGATGACGAGAAGGAGCTGATTGCCGCCAAGCAGGCCAAGCTGGCGCTGGACATAGCGAACCAGACGCTGCCCTTCTTCCAGAACATCGATCGCCACTCCCTCGGCCAGGTGTGCGCCGTGATCCGACGCGAGATCGACGCCGATGCGGTGGCCATCACCGACACCCGGGACGTGCTGGCCTACGTGGGGGTGGGCAAGGATTACTACGAGCTGGACGAGCACCACGCCATCAGCGACATGACCCAGCGGGCGGTGCTGCTCGACCAGATCATCATCAACAACGATCTGCGCCAGTATCACCTCTCCGATTTCCATTCGGTCATCATCATTCCGCTGCGGGAGAACGGCGCCGTCAGCGGCACTCTCAAGATCTACTACCGCCGCACTCACAGCATCACCAGCTCCCTCAAGGAGATGGCGGTGGGCCTCTCCCAGCTCATCTCCACCCAGATGGAGGTGTCGCGCATCGAGCAGCTCAAAGAGATGACCCGCAAGGCGGAGTTCACCGCCCTGCAGAGCAAGATCAACCCGCACTTCCTGTTCAATGCCCTCAACGCCATCTCGTCCTTGATCCGCATCCGCCCCCAGCAGGCGCGCCAGCTGATCGCCAATCTGGCGGACTACCTGCGCTACAACCTCAACAAGGGGGACGAGCTCATCGACATCCAGGAGGAGCTGCAGCAGGTGCGCGACTACGTGGCCATCGAACAGGCCCGTTTCGGGGACAAGCTGGAGGTGGTGTTCGAGGTGGACGACGTCCACATCCAGGTGCCGAGCCTGCTGTTGCAGCCCCTGGTGGAAAACGCCATCCTGCACGGCATCCAGCCCCGCAGCGCGCCGGGCCGGGTCACCATAGAGGTGAAGCAGCTGGCGGGGGGGATTCGGGTGGCGGTGCGCGACACCGGCTACGGCATCAGCCAGGCGGTGATCGACGGGGTGGCCGCCGGCCGGGTGGAGAGTCGCAGCATAGGCCTGATGAACGTGCATCAGCGGGTCAAGCTGCTGTACGGGGACGGCCTGCACCTCAAGCGGCTGGAGCCGGGAACCGAAGTCTGTTTCTATCTGCCGGATCAGGAGGCGATGCCATGTTGAGGGCCATCATGGTTGAAGATAAGTGTGTGCTGCGAGAGGGGTTGTCATGCTGAAAGCCATCATTGTCGAAGATGAATGTTTGATGCGGGAGGTGCTGGTCTCTCCTGCGCGCCTTCAGGGGGCAATGCCATGCTGAAAGCCATCATAGTGGAAGACGAATATCTGGCTCGCGAGGAGCTGATCTATCTGGTGAACCAGCACAGCCAGCTCGAGATAGTGGCAAGCTTCGAGGATGGGCTGGAGGCGTTCAAGTACCTGCAGGATCACGAGGTGGACGTGGTGTTCCTGGATATCCAGATCCCCTCCATCGACGGCCTGCTGCTGGCCAAGAACCTGCACAAGTCGAGCCATCCGCCCCATATCGTCTTCGTCACCGCCTACAAGGAGTTCGCGGTGGAGGCGTTCGAGCTGGAGGCGTTCGACTATATCCTCAAGCCCTACAACGAGCCGCGTATCATCAATCTGCTGCAAAAGCTCGAGCATGCGGGCAAGTCGCAGCCGGGGCAGGGGGAGGTGAGCATCCCGCACAATCGCACCGTCAATCTGGTGAAGGGGGAGCGCATCATAGTCACTCCCTGCGAACAGATTTACTACGCGGAAGCGGACGAGAAGCTCACCCATGTTTACACCCGCACCGATCGTTACGTGATGACCATGGCCCTCAGCGAGTTTGTCAGCCGCTTGCCGGCGGAGGGGTTCTTTCGCTGCCACCGCTCCTACTGCGTCAACATCAACAAGATCCGCGAGATAGTCCCCTGGTTCAACAGCACTTATCTCATCCGGCTCCATGATCTGCCGTTCGAGGTGCCGGTCAGCCGCAGCAACATCAAGGCGTTCCGTCAGCTGATGCGGCTCTGATTGTCATTCATGCCCGCCGATCTGCATTTCATGCCTTAATCGATCGGCGGGAGTGGCGTCTTGCCTATAGTGGCCCCAGTTTCCTTAAGGCCATCGACCGAGACGCATCATGACCATCGATCTGAATCGCACCCGCTACCTCACCCTGTTGGGGACCATCATCACCCAGTTCGCGCTGGGATCCGTTTACACCTGGAGCCTGTTCAACGCCCAGCTCTCCGACAAGCTGGACGAGCCGGTGAGCCAGGTGGCCTTCGCCTTCGGCCTGCTCAGCCTCTCCCTGGCGGTGGCCTCCTCCCTGGCGGGCAAGTTGCAGGAGCGGTTCGGGGTGCGCAACGTTACCCTGGGAGCCGGCGTGCTGCTCGGCATCGGCTTCTTCCTCACCGCCCACGCCAGCAACCTGGCCATGCTCTACCTCTGCGCCGGCATTCTGGTGGGCTTCGCCGACGGAACCGGCTACCTGATGACCCTCTCCAACTGCGTGAAGTGGTTCCCGGAGCGCAAGGGGCTCATCTCCGCCTGCTCCATCGGTGCCTATGGCCTCGGCAGCCTGGGTTTCAAGTACATCAACCTGCTGCTGCTGTCGAACAATGGGCTGGAGGCGACCTTCCAGCTGTGGGGGCTGATCGCCATGTCCATGGTGCTGGTGGGCGGCATGCTGATGAAGGATGCGCCCCAGCAGGCCGCTTCCGTGCAGCAGACCGAGAGCCGTGACTTCACCCTGGCCGAGGCGATGCGCAAGCCCCAGTACTGGATGCTGGCGCTGATGTTCCTCACCGCCTGCATGAGCGGCCTCTATGTCATCGGCGTGGCCAAGGACATCGGCGAGAAGATGGTGGGCCTGCCTGCCGTGGTCGCCGCCAACGCCGTCGCCATCATCGCCATGGCGAACCTGGGTGGTCGCCTGGTGCTGGGCATACTGTCCGACAAGATGTCCCGCATCCGGGTCATCACCATCGCCCAGCTGATTACCTTGGCGGGCATGGCGCTGCTGCTGTTCGTGCCGCTCAATGCCAACCTCTTCTTCGTGGCTGTCGCCTGCGTCGCCTTCAGCTTCGGCGGCACCATCACCGTCTACCCCTCGCTGGTGAGCGACTTCTTCGGGCTCAACAACCTGACCAAGAACTACGGCGTCATCTATCTGGGCTTTGGTCTGGGCAGCATTATAGGCTCCATCGTGGCCTCCCTGTTTGGCGGCTTCATGGCGACCTTCAACCTCATTCTGGTGTTGCTGGTGGTGGCCCTGGTGCTCTCCCTCACCATACGGCTGCCGGCCCCCGTTACGGTGGCGGCGGATCGGGGCTGACCTGGTCCCCACTGCGGTAAAAAAGAAGACCCGGGCCTTGGCCCGGGTCTTTTCGTTGGTACCAGCGACGCTTAGCGCGGCGGCAGTCCCAGCAGGGTGCGCAGCTGGCTGGCGGTGGCTTCGACCGTCGGCCAGTCGCGGCCGGTGACGGTCACATGGCCCATCTTGCGGCCGGGGCGGGCGTCGCCCTTGCCATAGAGGTGCAGGTGCACCCCGGGCAGGGCCAGGGCGCCGGCCCAGTCCGGCGTGCCGTCCTGCCACAGATCCCCGAGCAGGTTCAGCAGGATGGCGGGCTGAACCTCAGCCTGCGCCGGCAGGGGCAGATCACACAGGGCGCGCACCTGCAGCTCGAACTGGCTGCAACCGGCGTTGTCGATGCTGGGGTGGCCCGAGTTGTGGGGGCGGGGCGCCATCTCGTTGACCAGCAGCGCGCCGCCGACCAGGAAGAACTCCACCGTCAGCACCCCCACATAGTCGAGGGCGGCGATGATGTGCTCGGCGATACGCTGGGCTTCCGCCTCCAGGGCGGGCACATTGGCCGGGGAGCGGGTCTGATCCAGGATGCCGCCGCTGTGCCAGTTCTGCACCAGGGGCAGGGCGCTGATGGCACCGCTCGGGCTGCGGGCTAGGGTGAGGGCAAACTCCCCCTCCAGCGGCAGGCGCTTCTCCAGCACGCAGGGCACGCCGCTGGTGGCCAGGGCCGCTGGCAGCTCGTCGGCCTGGTGGATAGTCCACTGTCCCTTGCCGTCATAGCCTTCGCGAGCCGTCTTGAGAATGGCGGGGAAGAGGTCGCTGGGCAGGGCCGGCAGCGGATCGCCCGGCAGCAGGGTCAGGTTCGGGGCGACCGGCACCCCGGCGCGGGTCAGGAAGGCTTTCTCTTCCCGGCGATCCTGGCAGACGCGCACGGCGCTGGCCGCAGGGCGCACCGGCAGGTGTTGCTCCAGCAGGGCCAGGGAGGCTGCCGGTACGTTTTCGAACTCGCAGGTGACGGCATCACAGCGACTGGCCAGATCGCGCAGCGCCTCGGCGTCGTCATAGGCCGCCACTATCTGGGCGTCGGCCGCGGCGCCGGCGATGCTGGCGGGATCCGGATCCAGCACTATCACCTGATAACCGAGGCGATGGGCCGACATCACGAAATAGCGGCCGAGCTGGCCGCCCCCCAGCATGCCGAGGGTGGCGGGGGGCAGTATCATGCCGGGTCCTCCAGTTGCAGGGCCAGCACCCGATCGCGCTCGTTGGCGCGGAAGCTGTCGAGCTGCTGGTGATAGCGAGGGGCGTCGCCATCCTGGGCAACCGACAGCAGGGAGACGGCAAACAGACCGGCGTTGGCGGCCCCCGCCTCGCCGATGGCGAAGGTGGCGACCGGCACCCCCTTGGGCATCTGCACTATGGAGAGCAGGGAGTCCATCCCCTTGAGCTGACGGGTCGGGATGGGCACACCCAGCACAGGCACCGTGGTCTTGGCGGCCAGCATGCCCGGCAGGTGGGCGGCCCCGCCGGCCCCGGCGATGATGGCGCGCAGGCCGCGCTCGCGGGCACTGGCGGCATATTCGAACAGCAGATCCGGGGTGCGATGGGCGGAGACGACGCGCGCTTCATAGGGCACGCCGTGCTCCTTGAGGATGCGGGCTGCCGCTTGCATCACGGGCCAATCGGAGTCAGAGCCCATTACCAGGCCGATCATTGGGGGGGTCGTCATTACGGCTTCCTCGGGGGTGTCAAACGTTTGCCGCATGTTACCAAAAAGCCGTGGGACCTGGCTCAACATTTCTTGCGTCTGACCCCGTCGGATTGCGCCTAACTGAGGTCATGACAGAGGCGCAGGGCGGCAATTGTGCCACTCGACACCCTCTGGTGGGAAAAAGTGATGGCAGCAATCCAGATGGCTATACATCCAATCCGGCTCTGCCTATAATCCCCCCGCTTTGGCGCATCATGCTTAAAAGGGAATCCGGTGAGAATCCGGAGCTGGCGCGCAGCGGTAAGGGGGAACGAAGCGACATCAGGGCACTGCCGTCAGGTGGGAAGCCGTCGCTGTAGGCCATCAGCCCCCAAGCCCGAAGACCTGCCAAAGTTCGTATTTCGGGCCGAGAGAAACCGGCCACGAAGTAGATGCTTACGCGAACTTAAGGATCTCTCATGTCCAAGAAATTATTGGCGGCTGCCCTGTTGCCAACGGCGGCCTTTGCCCAGTCTTCCCTTCCTGCCAATGACACCATGGTGGTCACCGCCAACCGGGTGGAACAACCCGTCAGTTCTGTGCTGGCTCCCGTGGTGGTGATCGATCGCGCCGAGATCGAATCCCGCCAGGTATCGAGCCTGACGGATCTGCTCAAGACCCTGCCCGGGGTACAGATCACCACCCTGGGTGGCCGGGGCCATATCAGCAGCCTCTTCATCCGCGGCACCAACTCCAACCACTCCCTGGTGCTGATGAATGGCCGTCCCATCGCCGCCATGGTGGCCGGCACGCCGGATCTCAGCCAGATCCCGCTCGGCAACATCGAGCGGGTCGAGTACATCCGCGGGCCGCGGGCCGCCGTCTACGGTTCGGATGCCATAGGTGGCGTCATCAACCTCATCACCAAGACCTCCGCCAAGAATGGCAGCGAGACCCACCTGAAGGGGGGCGCAGGCAGCCATGGTTATGGTCAGGGCCAGCTGCGCACCGTGCAGGCGCTTGGCCAGCAGACCGACATGAACCTGCTGGTGGGCTATGAGCGGACCGATGGGTTCGACGTGGTGGCCGGTGCCCAGCAGCCGGATCGGGACGGTTTCGACAGCCTCAATGGCCAGGTCGGGATGAACCATGCCTTCAACGACGCCTGGAGTGCCGATTTCAACGCCCAGGGTTATGACAACCAGACCGAGATGGACGACCCCTATCAGTCGGCCGACCAGAGCCGGGTGAAGGCCTTCCAGTACGACGGTGGCATCAAGTTCCAGAGCGAGACCCTGACCAGCCGGCTGGAAGCCAGCTACGGCGAGAACAAGCTGAAGAGCTGGCTGGAGAGCCAGGGGGAGTCCAGTGCCCAGCCGATCCACACCGGCTTGACCCGCTTCTCCTGGATCAACAGCTGGAGCGGCATCGAGGGGCTCAACCTGACCGGTGGCGCCGATTGGCAGCAAGAGCAGATGAAGTCCGATTCGCGCAGCTATGGCCAGTCCTTCAATGCCCCGGATCGCGACAACACAGGTCTGTTTGCGGTGGGCAGCTATCGCTGGCAGGCCCTGCTGTGGGAGCTGTCCGGTCGCACCGATGACAACGAGCAGTATGGCCGTCACAACACCTGGTCCGCCGCCAGCGGGCTGGACATAGATGACAACCACAATGTGCGGTTGAGCTACGGCACCGGCTTCAAGGCGCCGACCTTCCTCGATCTCTACTATCCCGGTTATGAGAACCCGGATCTGAAGCCGGAAGAGAGCAAGAACCTGGAGCTGGACTTCTCCGGCCGTTACACCGCCTGGGATTGGTCAGTGAACCTCTATCGCAACCAGATCCAGAACCTGATCTCCTGCCAGAGCGCCTTCTCCAGCTGCAAACCAGACAACACGGATGCCGAGATCCGCGGCGTGGAAGTGGCGCTGGGGCTGGAAACCGGTCCGTTCCATCATGACCTGAGCTTCGATTACACCAAGACCGAAGACAAGAACGATGGCGATCAGCCGCTGCTGCGCCGTGCCAAGCAGAAGGCGAGCTGGCTGACACAGGTACAGCTGGGCCCGGTGGATCTGTCGACCGAGCTGCTCTATGTGGGCAAGCGGGACGACAAGAACTTCAGCAGCTTCCCCGCAGAGCGGGTGGTGCTGAGCTCTTACACCCTGGTCAATCTGGGGGCCAGCTACGGGGTGACGCCTGCGCTTACCCTGGGCGGTCGCATCGACAACCTGTTCGATCGTGACTATGTCCCGGCCTATGGCTATGCCTCGCCGGGCACCGAGTTCAAGCTGACCGCCGACTACCGTCTCTGATCCGCTGCTCTGCTTATATAGAGAGGAAAAAGCGAGGCCCCGTCCTGTACGGGGCCTTTTCTATTGGCCGCCGGCGGGAGTATGATCGCCGCCTCGCATCCAAGGGGGAGCTCTGGTGGCCAATATTCTCGTGTTCGACTCCGGTATGGGCGGCTTGACCGTCTATGGGGAGATCCGTCGCACCCTGCCGGCACACAACTATTTCTACTGCTTCGACAATGCCCACTTCCCCTATGGCGAGCTGAGCGAACCAGAGTTGATCGCTGTCTGCACCGGCTTGGTCAGCCACATGGTGGCCGAACACGCCATCGATCTGGTGGTGATCGCCTGCAACACGGCCAGCACCATAGCCCTGCCATCTCTGCGAGCCACCCTGAGCATTCCTGTGGTGGGCGTGGTGCCCGCCATCAAGCCTGCCGCCGCCCTGACCCGCAATGGCTGCATCGGTTTGCTGGCAACCCCGGGCACCGTCAGCCGCGAATATACCCATGAGCTCATCGCCCAGTTCGCGCCGGGCAAGCGGGTGTTGCTCAAGGGGGCGACCGAGCTGGTGATCGAGGCCGAGCGCAAGCTGGCGGGACAGACGGTCAACATGGGGCTGCTGCGAGAGGTGCTGGCGGACTGGATGGAAGGGGAGGAGAGGCCGGATACCCTGGTGTTGGGCTGTACCCATTTCCCGCTGCTGGGGGATGAAATCCGGCAACTGATGCCGGAGGCCCAGTTGGTTGACTCGGGCAATGCGGTGGCAAGACGGGTGGCCCATCTGCTGGCCGCGCTCCCGTCCACCCTCACCGGGGAAGGGCAGGGCCATGCCTATTGCAGCCTGCTGGATGCCCGGGCCCAAAAACTGACAGCCCCCTTGCAAGCATGGGGGCTGTCATCACTCGAAGAGGTGCTGTGCTGAGTCCTCAGGCGTCGACGTCGGCGCCTTCTCTCTCATCCCTGTCCCGCTTGTCGTTGGCTTCACGTACCTTAAGGGTGCGCTGCTGATACTCCTTGTCATTGAGCGCGGCTATGGCCTTGGCCGCATCGGCGACCGGCATCTCAACAAATCCGAAGCCCCTGCGCTTGCCAGTGGCCTTGTCTTTCATCAGACGGACGGAAATCACCAGACCCTGCTCGGCAAAGAGCTCGCGCACGGCAATCTCGTTGGCACGGTAGGGCAGGTTGCCTACATATAAGGTGCATGTTTCTTGGCTGGCATTCTGCTCGGCCGCAGCGGCAGGAGCCCGGTTAAGGAACAGCGGTACCACGAAACCGCCAATGGCCAGACCTACGGCAAAAATGACTTCGGCTTTCAGGGAAAACTGCAGGGCCTGGGCAACCAGATAACCGACCAACGCCAACACCAGAGCGAGAACGGCCGCCTGCACATAAACGGGAAACTTGGATAAATTCATCTTTAAAGACCTTTTGTAAATGAAAGCAAAAAAGGTGCAACACTCTATTCACCTCCATGGTAACCAGCTTTACGACAGGACGCTACCATGGACCACTCGGGACACATTATCCGCTTCAGTATGGCATTCCTTAAACAAGGAAGACCCGGTTAAATGCCAATAAAACAGAGCTGAAATCATCGGCTTGTGGATAACATTGTATATATACACTGGGTAAGCTGTTTCTAACTGGATAATTTGAAGTTTCCGTGACTTTCTTCAAAAAATCCCTTGTCATCGTGATCCGGCTCCCTATAATGCGCCCCTACCAGCACGGCGGAACACGCCGGACTGATGAGCCATCTTCCTTGTGAAGCAGGCGCCGAAAGAAAAGCGAAAACAACCGCTTGACTTTCGAAGTGAGGA